>JAYVQK010000083.1:0-9418 GCA_043757005.1 Verrucomicrobiaceae bacterium
GCGCAAATGCTGTGCTCTCCGCAAAAGGCACGACGCTTTACACGCCGAATCTTTATGGCTTTCACACGGGCTCGGTGCTGCCCGGCGGCAGCATCAGCGTGAGTGGCAATATCGTCGCGCAATCCGGCGCTTTGCTCGATGTCTCTGGCGTGAGTGGGGTCGTGGATACGTTCGCTCCATTTGTGAAGATGGGCGGCGATGTCACAGGCATTTCTGTCGTCCCGCAGAATAGTGGAGTGAACACCAGCCTCTACACACGCGCCTACGTGAGTGAGCACATCGAGAGCGACGCGGGCTCCATCACGCTCGCTGGTGGGCAGCATCTTTTTAACGATGCCACGCTGCTCGGCGCTGCTGGCGGGCGCTCGGCGCTGGGCGGCACGCTCACCGTTTCATCGGGGCGCTTCAACGCTCCCGGCCATGTCCAGACGCCGCTCGATGTGACTCTACAAATTACCCAGAGTGGCCTCACACTCCCATCGGGTGCAGAGATTGCCATTGGGAAGGCGGTCATCGGCGCTGCGGGTAACGGTCACTTTACTGCGGATATATTTGCGGGTGGCGGCTTCGATGCGCTCACGTTGCGCGGCACTGTCGAGTTTTCCGGCCCCGTCCGCATAGATGCTCGGCGCACGCTTTCCGTCGCCGATGCGGGAGTGCTCTTTGCCGATTCCAACGTCACGCTCAAGGCACCCTACGTTACGCTTGGCCAAGCCTTCCTCCCTCCGCTTGCGGTGGGTAGCACGCCGCGCACGCCATTCCTCGATGCCGCGTCGCAGCCAGTGAAAATCCTGCCGAGCTACGGCGTGGGGAAACTCACCGTCATCGCCGACCTCATAGACATCGGGAATCTCTCGCTGCAAAACATCGGCAACGCCCGCTTCATCGCGGATGGCGGCGACATCCGTGGCGACGGCACGCTGGAGGCAGCGGGCCACATCTTCATGCGCGCAGGGCAGGTCTATCCACCTAGCGCGACCACTTTCACCATCATCGCGGCGGACTATAAAGTGGGCGACGCCACGCTGCCGGGCAGCGTCAGCTTTGCTGCATCCGGCATCCGCGCGCTGCCGATTTCTGCGGGCGGCACGCTGAATGTCTTCGCCTCGGACATCACGCAAAATGGCACACTCCGCGTCCCGCTCGGCACGATCAATCTCGGCTGGAATGGCGAGGGCGATGCGCCCGTGAGTGAACTTAGCGGCGAAAAAGTCGTCGCTGCAAAAACCGTCACGCTCGGCGCTGCGTCGTTCACTTCCGTCTCCGCAGTCAGTCCTGTGGAGGGGCAAAATCTCATCGTTCCATTTGGTCTGAATATCAACGGCGTGACGTGGATTGATCCCACGGGCCTCGACATCACCGGCGGCGGCGTGTCGCAAAAAACCATCAATATCGCCGCCGCAAAAGTGAATAGCATGGCGGGTTCACGGCTCGACATCCGAGGCGGTGGCGACTTGCTCTCTTACCGCTGGGTGGCTGGCATCGGCGGCTCGCGCGACCTGCTTTCCTCCACCACGAGCTTCGCCGTTTTACCCGGATACGGCGCGCACTTCTCGCCCTATTCGCCGAATAGCTCCGCCACCACGCTCACAGGCGATGTCGGCTTTGTGAATGGCGCTTTGCGTGTCGGCGACAGCATCCACCTCGGCGCTGGCGCTGGGCTGGAGGAGGGGAATTACACGTTGCTCCCCGCACGCTATGCACTGCTGCCCGGCGCGCGCCTCGTCACGCTAAAAGGAGGCACGCCCATCGGCACACTCGATCTCCCGGATGGCACTACACTCGTGCCCGGCTACCGCTACAACGGCCTCAATGCAGAGCGCACCGTGCAGCCACATCTTGCGTGGTTCGAGGTGCTCTCGCCAAAGGCACTGGGCGCGCGCGCGGACTACGCCAGCTACCTCGGCAGCGAATTTCTCAGCACGGGCGCGCAGCTACTCGATACGAAAATCCCGCGTCTTCCCACCGATGCGGGGCAGCTCACTTTGCAGGCGAGCAATTCCATGCAGCTCAATGGCCGTGTCTCCGCCGGTGCGCAGCGCGGTAGTCGCGGCGGCATCGTGGACATCGCGAGCCCGGTGGACATCGTCATCACTGGCAAAGGCGGCGACGCCGGCCCCGGCAAGCTCACGCTCGACGCATCGCAGCTCAATTCCTTTGGCGCAGAGAGTCTGCTCATCGGCGGCATCCGCAAAGTCGGCGCAGACTCCACCGTGGTCACGGTGAAAACGGGCAACCTCATCGTGAACAACGCAGGCACGCCGCTCGTCGGCCCCGAGATCATCCTCGTCGCTAGCAAAAATCTCACCATCGCGGCGGGCGCAGAGATTTTGCAAAAAGGAAATCTCGGCGCAGGCGCAGACACGCTCGTGCTCGGAAAATCCACGACGCCCGGCAGTGGCGACGGCACCCTTCTGCGCGTGAGCTCCGACGCTTCTGCGAGCATCGTCCGCCAAGGCATCACCACCTCCACCGAGCCGCATATGGAGATCGGCGCAGGCGTGCATATCGCGGGGGTGAGCGTCACGCTCGACTCCACTTACGGCACCGCGCTGGATCCATCTGCGCGGCTGGATGCCACAGTCATCGCGCTCAATAGCGGCCAGATCAGCATCCAGCTCAATGATCCCGGAACACTCGGCACGACCGACGGCCTTGTGCTCGCGGGCACTGCGCTGCACAGCTTGGAAAAATCGAGCACCGTCTCGCTCTTGAGCTACTCGACTTTCGACATCTATGGCACCGGCGCTTTCAACGTCGCCGGACGGCTCGCGCTCCACGCCGCAGCGATTCGTGGATTCAATAATGGCGGTGGCACCGCGAGCATCTCGGGCGGCTCCCTGCTCCTCGATAACGCAACTGGCGCGACGAACAGCGCCGCTCTCGGCGCGCTGGAAGGCACGCTGGAGCTGCGTGGCGGCACCATCACCATTGGCAAAGGCCAGCTCGCCATCCAGCAGTTTGCCGATGTCACGCTCGACGCCTCCACCGGCATCGTCGGCAGTGGTTCCGGTGGACTGAGCACGCCGGGGAATCTCACTGCTCGCACCCCCGTGCTCACCGCCACACGTTCCGCAGTGCAGAGCATCAAGGCGGGTGGCGAACTCCGACTGGAGAATAGCGGAAGCCGCGCCGTCAGCGGCGGCCTCGGAGCGAGCTTCGCGCTGGAAGGGACGAGCGTTTTTGTTGCGAGCAATATCACGCTTCCCAGCGGCTTGCTCACCGTCCGCGCCACGACTGGCGATGTGACGATCTCGGGGCGTGTGAATCTCAACGGCGCGCAACAATCTTTCTACGACATCACTCGATACACCAGCGGCGGCGAAGTGCGCTTCGTGGCGGAAAATGGTTCCGTGAATATCCAGTCCGGCAGCGTCATCAGTGTCTCCGCTTTCGGCGGCGCGGATGCAGGTAGCCTCACCATCCACGCGCCCAAAGGTTCATTCAGCAGCGCGGGTGAATTTGTCGGCAAAGCCGTCGCTGGCGGGCGCGGAGGCTCATTCATACTTGATTCTGGGATGCTCGATAGCTTCGCGGATCTCGAATCCGCGCTCGCAAGTGGCGGCTTTAACGAGTCGCAGAATATCCGCATCCGCACGGGCAGCGTGCTCGTGGATGACACGGTGCGCGCGACCCACTTCCGCCTCTCGACGGACACCGGTAGCATCACCATCGCAGGCACTGGAGCGATTGATGCCTCCGGCAAAATCGGCGGCAGCATCGCGCTCATCGGCGGCAGTGGCGTCACCCTCGCAGGCACACTCACGGTCGCCGCGCAGGACTTCAGTGCTGCTGGAAAAGGCGGCTCCATCCTGCTGGAGACGCGCGGACTCAGCTCCGGCGTCGTGGACATCCAGAGCGGCTCCAGCATGGATCTCAGCGTCGCCAGCGCCAGGGCGGATAGCGCGGCGTATGGCGACTTCACGGGCACGCTCCACCTCCGCGCGCCGCAAAATTCCACCGCTACCGACCTCGCCGTCGCCAGCATCGGCGGGAGCATCGTGGGTGCATCGAGCATCATCGTGGAAGGATACCGCATCTTCGATCTCAGCAGCTCAGGCGGCGCGATCACGAATAGCGGCACGATCAACGCCCTCGGCGGCACGATGACCGCCGCGATGAATGTGCAAGGCAGCGTGTTGGCCAACGGTAACACCTTCCTCGGCGCGGGCTCTGCGGGGATGCTCGCCCGCGTGCTCGGCGGCAATGGCGCGCTCGCCTCCACACTCACCCTCCGCCCCGGCGCGGAGCTCGTGAACACCACTGGCAATCTCACGCTCGGCACCACGTCCTCCACGTATGCGAGCGACTGGAATCTCGCCGCCTTCCGCTTCGGCGCGAAGCAGGCCCCCGGCGTGCTCACCCTGCGCGCCGCTGGGAATATCACGCTCTTCAACACGATCAGCGACGGCTTCCAGACTGCTGCGTGGAATTCCGTTTTGCTGGCGCAAAATTCATCGCTGCCCGTGAACGCGCAGTCTTGGACGCTCCGCCTCACCGCTGGCTCTGACACTAGCGCGGCGGATAGCGCGCAACTCCGCTCGCTCGCCTCGCTCGCAGTGGATAGCGGCTCCATTCTCCTCGGCAAAAATGGCGGCAGCGGCGTCTTCATCACACCCGGCTCAAACTCCGGCACCTCCGCCGCCACCACGGCGAACGCCATCGCCAATAGCAAAGCCTACCAAGTCATCCGCACGGGCTCCGGCGACATCGAGATTGCGGCGGGGCGCGACGTGCAGCTTCGCAATCAATTCGCCTCCATCTTCACCGTCGGCACGCAAGTGCTCACGCCCAGCACGCTGCCAAATGGCGGCGCGTTCGACGTGCCGAATCCGCTCATCAGCGGCGGACAAGGCACCCAAGTCGGTAGCAATCTCGGCGTTGATGGACGGCCCGCGATTTATCCGGCGCAATACACGCTCGCGGGAGGAAACATCAGCATCACCGCGCAGAACGACATCCTCCACAATACGAAGATCGGCAGCGCGACCATCGCCGATTCTACGAAACAACTTCCCACAAATTGGCTCTATCGCCGTGGATACGTGGATGCACTCACCGGCGACTTCGCCACCGGGCTCGTCGCGGGCAGCGTGGACTCCACGACGTGGTGGGTGGACTTCTCGAACTTCTTTGAAGGCGTCGGCGCGCTCGGTGGCGGCGATGTCGCACTCCGCGCTGGCCGCGATGTGGCCAATGTGGACGCCGTCATTCCCACGAACGCGCGGATGTCGAAAGGCACGCCCAACGCCGCGAATCTCGTCGAGCTTGGCGGCGGCGACCTCACCCTCCGCGCCGGGCGAAATGTGGACGGCGGCGTCTATTACGTGGAGCGCGGCGTAGGCTCAATCAGCGCGGGCGGCGAGATCACCACGAATAGCACGCGCACCCCGAGCTTCGGCATCATCACGACACCTGCCACCGTCACGCCGGAGCAAAACTGGCTGCCCACCGCACTCTTTGTCGGCAAGAGCAGCTTCGATATTTCCGCGCGCGGCAACGTGCTGCTCGGCCCCGTGGCAAACCCCTTTCTCCTGCCAGCGGGCTACTACAATTCCATCCGCTACAAATCGTATTTCTCCACCTACAGCACCGACTCCGCCGTCTCCATCGCATCGCTCGGCGGTAGCGTGACGCTGCGTTTGGCGTCTTCACCGGCGGGCGACTCCGTTGCAGAAGCCGAGCCGCTGCTGCTCTCGTGGTATCGAGCGCATATGCTGTATGGCGCATCCTCCTCCGCATTCTCCACTGGCAACTACCAGCCCTGGCTCTTGCTAAATGAGAACAGCGTCACGCCATTCACGAGCGCCTTCACCATCATGCCCGCCACGCTGCGCGCCACGGCGTTTGCTGGGGATGTGAATGTGGTCGGCAAACTCGTGCTCACGCCATCGCCCACGGGCAATGTGGAACTCGTCGCCAGCGGTGCAGTGAATGGCCTCAACATCGCCGGGCGCGACAACCTCAATGGCGTGCCCACCAATGTCTGGGTCGTCGGCAGCGTGAATCTCTCCGACGCCGCGCCCACCGCCGTGCCCGGCACCGCCACGCCGCTCGGCTACCTCTCCACCATCCCGCAGGGCACGAGCGCCGTCACCACGGGCGCAAATTTCTACAATTCCTTCAACGCGCTCTTTACCGAAAACGGCGCGCTCACCAACGCGCTCGACACGAAGCAATCCCTCCACGCACCCGGCCTCCTCCACACGGGCGATGCCACGCCGCTCCGCATCTATGCAGGCTCGGGCGACATCCAGAGTCTCACGGTCTTCTCGCCGAAAGCCGCGAACATTTATGCCGGGCACGACATCAGCGATGTCGGCCTTTATATCCAAAATCTCGCCGACGACGACATCAGCATCATCGCCGCCGGGCGCGACATCGTCGCCTATAATGCGAACAGCACTCGCCGCGTGCAGGCCGCCGCAGCGGGCAACGCCGTCCCCACCGGCAGCGCACCGCTCGCGGGCGATTTGCAGATTTCCGGCCCCGGCACGCTGGAGGTGCTCGCCGGGCGGAATCTCGATCTCGGCATTGGCAAAAGCAACGCCGACCGCACCGGCCTCGGCCTCGTCAGCATCGGCAACGCGCGCAATCCCAATCTCCCATTTACCGGTGCCGACCTCGTCGTCGGCGCGGGCGTCGGCCCAGCCACAGGACTCGGCACGGGCGCGATGAATTTCAAATCTTACATCGCCAGCATCCTCTCCGGCCCTGCTGCGCAACGCTACGCCAGCGAACTCTTGGAAATCATCGGTGGCATTGGCGGCAAGGGCGAATTTGAAAAACTGCCCGCCCCGCAGCAGCAGCTCGCCGCACTGCAAATTTTCTTCCTCATGCTCCGCGACGCTGGGCGCGACCACAATGATTCCGCCAGCTCCGGCTTTGGGAATTACGACGGCGGCTTTGCAGCCATCGAGACACTCTTCCCCGGTGCCGCTTGGCGCGGCGACATCGCGCTCACCGCACGGCAGATCAAGACGGCTGCGGGCGGCGACATCAGCATCTTTGCGCCCGGTGGGAAGATTGTCGTCGGCTTCGATGTCACCAGCCAATCGCTCGACCAAGGCATCCTCACCGAGGGCGGCGGCAACATCCAAATGTTTGCCCACGACAGCGTCACCCTCGGCACCTCGCGCATCTTCACCCTGCGCGGCGGCAACGAAATCATCTGGTCCAGCACCGGCGACATCGCCGCCGGCACCTCCTCGAAAACTGTCGCCTCCGCCCCGCCCACCCGCGTCTCCATTGACCCACAGAGCGCCGACTTAAAGAACGACCTCGCCGGACTCGCCACTGGCGGCGGCATCGGCGTGCTCGCCACCGTCGCCGGAGTCATGCCCGGCGATGTGGACCTCATCGCGCCCGGGGGAGCGATTGATGCGGGCGACGCCGGCATCCGCTCGGCGGGCAATCTCAGCATCGCTGCCACCACCGTGCTCAACGCCGAAAACATCCAAGTCACCGGCAGCAGCGCGGGCACCCCCGCCGGAGCCACCCCCGCCGCCCCCAGCATCAGCGCCGCCCCGCCCGCCCCGCCGAATACCAGCAGCAACGCCCCCACCGCAAACCCCGCCGGCAACAAGCCCAACGAAGAACAGATCAAAAAAGCCGAAGACCCCGCCTCCATCATCACCGTGGAAGTCCTCGGCTACGGCGGCGGCGAAGGCAATTAAGACGCGCGGGATTTTATGTAGGGTCAGGCGGAGCGTTCGGAGTTAAGAGTTAAGAGTTCGGAGTTAAGAGTTAAGAGTTAAGAGTTAAGAGTTAAGCCGCCCGCAGGGCCTGCGCCTCTCGCGGGAATCTCAGCGCCTGCGGCGGGCTGAACTCTTAACTCTTAACTCCGAACTCCGAGCACTAAAGCGCTGGGCTATGCTCAACGCGCCTTCGCGCTCGTCTTAGCCGGATGCTATGGTGGCGGCAAAAATGCGCACCACCGAAGCGAACATCGCGAGGATATAAAAAGGCGAAATGTCGTGGTGCTTTTTTTGTGAACTGTTGCGGCGGGGGAGAATCCAGCTAGGGAGACGCTGAATAAAGCCGAGCGACGTGCGCTACCCCGCACTCGCCCTCGGCTTTATTCCAGGGTAGTCGCCCCTTCCCACAAAACGCTACCACTCGCGCGCCCGCATCTTCTTCACCGCGCCGCGCTTCTTTTTCCCATCCAGCATCCGTTGCTTCACTCCCCACGGGCGCTTGGCGTTTTGGCGGCGCTTCTTTTCGCGCTCATGTTTTTTTGCCGCCACTTCATCCAGTGCCGCTTGCTCAAAGGCATCCAGCAACCGCTGCCAAGCGAGCTGGCGATTCATGGATTGCGAGCGTGTGTCCTGCGCCGTCGTCGCGCGGCCCGTAGGCACGTGTTTCACCGTCGCAGCGGTGGCGACCTTGTTCACATTTTGCCCCCCCGGCCCGCTACTCCTACAAAAGCTCTCCGCAAAATCCTCCTCCCGCAGGCCGAGAGCCTCGATGCGAGCGAGTTTTGCAGATTGGAAACCAGCGAGATTCATGGGCCAAACGCACCGCTACTGGAGCGCGACGATCTTCCCAATAATGAGGCGGTCATACGATCAGGAATTCGAGAGGAGTTGGAAATCCAGCCCGGTGAACTTTTGAAAACCACGGTCAAACGACACGAGCCGTAGCTGCGCTAAAACGGCGAAGGCGGTGAGGTAAGCGTCTGTCCACAGATTCGGCGTCGTCGCGCAGGGGGCAGCGAGGGCTTTCAGCATCACGTCGAGTCCATCTGGCTCGTGGAGCAGCACGACTCGTCCATCAGCTTCCAGTATTTCCAGCGCGGCGAGGGCGGAGGAGGGGGGCAGCGTATCCGGGCCCATCACCTTCGTATTGCAAAGCAAACGTAGGGTGCCGAGGCGGGTGAGGCGGCAGAGCACCACTTCACCGAGGGCCGCCGAGTCCCACCACTCCAGCGCCGCCACACGATGACCGTGGCGGCTCAAGAGTAAGGGGAAAATCACGTTCACATCCGCGAGGAACTTCACGGCAACCGTTCTCCCTGCTCTTCCAGCAGAGCGGCCATGTCTTCATTTGAGAGCATGGGGATTTCGTTACCTTTGCGGATCGTCACGGGCGCTTTGCTCATCCGGCGCGCAGAGCGCGCTGCTGGCTGGGAAAGGCCGAGCACGAGGCGTAGGCCCTCGCTCACGAGATCTTTCATCTTCCGGTTGTCATGCGCGGCGCGGATTTTTGCCTGCCGGTAGATGTCGTCCGGGATTTCGAGTGTCGTTTTCATACGTGCGGCGAGCATTCCATATTTCTGGGTTTCTGGCAAAGGCTCATACGATTTTCAATGTGATAGAGCCCGCGTAAATCTACCAATCCTTCTCTAATCTGGGGAGTGCTCGGGGCGGGACTTGAACCCGCACGGCTTGCGCCACACGCCCCTCAAACGTGCGTGTCT
>JAYVQK010000084.1:0-9416 GCA_043757005.1 Verrucomicrobiaceae bacterium
GCCGATGTGTTTCTTTCATGCGTGGTAAAGCGCCTCGTAGCGTGCGGCCATGATGTCGAAGGAAAACTCTCGTTCGGCCAGCGCGCGTGCATTCGCGCCGAGGGCGGCGAGGCGGGCGGGATCGTTGAGGACTTCTGCCCATGTGCCGTCGTTACCGATGGAGATGGAATTGGTCGCGTCGAGGAAGGGCATTTCAGCGAGCAGATTGGGCGTGATCGCGCAGGGGAGCTGGGCGCTGAGGGCTTCGAGGATGGCGAGCGGTAGCCCCTCAAACTCGGCGGTGTGGAGGAAAGAGTCGGCTGCGAATAGGAAGTCGCGCACGTTTTTCTGCCAGCCGATGCGCTGGATGATCGCGCCCAGCCCGCGCTGTGTCACCCACGCATCCCACTCCAACGCGAGTGGCCCGTCGCCCACCCAGATGAAGCTCGTGTGCGGCACGCGGGCGTGGATGCGTGCGGCAGTTTCGAGGAAAACGAGCGGGCGCTTTTGCGGCACCATCCGCCCCACGGCGGCGAGCAACAGCGTGCCCGGTGCGATGCCCAGCTCGGCGCGTTTGGCGGTGCGGATCGCGTCGCGCTCGCGGAGGTCGTAAAGCTCCACGCCATTTGCGACGGCGCGGATGCGTGGTTGGTCGCCGAGGAAATCGCGGAGGTCGCGCGCGCGCTGCTCCAGCACGGCGACGAGCGCGCCGGGGTAGGCGTTTAGCGCGCGGCGCGAGATCCAGTCGCGGAGGCCCGCCGTCTTTGCGCGGAGATACGCGGCACTCTGCGTGATGTGGATAGTCGCGAGACTCGGCACGCCGCTGAGGACGACTGCGCGCTGGAGATCGAGCGCGTCTTCGAGGTTCTGTTTATTTAAATGGATGAAGTCCGGCGCGAGCGCGCGAAAGGACGCTGCTGCCGCCCGCGCGCTCGCGCTATCGAGGTAGCTCGCGATGCTGCGCAGGCGGCGGTCATACATATTCGTGTAGTCCGCGCGCACGACTGCGCCGATGGGCGCGAAGAGCGCGCACAGCTCATCCATGCGCGGATGTGTAGAGCACCAGAGCGTGACGCTGTGCCCGCGCGCCGCCATCGCCCGCCCGAGGTAGAGGAGGTAAAGTTCGCCGCCCCCACGGGAGCCACTGCTGCTGCTGACGAGGAGAAGTTTCATAAAGTCAGTCTCGCTCTGGAAGCTCGCACGCGTGCATCAGCGGAGTTGCGCGGCGTGGGACAGGTGCCCCGCCTGTCGTGGTGGGACAGGCGCCCTCGCCTGTCCAGAGCGACGCGATGGACGGGCGGGGCGCCCATCCCACCACGACAGGCGAGGGCACCTGTCCCACTACCGCTGCACGCTGCTTCGCGAAGTTGTGTTCCGTTTCTCATTTCAAAATAGTCTGTAGCGCACGCACCCATCGCTCGGCCCCGCAGGCTGGGAGCCACTCGGCGGCGCGAGCGCGCGAGGCTGCTCCGAGTGTCTGAGTGAGCGTGGGCGTGGCGATGAAGTGGCGCATTTTCGCGGCGAGATCTTGGCTATCGTCGGCGCGGAAGGTGAAGCCATTCTCCGGCGAGACGAGGTCGTAGCCCGCGCCGACTTGGTCGGAGCACAGCACCGGCAGGCCTGCGCCGAGGGCTTGATTGAGCACCACGCCCCAGCCGTCGTAATGGCTCGGCAGCACGAAGACATCGGCCTGCGCGAAAAATCCCGGCAGCGCTTCAGGAGCCTGAAAGCCTGCGTAGCGGATGCGCGCGCGCACGGTGCTGGATAGTGCGGTGAGCATTTGCGGCAGCTCGGCTTCACGGCCTACGAGCAGGAGGCGGGCGCTCTCCGGTAGCGTGGCGAAGGCCGCGAGTAGATGATCCAAGCCTTTGCGCGCGATCATTTGCCCGCAGAAGAGAAACGTAATCGTGCCTGGCTCGCGTGGCGTGCGCGGTGCGTCGAGGAATGGGCCGAGGTCGCAGTGGTAGGGGATATTAAAGACGGGCACGCCGGGAAATCGCGCGGCGTAATCGCGCTCCGCCCACGAGCCGATGGCGGCGATGCCAGCCGCGCGGCGCAGTGGTGCCGTGAGGAGGTCGTGCTTGCGCGAACGAGAGCCGAGCTTTTCTCCCCAAAACATCCAGCGCGCTCCACGCAATTTCGCCCGCATGAGCCACTGGCCGGTGAGCGACATGAGCGTATTGCACACGATCACATCGTAGTCGCGAGGGGAGGGGAGTCCGCGATTTACATGGATGCGGGCGTGGCGAAACGGAAACCAGAATCCCGGCAAGTAGCTCTCATATTCCGCGAGCGGTCTTTGTGGCCACGGCGAATCCGGCGCGTCGCGTTCCATATAAAAAACGCGTAACGCCAACTCGGGCCGCACAGCCAGCGCCGCGAAAAAATTGCGCTGATAAGGCGATGGGAGAACGCTCACGAATGTGACGCGGATAGGCTTATTCACAGGCTATGCGGGGGTAGGAGGACGGCGAAATGGCGGGCGCGGCGGGGGGCGACGAGCCAAAACTTTGCGTGCGCCCTTGAGTAAAAAATGCCCGACGACGATGCCCGCCGCAGGTGTGAGCAGCGCGGTGGTGAGGGCGAAGGTGGAGCGCATGGTGATGACGACGGCGAAGAAGCCGGAGGAGTAAATGAGGATGCCGAGTTCGGAATTGTGCGCGGATGCGAGACGACTCCACCAACCTGCCAGCAGGCCGAGCACGATGCCTTGCGCGAGCACGGCCATGAGCCCGCCGGACATATAGCCTTCGCCGACGAAAGTGCAGGAGATGGTGAGCCCTTTCAGGCCAAAGAGGCTCTGCTCCAGATTCACCGAAAGCCCAATCGGTTTGCTCGGCCAGATGGCGCGCGGGATGGGGCGGACGAGGGCCAAATAGGGAATCTCGAAGCCGAGGTAGCGGCCTCCATTTTGCTCGGGAAAAAAGCCGACGATTTTTGTGATCGAGAGCAAGTTGTCGTCCACGAAAACGGACTCTGTTTGGCGGTTCACATAGACTTTGTATTTGCCCTGCATCCAATTTGAGAAGCCGACGCTGCGCATCTCCAGCATGGCTTTCGTAGAGACCGCCATCGCTGCCGCGCAGAGGGTGAAGATGAGCACGGTTTGTTTTCGCTTTTGCACCGGGCAGGCAAAGGCAAAGGAGATCATAAAGGTGACGAGATACGCGCCGAAGAGGCTACGTGTGCCGCCGACAAAGCCGTAGAAAAGTGTGAACGCAAAGCCGCCGAGAGCTGTGGCAATCTGCATCGCCGAGTATCGCTCGATGCGTGCAAGCATGAGGCCCATGAGCGGCGGGATGAAGTAAAGGACGAGCGCGAGTTCGTTGAGGAGCGCCTTCCAGTCGCCATATCTCCCGCGTCCCCACGGCTGGTTAAAGCGTGGCTTCATCATGTCTTCGACCATTTTGAAAACGTCGAAACTCTCCGCGAGTAGCATATGAAAGTAGCCGATAAACATGGACGCCCAGAAGAGCGCGATGATCCAGCGCGCGGGCACGGGGCGCGTCATGATTACCTCGAAGGGTTGCTTTCCTCGCGGAGCGAGATGCCGCCCGATCATAATGGCTCCGATGCCTATAATCACCGCGTAGAGCGCCTGCTCGGTGAGGCCCATGAAGCGCATCTGTTTGTCGAAAAATGGCTGTGGAAAGAGGAACTCGTAAAGCGTGAGGTAGTAGAACGCGAGGATGCCAATGAGGTCGGCGCGGATGAGATTTTTGATCCCGCTGCGCAGCTCCAGCGCGAAGCTGGCGAAGAGCGTGATGCCGACTCCGTAGGCGGCGATGCGGGCCATTTCGCTCGGTAGCTTTGCGGTGCCGCTGGAGATGAGAAAGCCGGTGATGATAAAGCCAAGGACGGCTGCAAACGTAGCATCCATGCGGGGCCACGGCTGGTAGCTGTCGGCCTCGCTTGCGGGCGCAGTGCCACCATAGCGCGGGCGCGAGGCGAGCACGACGGATTGCTGGGATCGGTCTGGACGTTTGAAGAAATTCATCGGGCAGCGGCTTGGCTTTGCGCGAGCAGTGTGCGCGCGGCGGGTGCCCATGTGAAGTTGTCCGTGGTGCGGGCGGGATGCCCCGCCCACCATGTGAGCTCGGCGGCGAGCGCGTGGGCGTCGCGGGTGGGGAAGATGCTGCCATTGTCGCGATGCCGCACGAGATCCTTGCCGCCAGTGCGGTCGCTCACCACGCACGGGAGCCCGCAGTTTAGCGCCTGCGGGACGACGAGGCCGAAGCCCTCCTCCAGCGACGGGAGCACGAGCACGCTGCTCTCTCGCATCCGCTGGGCGACTTGCTGCTGTGGTAGCGCGCCGTGGAAGTGCAGTGGCGTCGCTCCTTTGTATGCGGCGAAGTCGGTCGCGCTCTCGCGGAGTCGTGCGCCGATGAAGTCCACCCGCCAGTCCGCGCGCTGGGCGAGCGCGAGCGCATCGAGGAACGTCTGCAAGCCTTTGCGCAGGCCGATTTGGCCGACGAAGAGGATGCGGAAATCGCGCGGTGGCTCGCACTTTTCTGCACGCACAAAGACGGGCGCGCCCGTGTCTGCCCCGTAGGGCACGACCCACACGCGGTCGCTCGGGATGCCGCTGGCGAGGAGTTGATCGCGCACGACGGTGCTGGCGGTGCAGTGGAAATCCGCGAGAGCATACTCCTCGTCTTCGCGTTGGAAATATGCGGTGTCGTAGGGGCATAGGTCTTCCATCCGTAGGCCCACGCGGTCGTATTCCGGACGCATGATCTCGACCCACGCGCGCACGGGGCCAGTAGCGTGATTGAGCACGGTGCGGATGCCCCTTTTACGCGCAGCGCGGAAGGTATGCAGTGCTTGCCCAGGCATCGCGTGGATGAAATCGCACGGCTCCAAGTGCCGCCCAACCCAGCGGTCAAAGCCGTGATCTTGCCAAACGAAAAGCCGTCGCGAAGAAGGTCGAAGCTGCTCGGGCGCATACTTCAGCAGGCCATAGACGATGTTGGTGCGGAGGCTGTGGCAGCGCAGTTGCGCGGGGGCGGTGTCGCCGAGCTTCCACGCGGGGTAGCCGGAGTAGTAATGCCCAAGCGCGCCCTCGGCAGCGAGTGCGCGGGCAAGTGGCCAAAGGTGGCAGGGATTTGTGGCGGAGAGGCTGATCGTCACGGCTGATTTTTGAGGGGTGGTGGTTGATGGAAGTCGCGAGCCCACTTTGCCGCATCGTCGTGCGGCGTGCGGATGAGCTGCATCCATGCTCGGTAAGTGCACCACGGCAGTGGGGCGCGATGTTTCACACATGGCCCGAGCCCGCGCAGGCATTGCCACCACCACACGGGTTCGTGCCGCACCCAATCGAGGCCACGCGTGGTGGCGTAGTAAAATTGGCGAGCGATGCGGAATGGCGCGACCAGGGCGAGCCACGGTAGCGGGCAGCGCAGGAGCGCGCTCCACAGCTCGTTGCGCGCGTGGCGGTGGTGGTTGCGCTGCTCACTCCGTTCCGCCGCCGTCCAGTGATGTCGGATCGTCACGCACAATTCCCGCCGCACCTGCCAGCCCGCCGCCACACAGCGCAGCGCGAAGTCCGGCTCCTCATACATGTGGAAGAACGGCGAGAAATATCCGCCCACTTCCACGAACGCCGAGCGTCGGATTGCCGCGCCGCTATTCGCATAAAAGCCGACGAACTGCGCGGGGCCGAAGTCTGTCTGGCAAAGCGATTGCGGGCGCTCGTCGGTGCGCTGTGGGAACTCTGCTACTGCCAGCCGATCACTCTTTTCAAAGAGCGCGCCGATCTGCGCGATGGCGTCCAGCTCGATGGGGTAGCTGTCGTCGTCGAGACTCAGCAAAATATCGCAGGCAGTGGCGCGCGCCATTTCATCGCGCGAAGCCACGGAGCCTGTGCCCGTCGCGTGCTCGATCAGCCGCGCTTGCGGGCAAGCGGCGCGCACGAGGGCCGCCGTGCCATCCGTGCAGCCGTCGGCGACGATGAAAATTTCATCGGGCGCAGGAACGAGGCGCGCGAGTTGGGCAAGCGTGCGCTCTAGCTCCACGCGGCGATTTCGCGTGGTGATGCAGACGGCGACTGTCATTTGGGCTGTTGCGCAGATTAAGCGAGCGGCGTGCCAGTGCGCCAGACTGTGTTGATTCAAGCGCCACCGTTTCCTGCAAAGGCCAGTGCTTGTTCTAGCCATGTATCGTGCTCCATCACGCTGCGCCGTTGCTGGAAGGCGGTGCGTTGCGCGATGCGCTGCGACATCGTGCAGGCGAGAGTCACGAGCTTTTCCGACATGCCGAGTCGCCGCCGCACGACTGTGGGGATGAAGCGGCGAAACAGCTCATCCTCCGCGCTGATGAATGCCTGCGCGCTGCCGAGATCGCCCTGCCGCCCGGCACGGCCAAAGAGCTGGCGATCTATCCGCCGCGATTCGTGCCGCTCGGTGGCGAGGACGTGCAGCCCGCCCAGCTCCGCCACGCCGGGGCCGAGCAAGATGTCCGTGCCGCGCCCCGCCATATTCGTAGCGATGGTGATGCGCCCGCGCTGCCCGGCTTGCGCGATGATCTGCGCTTCTTCCCGTTCGCGAGTCGCGTTCAGCAACTCGCACGTAATGCCCTTCGCGCGCAGCGCAGCGGCGAGTGCCTCGCTCGCGGCGACGCTCCGCGTGCCCACGAGGATGGGCCGCCCGGTGGCGTGGATGCGCGCGACTTCCTCCACGGTCGCAGTGCTCTTGGCGCTTTCGTTTTGGAAAATACGATCCGGCATTTCGCTGCGCTGAGTGGGGCGATTCGTGGGGATCGTCATCACGGGTAGTCGGTAGATTTGCCAGAACTCCGCAGTCGCCTCGCGCGCTGTGCCAGTCATCCCCGAGAGGTGGCGGAAGAGCCGGTAGAATCGCTGGAAACTCAGCCGCGCCAGTGTCTCATCCAGCGCGGAAATCTCCACGCCTTCCTTCGCCTCTACGGCTTGATGCAGGCCGTGCCGCCACTTCCGCTTCACCGCGAGACGCCCGGTGAATTCGTCCACGATAACCACCTCGCCGTCCTTCACCACATATTGCTTATCTCGATGGTAAAACTCCCGCGCCATCAACCCCTGTTGCACCAGCTCGCGGCAACGCCCCGCCGTATGCCACGGCGCGGGCATCCGCTCGCACAGAGCCTCCACACGCCGCAGTCCGGCGGGCAGTAGCTCGATTTCGTGGAAGCGTTCTTCGCTACGATAGTCCACCGCAGGCTCCATCGCTGCCGCCATTTTCCAAGCACGCGGGAACGCCTCGCTGGAACGATCTCCTGCCTGCTCACCCGCGATGATGAACGGCGTCACTGCTTCATCAATGAGCACGCTGTCCGCCTCATCCACGATGGCCGTGTGCAGCCCGCGCATCACCACCCCACTGCGCGCCGGATCTGTCGGTTGCCATAATAGCCGCACCCGCCACTGCGCCGCGCGTTGCCGTGTGCCGAGGCACAAGCGGTCGCGAAGGAAGTCTGCCACGACTTCCTTGCTCGTCGTATAAGTCACATCTGCCGCGTGACCGCGCGCCCGCTCTGGTGCTTGCATCGGCCCCGTCACGCAGCCCGCGCGCACGCCGCAAAATTCATACAGCGCGCGCAGCCGCTCGGGGTCGCGCTCGGCGAGGTAGTCGTTCACCGTGATGACGTGGCAGGGTCGCCCCGTCCACCCCGCGAGGATCGCTGCCAGCGCAGCCGTGAGCGACTTTCCCTCCCCCGTCGCCATCTCCGCGAGGAAGCCCCGCCTCAACGCCAGCGCGCCCTGGATCTGCACGGGAAAAGGCCGCATCCCCAGCGTGCGTGCCGATGCCTCGCGCACCGCCGCCAGCGCCTCCGCTTCGTGCGAGTCCGCATCATCGGGGTAACGGCGGAAATGCGTGCGCAGCTCTGCCAGCCCAGCGCGCAGAGCGTCATCCGTCATCGTGCTATACTTCGCAGACAGCGCCTCCACCTCGGACATACTGCGCCGCACGACACGCCCCGCACGCAGCCGCTTCGCAAATCCCGCCACGCCATTTGCCAACGCATCCAGCCCCGCCGGTATTTTCTCCAGCGCGGCGACATCGCAAAGGTGATGTTCCCATTCCGCCGCCCTCATACGCCGAATCGCTTTTGCAGTAATTGCTGGAGCTTGCGCAGCCACTGCATGCCCAGCGGCTCGGACGATAGCTCAAATCGGATCGCCCCCGAGAGCCCGTGCATCGGCACGACGCCGCTCGGCGTCTGCACCGTCGCGCGCACTTCAAAGAATGTCTCCCGCGCCTTCACCCCGCTCTCGTCTTGCGCCACAGCCACCTCGCCGCCCGCCAGCCAGCCAAGCGCCGCAGAGGGTAGACGCCGCTGCTCCGCCGGGATGATTTGCTGCTCCGTGACCACGAGCGAAGCGCCCGCCTGTCCGTGCAAGCGCACCTCCGCGCGATGTATTTTCGTGTCGAAAAGCCGCGCCGCATCCTCTTGCGAGACTACGGCGGAAAAGCGGTAGCTCTGCGGATTCACTAGCATCCCCAGCTCCATCCCGCGCGGCAGCGAAGTCCCCCGGTAAGACGCCAGCTCCGGCGCGATCCAGCGTCCCGCGTGCGGCGCGCGGACGATCAAAGACTCCAGCTCTTCCTGTAGCCGCGCAAGCTGCTGCTCCACCGCCGCCATACGGCTATCAATCGGCTCTAAGTCCGCCGCGCTTTCCTGCAAGGCTCGCTCCCGCATCGCGCGCGATTCTGCGAGCTGCGCCTTCGCCGCGATCCATTGCCAATCCAGCTCAGAGTTCTCCATTCGCAGCAGTGGCTGATCTTTCACCACATCACTCCCGGCCTCCGCCAGTAGCTCCACGAGCAGCCCGCTCGTCTGCGTGCTCACCGTCGTATGTTCGGCGGCTTCGAGGATTCCCGGCGCGCGGAAATGATTCGCCGACGGCGCAAAAAAGAGCAGCCCCAGCAGTCCGCCCAGCACCCCCACACTCACCAAGACTGCGCGCCGCCGCTGTCTGCCGAGACGCGGGCTGGTGGCGAGATAGCGCACGAGTTGGAAGATCGGCGCGAGCAGCCACGCGACCACGCCGACCGCTGCGAGGAGCACGCCGAGCAGGAGGAATTGCCCGGCGATGAAGAGCAGAATCGCCCACGTCACGAACAGCCGATAGACCTTGCTCGCTACGCCGTAGAACGCCAGCCAGAGCGCCTCTCGGCGGCTATTGGCCATGCTCTGCGACTTCACGATGCCGAAGGCGTATCGCTCTGCGAGATGCGTGAGCTGCTTCGTCGAGCGGGTCTGCAAATTCGGGATTTCGAGCAAGTCGGAGAGGATGTAGTAGCCGTCGAAGCGTAGAAGCGGGTTGATATTAAAAAGCACCGTAGAGACCGACGCGACGAACATCACATTATACGCCAACCCATGCAGCAGCCCGTCGCCCGTCTTCGCCCAAACAAACGCCGCGAGCGCCGCCAAGAATAACTCTGCCACCATCCCCG
>JAYVQK010000085.1:0-9305 GCA_043757005.1 Verrucomicrobiaceae bacterium
CGCAGCACGCGGGACGCGCGCGCTCCGGCCATACAAGCCGCTCCTGTTTCTTGGAGATGGGGCTCAGGCTTCGGCGGCGGCGGTTTGGATGCGGTGGTGGATGCTCTTGGCGAGGTAGGCGAGGGTGAGGAGGGTGAGGAGAATGCCAGAGTAAAGGCCGCTGGTTTCGTTCACGCTTCGTATTTCATTTATAAACATGGCGAAGACGATGTTCCAGAGGACGTAAATGACGATGGCGGCGGGGATGGCACCTCGGCGGATGCGGAGGGAGAGCCAGACGATGGTGGTGAGGAAGAGGAGGGACTGGCTGGTGAGGTAGGTGAGGGTGGGGAGGGTGTGGCGGAAGTATTCCCAGTTACTCTGGTCGATCAGCCGGAGGATCTCTTGCCAGATGTCTTTTCGGAAGGGGATGCAGGCGAGGAGGCCGAGGAGGAGCCAGGGGGCGAGGGCGGGGAGGGTGCCGAGGATTTTTTGGCAGACGATGCGCCCGATGCTCCAGGGGAGGGTGATGAGGCTGGAAAGGGTTTGCTGTTCGCGCTCTGCGCCAAAGAGGCGGGCGGCGGCGAGGGCGATCTCGATGGCGATGACCCAGACGATGATGAAGAGGGTGATGCTGCTGGCGATTTGCCAATAATCTTTCTTCGCACTGATGTGCAGGGTGCTGACGAAGAGGAAGACTCCGAGGTAGATGGCGGCGGCGAGGGCGAGGCGTTTCCAGAAGCCTCGGCGTCCGCCGATGGTGTGGTGCATTTCTTTCCAGACGATGGGCCAGCGTTGCCAGACGCGACCGTTCTGGGGGCGGGCGCTGGCGCGGCGCGTGGCTTTTTTCCGCCGCCCGAGGGTGGCCTCGGTGCCGGAGCAGAAGCGGTCGAAGAGGAGCCATGCGAGGAGGAAGCAGAGGGCTCCGGCGATGAGGGCGAAGGCGATGCTCGGGAGGCCGAAAACGCTCAGAACGCTGAAGCTGCCAAGGGGGCCCATGAGCGTGGCGGTGGCATACGCGGGGTTGGCTCGGAGGATGAAGGTGCTGAGGCTCTCTGTCCAAGCGGGCGTGGTATTTCCCCTGCCAAACATACGACCGAAACTGTTCGCGGAGGCGAAGGCGGGGAGGACGATGTAGAGGGCTACGCCGGTGACGCCGACGAGGATGGAGGCGCGTAGGGTGGTGCGGCTGATGACGGAGGCGAGGAGGGCGAGGTTGCAGAGGAAGAAGGTGGTGGCGGCGAGGATGGCGTAGCCGATGAGGATCTGGCCAAAGCTGATGCCGCCAAGGGTGATGGCGAGGAGGGTGAAGGGGATTTGCACGGCGAGGAGGAGCAGGGCGGAGAGGAGTCGGGCGGTGCTTTTGCCGAGGAGGATGGAGAGGGGATTGAGGTTCGTCATGCGGAGGAGGGGGAGGGTCTCGTCTTCTTTCTCCTCGGTGATGGCGGAGGGGAAGAGGCTGAGGGCGGCGAGGGCGATGAAGCCGAGATTGAGCATCATCACTGCGGTGAAGAAGGCGAGGCCGGGGGCGCTGCTTTGGGTGAAGTTGCGGTGGCTGCTCCAGATGATGAGGAGGATGATGCCGATGAGTGCGACGCGGAGGAAGACGGGGAGCTTGGCGCGGGTATCCTCGCGGATGGAGCGGATGAAGAGTGCGAAGAGTGCGCGCATTTTTATGGAAAGAGAAGGTGGACAGTATGGACTGGATGGACGGCATGGACGCAGCGGGGCGGCGTGTCCATAGAGTCCATGTCGTCTATTGTGTCCATAGTGGCTACGACCGCACCCCAGGCTCGGTGAGGTCCATAAAGGCTTGGTTCAGGTGGCGCACGTCTTCTTGGAAGGCGGTAATCTCTGCGCCGGTGGCGAGGGCGGTTTGGAGGATCGTGTGCGGGGCGAGAGTGGCGCGGTCGAAGGCGAGTGTGTAGCGCGGCTCGCCGAGGGTGGGCTGCTGCACGCTCTTCATGCCGGAGAGCGGCGTGAGTGCGGCGATGAGGCCCTGGTGCTCGTTCGCGAGGGTGAGGGCGTAGCCGATGTCGCCGCTTTCGCCGACGATGAGGCCGCGCATGGTGCCGGTGTATTTCACGGTGCCGCGATCGAGGATGGTCACGCCGTCGCACAGCTCGGCGAGTTCGCTGAGGATGTGGGAGGAGATGAAGATGGTTTTGCCGAGGCGCTTGAGCTCTTGGAGGATCTCCATGAGCTCGATGCGGGCGCGGGGATCAAGGCCGCTGGCGGGTTCATCAAGGAGGAGGAGATCGGGATCGTGGACGAGCACGCGGGCGAGCGAGACGCGCTGCTGCATCCCGCGCGAGAGGCCTTGGATGAAGTCGTCTTTGCGCCCGGTCATATCGGTGAGGGCGAGCACGTCGGCGATGGTTTTATCCCGCTGGCTCTGCGTGAGGCCATAGGCTGCGCCAAAAAAATCGAGATACTCGAAGACGCTCATCTGCCGATACATGGAGAAATGATCGGGCATATAGCCGATCTTGCGGCGCACGTTATCGCGATGCTTTACGATGTCTTGCCCGAGCACGCCGACGCTGCCTGTCTGTGGCTTCAGCAGCGTGGCGAGGACTTTGAGCGTGGTGGTCTTGCCCGCGCCATTTGGCCCCACGAAGCCGTGGATGCTCTGCCTCGCGACGGTGAAGCTGACGTCCGCGACGGCGACGTGGTTTTTGTAAGCGTGCCGGAGCCCGCGAATATCAATGATGGGTGTCTGATCCATGGTGGTTCAAGGTTTGGCGATGTCTTGCACGTAGAGCACGTAGCCGATGCCGGATTGGAATTGGTCGCCCGCAAGACGGAATCCGGCGGGCGCTTCGGCGTAGATGAAGAGGCGGAGGTGGTCGGCGTCGGGCGCTTGGCGGGAGATGTAGGTCTGGGAAATAACGGGGAGATTTTCCGCGCGAGCGATGAGCGTGGGGGCCAGTTCGTAGAGCTGTTGTTTGGAGGTATCGGGGTTTCCGTAGCCGTAGGTCCAGCCGTAGTTATTTTGGTTTTCGGGAAAGAGCTTGTCGAGCGGGAGGAGCGACGCCTCGCTCGCGGTCCACACGTCTTGCTTCAGCTCCACCTCATAGAATCCCTTCATGTTTTCCGCGATGATGCGGATCGGCTTTTTCGGGAAGCCCGCGCCGGGCTTGAGTGTGAGTCGTTTCAGTCCGCTGATACCGTTGCTACTCATCTCCCAAGCCATCACCTCCACCGAGCAATCATCCCCTGTGAGCACGCCGCTGTGCAGGAAAGGGCGCGAGGAAAAGAGCGGGATGTCGGCGTCGAAATGCCCGTCTTTCCCCGCCGTGATCTTGCCGCGCACGGTCTCTTCCTTGCTTGGCACAGCGTAGAGCTGGCTGCCGCCGGGATGCTGGAAGCGGTAGGTATCGCCGCTCGTGGCAAAGGCGTGGACCCATTCGTTCACAGCCCAACGCGCACCGCCGAGCGAGCGGGCGATGGCTACGCTGTGGTAGATTTGCTTTTCCCCATACCCGCGCCGCCCGACGACAGTGAAGATCCACGCAAAGCCCGCGACGGTGAGCAGGAAGCCGCCGAGCAGCACGCGATAGTCGCGTTTGCGCAGCCGATAAAAGACAGGGCCGACGAGCACGATGTAGATCGCCGTGAAGCCGTAGATGAGCCCCCACGCGATGTTTGGGCGGGTGACCGCGCTGAGTTTTCCAAAGAGCGAGCCATCGAAATCAAGCATCCCGCCCGTGCCGTCCGTGTGGACTTCCGGCGCGGGGAATCCCTTCGCTTTTAGCCAATCCTCGCTCACCTCCGCGAGGTGCGCCGCGTGCTGCACGACGAGCCCAGCGCCTACGCTCGTGCGCTCGGCAGCGGTATTTAGCACGGCGAGTTCCTCGGTGAATTGCGGCAGCTCATCACTCACCCCGCGCACGAGATGCACGGTGCCGCCCGCCTGCACCCAATCCAAAAACGCCCCACGCCGCACCGCATCCCAGCGCGGTGCGTGATCCAGCACCACCGCCGCCAGCCCGCCCGTCGCGGACACGGTCGGGGGGAAAAGCTCCTCGGGGAAAACACGCATCTTTACCCCGCGCATCGCGGGCCCGCTGAGGTCGGCGAGGATCAGCATGGCAGGCGCACCCACTTTGAAATCGCCCAGCTCCACATCGTTCTCCCGATCATCCTTCCACTGCAGCGTCCACTTTCCATACCCATCCTCGATGAGGGGGAAAAACTGCACCACCCGCGTGCCACCCGGCGCGAGGAAGACCGGCTGCACCACCGGCACCGCGCCGCCCGTGAGCGCGATCTCGCCGTCGAACGCCTTGCCGCCCGCATTGTGAATCTCCACGGAAAGCGGATTAAACACCCCCTTCACCGCCGTGCCGCCAAACCCCCACAAAGGCTTACCGATTTCCAACGCCGCCCAAGCCGGCGAGGCGGTGATGAGCCAAAGAAAAAAGATCGGGAGAAGGCGAAGAGGCATTGCGATAAGTGCGCCGAAGCTGGCAGAAGTCCGCCCGCGACGCTAGGGAAACGCAGGAGAAATTGCATGACCGCGCCCACCTCGGAGCAAAGAGAATCCGCCCCCATTTGCCGCTTGGCAGAAAGCGCACGCCCCGCCACTTTCCGCGCTTCCACTCGCGCAACTAAAACTCAAAACACAGAGACTCCACATGAACGACCGAGAAACCCGCCGCTACAATATGTTTGGCACCGTCCAGACATTCGGAAAAGACAACGCCAGCGACTTCGCCGCTGGAAGCAAGGCCCCAGGCCACTTCGCAGCCGTCACGCAAATCCTCAAAGACCTCAACACCGAGAAAGCAAAGCAAGGCAGCGGCACCGCCACGGCAAAAGAAGTCCTCCTCGACGCCCTCCGCCTCGACCTGCAAGACATCGCCCGCACCGCCCGCGCCATCGCTGAGAAAGAGCCGGGCTTTGCCGATAAATACCGCACTCCCGACAGCGCGCGCCAAAGCGCCCTCCTCACCACCGCCGATGCCTTCGTGCTTGAACTCAGCAAGCCCGGCGTCGCCGCAAAATTCATCGCCTACGAACTCCCCGCGACCTTCGTGCAAGACCTCCAGGACGACCTCGCCGCCATCGCCGCCGCCGATACCGAAATGGAGAGCGACGACCAAGAAGGCGTCGAAAGCACCGCCGCCGTAGGCCGCCTCATCCGCGAAGGCATGGTCGAAGTCACCCAGCTCGACGCCCTCATCCACAACAAATACGCCCGCACCCCCGACAAACTCCGAGCCTGGCAAAGCGCCAGCCACATCGAACGTGCGCCGCAGCGGGCAAAGAAGCCCGTGGCACCTGCTGGCGGCGCAGCTCAGCCAAAATAAAATCGTCACGTGCCACGAAAAATTCGTGAACTCATCACCGACCTCGAACGCGCTGACTGGCGCATTGAGGTCGGCGGAAAAGGCAGCCATCGCAAACTTGCTCATCCACGTTCACGGCGTAAGGTCATCCTCAGCGGTGCATCGGGAGCCGACGCCCACCACTATCAGGAAAAGCTCGTGAAATCCGCCATCCGCGAAGTCCAGCTATGAAAACCAACTACCTCAAATTCGTCCAATGGAACGAGGAAGACAGTCTCTTCGTCGGCCATTGCCCCGACCTTTTCATCGGCGGCGTCTGCCACGGCACCGAGGAACAAAAAGTCTATCGCCACCTCTGCGGCCTCGTTGCCGACGAAATCGCCGACCGCCAGCGCACCCGTCAGGCCCTCCCAAAGAAAACCGCCATCGTCAGCGTCCCCGTCGCCGCTTGAGCAAGCAACGCCCGGTGCAAATCCGCGATGAATACCTTGACTGACACCGCCCGCACCGCTGCCTTTGCCGGCGGAGAAATCATCGCCCACATGGAAAGCGGGCGCGAAATCCGATTCCCCGTGGCCCCGCCCGTGCCGTTACCCGAATGGAAAACGAACTGAAGCAATTTGAGAAATACCTGCTAAACCCCGGCACGGAGAACGCCAAAGACCATCTCGTCTTTCCGTTGTTTCAAAAATTGTTTCCCGGCAAGTTAAAGAAGGAATCTGATGCCGAAGGTGCGGACGTTTACATCGAAGGCAAGCTGCTGGTGGAACTCAAATCCGGTGCCGATGATGTCATTGTCGGGTTTTATCAGGGACTTCATTACGCCAAGAAGGGACTGGCGTTTTCCGCTGTGTGCGTGATCGCCCAGAAGTTTGTCGCCATTTGGAAAATAAATAGCATCCCGGGCTTCGCCAAAAAACTTTCGGCAGACGCGGATGTCTCCAAAGCTCCCAACCACATTGGCGTTAAGAACGCCCGCGCCACGTCGAAAGCGCAGAAGGCCGAGATTCTCAAAGCCGCCGTCTTCAAGCTGGACGCCACCGATTTGGACGGCCTGTTTAAAAAGAATTACAGCACCGAACTCTACGCGTTTGTCCAGATGCTCAAAAATCTCGACGCCGAGCGCATCCAGATTCACCGCCACAACTTCATAGACCACATCGCCCAGCTTGAGAAATTCTTTGGTGACCACATGGATGCCATCCATTGCTTCTATGCCATCGTCGGTTTTTGGGATGTCACGTCCACCGTCGCCTTCAATGACGAATCCGACAAAGTTCATGTTCTGGGCAAAAAGGGTTCGCGGTTGAGTGAGGAAATCAAAATCAAGCCCAAGTTCCACGCCGAGTTCAAAAAGTTCGTCGAGCAACGGTTTGTGTTCACCAACGAAGGCTCTGGCCTCACGGTAGATTATTATTTCAGCCGCTTCGATGAAGTCATTACCCGCATCAAGCCGGAATACGCCAAGCAGCACGGCATCTTTTTCACCGACAACAATCTCAGCAAGTTCGCCCTCTGGTTCGTCCACGAGTATTTCGAGAAAAGATTGAGCGACAAATATATCGTGCTCGACCCCGCCGGTGGCTCCGGCAACCTCGTCACCAGTTGGCGCGGTCACCTCAAGCGCAAGATCATTTCCGAATTGCAGCCCGACCTGCTCAAGACCATTGAGCGGCGCATGAAGCTCGACCCCGACCAGCTTGACGGCGGCTTCACCATCATCCCCAAGACCAGCAAGAACGAGGGTTTGAACTTTCTCGACAAGTCGGCGGAGAAATACCTGAACTGCCTGATGAACGAATTGAAGGAGCAAAACTTCAAGTTCGACAAGCCCATCGCCTTCCTGCTGAACCCGCCCTACAAAAACACGGATGAAAACGAGGAAGTGCGCGACGCCGTGGAAGCGGCCTACGCGATTGACCCGTCCATTTTGGAACTGACCGGCAACGATGCGGGCAAGGAACGCTATCTCGCCTTCCTCGGCCAGATCATCAACATTGCCCGCGTGCAGATGGGTGACAAGCAGTCCACGGAATTGAGTTTTGAGAATGTCCCGCTGCCCGCGCCGCTGGACACCAAGAAAGTGGAGACGCCGCTGATTCTGATTTTCACGCCGACCTCATGGCTTATTCCGAGGCCGACGTATGTGAATTTCAGAAAAGTTTTCGACACCTATTTCAAATACGAAACCGGCTTCATCATTCTCGGTAATGAATTTTTCAAGATTGCCGGACGCTTTCCGATTTCGTTCACCATTTGGAGTTATCGGCGAAATGAAAAAGGCAATGCGAACAAAGTTGTGATGCATGACTTGACGCATTTGCAGAACGACGATTTAGCGATCAATTGGAATCAAGGCGTTGGCAATCTACAAACGATTTTGAAAGGCGTCGTCAAAGGATCAAAAACAGTCAATTTTTCCAGAAAGCGAGAGTTGATTAAATCTTGGTATGACCAGCAGATGTATGATTTCAAGCGTGATGCCACTGACAGAGAATTGAAGTCTGGAGAAGTTTTTGGTGGATTGCCAATCAAAGACCCGAGGCGAAGTAACAAAAAGACCTACGGCATTACTAATTCCAAGTATGTCGGATTCATGGACGACTCGACGCCTGTGCGCGTGAAGATGGATTCTGAAAACCGTTTGTCGAGTCTGCCTGACAGAGTTTGGTTCTATCTCGACAATCGAATGATAGCTCTGAACTTGAACAAGATTTTCTCCGGCCCATCTGATAATCGTTCTCGGTGTGCTTACGATTTAGAAGGCGCTCAAAAGTTCTTTGCTTGGTTCGCTACGGCAAAAGCTTTGAATGCTCGCTATCCAATTTGGGCAAATCAATTCGACATTTGGAAGCCGAACATTCCGGCGGAAAAGGAGAAAGAATTTTATTCCCTCTGTTTCGCCTTCGGCCTGGCCGAGAATCGCTGCGTGGTCACGAAGTTTGAAAAAGACAATCCCGTGGCCGGTGCGCCCGAAGTGTTCGTGGACAATCCGCTCTGTCCCGGCAACCAGGAATCCTTCTGGAGCACCACGCTCGACGGCGAGATCGTGGCCAGCCCCGTGCTGGCCAGTGATCTGGTGGCACTCGTCAAGCAGCTCTACAAAAAGTGGAATCAGAATTACACCAAAGGCCAGTTCCAAAACAGCGTCGGACTGCAAGACGAGCCGTATTTCAAATACTTCGACTACAAGGATTTTGTGACGCCCCATTCCGGCCTCATTCAAATCCGTAAATACGCGGAAATCCATAACGCCACCGACCTGCTGGCCCTCTTCGAGAAAATCTCCGCCAAGACCAAGGAAGTGCGCGAGGAAATCTACCGGTTGCTGGTGGAGGAGTTTAGTTATTTTGCTTAGAAGCACGCGAAGGAAAGGAGGGCTTGAGGCGGATGGAGGCAAGGGACAGAGAAATAGACACCGAAGCCCAGCCTGCAAAGCAGCACCAAAGGTGCGGCAACAAGCCAGCCCAGGGCAACGCCCTGGGTGCCGCATTCAAAAATGGCAAAGTCCTGAAAGGGCGGCACCAATTGTCACGCCCTTTCAGGGCTCTTTTCATGATGGACGGACTACCCAGGGCGTTGCCCTGGGCTGGCTTGTTGCCGGGCCTCTGGCCCTGACGCCGCAACTGTCTGTCGGCGAAGACGAGTTGAGGCTAGCAAGTCATCCGCTGGATGAATGTGACGCGTTACTTCAAGGCCCGGACGGACATCCAGAGCCGGCAGATCCTCTTCACCGGCGAGAAGCTGGACATGGAGGCGGTTTGGAAGGTGCGGGATGCGTTCTTCCCGGCGGTGAATGAGCGGAAATAGGACAAGGGAGGTGTGGCGGGCTGGTTTTGGCGTAAATCGTTGTTTGAAAGGCTCTCCTGACACGCTCTAAGGCCCGATTGACACGCTCCAAGTGTCATCTCGCACGCACCTAAGCCACGGCTGACACACACGCCAAGGCTCGATTGACACGCCCTAAAGGTTATCTCGCACGCTCCTAAGGCTCGATTTACACAGGGCTAAGGGACAATTGACACGGGGGAA
>JAYVQK010000086.1:0-2392 GCA_043757005.1 Verrucomicrobiaceae bacterium
TTTTTCGTCCACGAGAAGAGGAAATCAGACGCGGGATTATTCAGCAGCCCGCGCTTGATGAGCCCGTCATTGATCGGCAGCGAGGAGGCCACGAGGCTGTGGAGATTGATCTGCGAAGAGCCGCCAAAAAGGATGCCGTTCGGATTGATGACATAGACCTGCCCCGGTGCTTCGATCTTGCCGAGGATTTGCGACGGCGAGCCGGAGGGGTCGCTGATTTTATTAAAGACTGTCCACTGTGATTTGTCCGCTTTGCCGAGATCTTGATTGAAAGTGAGCGTCGTCTTTTTGCCGATGTTGAACGTCTCCCAATTTAGCACCGCCTGTGGCTTGGTCTGGAGCACCAAGATTTTCACACGACCATCGGCACTCGTCTGCTGGGGCAGCTTCGCACCGACCCACAGCTTCGCATTCTCACCCGCCAGCGGATGCGCGAGATCCTTTGGCACGCCCGCCGCGACCTGCAATCCGCCGCGCACGAGACCATCCGGGACGTTGGGTAAAAGTCTGCCGGGGCGATTCGGATCGAGCCCGAGATTATTCGGCCCAATGAGTGCCGCCGCACGCGCGGCGTCCTGCATCGCTCTCACGGAATTCACCGCTGCGGTCGTGCGAGCCAGCATATCCTTTGCATTCACTCGCGCCTGCTCGGCTGCCGCGTTCAGCGTGCCGGGAGCGGCCTTGCCATTGCGCTGCCCGAGCGAAGTGCCGCCACGCAGGATGTCGCCCGCGTGCGCGCCGCTCGCGCCAAAGAGCACGAGTGCCACCGCGAAGGCGATGCGAGCGTGCAACGGGGCTTTAAGGGATGTCGCGGCGCGCGAACCTTCTGTTCCCAGAAGGTATTCAGACATTGGTCGCGAGAGTGGCTGTGCAGTGGGCTTTAACATGGTCGGCTGTATGGGCTACGGATGCTTTCGGCTTAAAATTAGCGGAAGCACGTTACGCTTTGCGGGCGCGGGTTACGGTTTCGCGACAGGCTTCTTCGGCGTCGTGCCGTCCATGCGGATGCGCTGCTCGGCGAGCTTCTCGCCAGCTTCCTCGATCATGCTCTCCAAGCGTGCGCGCGTGATGCCGACGAACGGCTCGCGCGCAGTGAGCGCCGTCCCAAGGCCGAATTTTGCGTAGCGTTCCAGCAAGTCCTGGCTGATCTCCAGCATCTTTGCATTCCGGGTGCGCTGGTTCACGACGATGCGCCGCAGCGCGACCCCTTCCTCTGCCAGTTTCGCCCGCTCGGCTTCTGTTTTCCTCGCGAGCGCATCAGCGTCCTTGCCAAACTTATCCGCGATCACGTGCAAATCTTTTTCTTTCAAAAGCTCCACTTCCTTCGCGGCAATGTCGGCCTTGAGCTTCTCCGCTTCCTCGTGCGCGACCTTCTTGTCGGAGTCCATTTGCTTCGTGAGATCTTCAAACGCTTTTTCGATCTTTTTCTTCCCCGTTTCGAGTTCCGTTTTCTCCGCAAGCAGCGCGGCCTGCGCTGTCTCAGCAGTGTTCACGCGATTGGTGAGCGACTTCACCTGCTCGCGCAGACGTTGCTCGGCGGGCGTGGCATTTTGCGCGTGGAGCGGGCTGGAGAAGAGGAGCGCGCTGGCGAATAGGATGGTTGTTTTCATGGGCTAAAATTTTCCGCTGAAGTCAATTTGGAGCGTGTCGTTGCGCAGCGGCGGGCCTGCGAGTTCCGTGGCGCTGACCCAGCGCAAGCCGAGCGCGGTGCGTGGCGAGACGGCCCACGTCCCAAACACGCCGTAGCCTTTCAAATTCGTGCCACCGAGGCCGAAGTCGGAGTCCGTGAAGCCATCCACCACGGCGTCGGATTCGATGTGTTTATAGTAGAGCCCGGCCTGCCAGTCGCCGCGCTTTTGCAATGCTGCCGCACCTGCGCGCACGCCGAGCGTCCACGCCACGTCGCCGCCCGCGTAGCGGCCTGGAGTCTTTGTTTTGGCGCTTTGCGGCGCGCGATTATTCACGCCGAGCGCGTCGAGATTGTTGCGATCAAAACCGAGGTTCTTGATGTATTCCCCCGTGAACGAAATCTGACACGGCTCGAAGCCGTTGTAGTCGAGCTTCGCGGTGAAGGCGAGTGGCTGATATTTCGTGGCGAGACCGAAGTATTGGAACTGATTCGTCGTGCCGAAACTGTTGTTCGCATTCGGGATGATCCGGCGCAGCGGCATATACGTGTTGCCCTTTTGCGCGAAGGACGGGCGCGTGTTGTCCGTGTCGCCCGCGTCGCTGCTCGTGAGCGGCGTGTAGGGCGTGGACTGGCGGCCTTCCGCGCCGTCGAAGTCGTAGTATGCAGCCGCGACTTTGAGCGAAAGTTTGTCCGTGATCTTCACGTCTGCGCCGAGCTGCCCGCCGAAGAGATACTTGTCCGTGCTTTCGTATTTCGCAGGCT
>JAYVQK010000087.1:0-9257 GCA_043757005.1 Verrucomicrobiaceae bacterium
TTGGACGGGCTCGCAGTCGGGAGATTGGGCGAATGCCCAAAACTGGTCGCCCTCCGGCGTGCCCGGCCCGCTGGACTCCGTGATCTACAATGGCGGCACGAGCGAGGTCAATTTCACCAACCCTCACTCTGTAAAGAGCTTCACACAGAATGGGGGCAGCCTAACTGGCGGCGCGGCACTCGTGATCTTGCAGATGATGGATTGGAAAGGCGGCACTCACAATGGGCCGAATCTTTTACTGGAGACGAACGCGATAGCGACGTTCAGTGGCGCGGCTTCTGTCCTCGTATGGAATGGCGGCAACTTGGTAAATGATAGCTTACTCACAGTGGGCGGGCAGGGGTTGGATTTCAAAAACGGAACCATTTCTAATCCCGGCACCATCCTCCTCGAAGCAGGCATCACCGACTCAGATGGCGCGACGACACCGACGGCGTTAAACAATTTCGGCTCCGTCATTAAAACCGGCACTGGCAGCTTCGGCATCTCTGCTATCCCGTTCACGGGTTCCGGCAATCTTGGGTCGCAACAGGGCGTCTTTACGCTAGAGGCGCTCACGGTGAGCGGTGTATTTGCGAGCGTCGCTATGAACGGCGGCGACTTCACTTTTGGCGGGACTGGACTGCTCTTGAAGGGGAATAGCCTGCTCTTCGGCGCAGGGACGATCACGGGCGATGTGACGAATGATGGGGGCTTTGTAGCTCCCGGTGCCGGCAGCACTGGCACGATGCAGATCGCAGGAGACTACACGCAGACCGCGAATGGCACACTCACCATTGAGGTAGGCGGTGCGAGCGCAGGGCAATTCGATAAGCTCGCTGTCAGCGGCTTTACCACGCTCGATGGCACGCTCACCGCGATGACGATCAACGGCTTCACCCCAACATCCGGGGCGAGCTTTACCTTCCTCACGGGAGTGCCAGTGGCGGGCACTTTTGCCACGGTGAATGGAGGGGGCTTTGCCGCGCAATACACAGGCTCCACCGCCTCGCTAGTCGCTGCCACACTCACGGATATGGATGTGTCCTTCACCGCTGGCAGCCTCTTTCTCACGGACACACCGGGCTCCACCTCCGCCGCCAATCTCACCATCTCGCTCAACGGCGTGAACCTCCGCATCAACGACCCCACACACACACTCACGGCGAAGGCGGGCGTCACTCAGATAGACGCCAACACGGTGGAGGTGCTCTTTAGCAACATCACCGGCCTCGTCTCCATAGACGGCGTGAGCGGCGACGACAGGCTCACCGTGGACTACTCCAGCGGCAGCCCCGTGCCCACACAGGGCATCACTTTTAATGGCGGCGCTGGGCAGAATACTCTCACCGTCTCGGGTGTCACCGCCACCACCGTCGAGCATCGGCTCACGGGCGCTGGAGCAGGCGCGATCAAGGTGGACGCCGACACCATCATCTACTCCAACACGATGATCGTCGGGGATCTCATCACCGCCACGGACCGTATTTTCACCGGCAGCAGTGCGGCGGAAAACATCACCATCACGAATGGCCTCACAGGCTCGACGACATTCAGCTCCAGCCAAGGCGCGACCATCAAATTCCCAGATCAAAGCGCCAGCCTCAGCATCTTTGGCGGCAATGGCGACGACACCATCACCATCAATGCATCGAGCTACACCTTCGCGGGCACCCTCGTCCTCGATGGCGGCGCAGGCACGGACACCATCAGCTTCCCGGCTAACTTTACCACTGCTGGCCTCACCGCCATCTCGGAAAATCTCAACCCCCTCGCGCAGCTCAGAGTCGGCCCCGTGGGCGCAGACATCACCACCCCCGCAGGCGTCTCTTTTCAAAATACCGGCGGCCTCAAGTTCGATCTCGCCACCAGTAGCGGCGGTGGCCCACCCATCCTCGGAGCCCTCTCCGTGCATGGTGCGCTCGATCTTACCGCCGCATCCCTCAGCGTGAGCAGCTCCTTCACCGGCCTCATCACCGCCCCGCTACTCCTCATCTCCAATGACGGCACCGACGCCATCACCGGCACCTTCGACAACTTCGCAGAAGGCTCCACCCTCCCCCTCAGCGGCAAAGTCTTCACCCTCTCCTACCTCGGCGGCGATGGCAACGACGTGACACTCACCCCCCTCATCGTCGTCCCACCCGGCACCTTCAAACTCGGCGACCTCAACGGCACCAACGGCTTCAAAATCCCTGGCAAACTGGGCGGCGACCGCGCAGGCGGCAGCGTGCGCAGCGCAGGCGATGTGAATGGCGACGGCTTCTCGGACTTCATCCTCGGCGCAGAGCACGCCCTCATCGGCTCCTCCACAGAGGCCGGTGCCAGCTACGTCATCTTTGGGAAAAGCGCCGCCTTCCCCAAAGACTTCGACCTCGACACGCTCGACGGCACCACCGGCTTCAAAATCGAAGGCGAAGCCGCCGGAGACCTCAGCAGCACCAGCGTCAGCGGCGGCGGCGACATCAATGGCGACGGCTTCGCCGACCTCATCGTCGGCGCAGCCTACGCCGATACCAACGGCCACACCGACAGCGGCGCGACCTACGTGATCTTCGGCAAAGCAAGCGGCTTCACCCCCACCCTCAGCCTCACCACGCTCAACGGCGCCAACGGCTTTCGCATCAACGGCGTCAGCACCCTCGAATACTCCGGCTCCCGCGTAAGCACCGCAGGCGACATGAACGGCGACGGCTTTGCAGACATCCTCATCGCCCAGCCCTTCATCCAAGCAGGCACCGCCGGGAGCGTCTTCGTCGTCTTTGGCAAAAACACCACCTTCACCGCCACCCTCGACCTCGCCGCGCTCAACGGCGCGAACGGCTTTCGCATCAACGGCGCAAATAACAACGACTACTTTGGCCACAGCATCAGCACCGCAGGCGACGTGAATGGCGACGGCTTTAGCGACATCCTCCTCAGCGCCCCCGGTGCCGATGAAGGCGGCTCCAATAGAGGTGCAGCCTACGTCGTCTTCGGCAAAAGCACCGCCTTTACCGCCACCCTCAGCATCTCCACGTTCGACGGCAAGATCGGCTTCAAAATCCCCGGCACCACAAACGGCGACCAGCTCGGCAACAGCGTCTCCAGCGCAGGCGACATCAACGGCGACGGCCTCGGCGACCTCCTCATCGGCACCAATTCCGACGGCGGAGCCAGCGCCGGCTACATCATCTTTGGCAAACGCAAAGGCCACACCGCCAGCTTCAGCACCAGCAAGCTCGATGGCACCAATGGCTTCCAGATCACCAGCGACTTTGCAGGCGCAAAAATCGTCAGCAGCGCCGGGGATTTTAATGGCGACGGCCTCAGCGACTTCCTCATCAGCTCGCCCGATACCAACGACGGCGGCGACAGCTACCTCGCCTTTGGCCGCGCCAGCGGCTTTGCCCCCACACTCAATCTCGCCACCCTCAACGGCACCACCGGCTACCACTTCATCGCTGAGGCAGCCGACAACCACTCCGGCCTCAGCCTCAGCAGCGCAGGCGACATCAATAAAGACGGCTTCGACGACTTCCTCATCGGCGCACCCACCGCGCTCGCCAACGCAGGCACCACCTACCTCGTCCTCGGCAAAGGCACCCAGCACGCCCTCCCCACCAGCAAATCCGGCGGCACCGCCATCGCCTTTACCGATACCGACGGCGACCTCATCAACGTCACCACCAGCAAAGGAAAACTCACCGCCGACATGTTCACCTTCGGCCCCAGCGGCGGACTCTTCATGGTGGATCTCAATGCCAACGGCCCATTTAAAAGCGGGGCCGATCTTACCTTCGCCGTCAAAAAAGCAGGCGGCGGCAATGGCGTCATCAACGTCGGAGCCATCATGGCCACAGACATCCAGCTCGGTAATGTGAAAATCACCGGCGACCTCGGCCAGATAGATGTCGGCACCGGCGCACTCACCAAAAGCGGCGCAATGAAACCCGCCCTAAAATCCCTCACCGTCGGCAGCCTCGGCATGATGGGCGAAGCCATGCAAACGCCCGGCACCGTGGACCCCCTCACCAGCGACATCAACGGCGCACTGCCCAAACTCACCGTCAAAGGCAATATCCACAACGCCACCCTCAAAGTCGCAGGCGCACTCGGCAAAGCCACCATCACCGGCGACTTCACCGGCCTCGGCGCACTCAGCTTCTCCCAGCTCCAGGGTCTCGCCGCCCTCGGCCACGGCATCGTCGCACCCCTCGATGGCGGCATCACCCTCACTAATTCCGGCCTCAGCGCAGGCAGCATCGGCACCCTCGCCGTGAAAGGCTCCATCCACAACGCCGCCGTGAATTCCAACGGCACCATCGGCAGCGTGAACGTCGCCCATGATGTGAACGGCGGAGCCATCGTCGCCGCCGGCGCGCTCAAAGTCGTCAAAGTCTTTGGCAACATCACCAGTGACGATCCCAACGCCCCCAGCGTCATCGCCGCCCTCGCCAGCGTCCCCAATTCCAAACCCAAATCCGCCATCGCCATCAACACCCTCACCGTCAAAGGCAACGTGCAAAACGCCGAAATTCTCCTCGGCTACAACAAAAGTTTTGCCGCTACCAATTCCGACGCCAGCGCAGGCAACATCACCATCAAAGGCACCTGGACCGCCGCCAGCCTCGCCGTCGGCATCGCCGATAAAGATCACGACGGCTTCGGCCAAAACGACCTCCCCATCTTCGCCGGAGTGGACGGCACCGGCACCGACGCCACCCCCAAAATCATCTCCCGCATCGCCAGCATCACCATCGGCTCCATCACCAATCTTGCCGACGGCACCGCCGCCGCCGGCGACTACTACGGCATCACCGCCCAATCCATCGGCAAAGCCAAAATCAACGGCATCAAACTCGCCCTCGATAAAAACGCCAAAGACGACATCGCCCTCGGCACCCACGGCGACTTCCGCCTCGTAGAAGTCTAGCCCCCACACCCCCTTCGCGAGCTTCGTAGCCACCGTGATTTTTTCACCACTCTATACGATTTGCCTCAGTCGTTTCCCGAGTCGTCCGGTTTTCAACTTGAGTTGCTAAAAATCACCACATCTGGTGTGAAAAAAGTTTGCACCCCACAAGATGTTCCGCCAAAACCCGCGAGTTAAATTTTTCCACCCACCTACAATATGAAATTCAGCGTCTCAAAAGATAAACTTCTCGATGGCCTGCAAACGGTCCAAAACGTCGTCGGCACCCGCACGACATTGCCCATCCTTTCCAACGTGCTCATCCGCGCGGAAGACGGCAAAATCCACTTCACCACCAACGATCTCGACGTCGGCATGAGCTGCACCATCGAGGCTCAAGTGGACAAAGCAGGCGGCACCACACTCCCCGCCCGCCGCCTCGCCAGCATCGTCAAAGAGCTGCCCTCCTCGGATGTCGAGTTCGAGGTGGACGGCAAAAACGTCGCCTCCCTGCGCTGCGGCCAGAGCTTCTTTAAAATGAACGGCCTCGCCGAAGAAGAGTTCCCCGCACTGCCGAAATTGGAGAACGCAAAAGTCTTCACCCTCAAACAACGCGACCTCAAAGACGGCCTCCGCAAGACGAACTTCGCCATCTCCACCGACGAGACGCGCTACGTCCTCAACGGCATCCTCTTCACCTTCAAAGAAAACAAACTCACCATGGTCGCCACCGACGGACGCCGCCTCGCGCTCGTGGACATCGAGTTCGAATTCCCCCGCAGCCAAGAAGTGGACATCATCATCCCCAGCAAGTGCGTGACGGAACTCGGTCGCCTCCTCGGCGAAGAAGGGGAGCTAAAAATGACCGTCGGCGAAAACCAAGTCGCCTTCGAAGTCGGCGGCAAATTGCTCGTCTCGAAACTCATCGAAGGCAACTACCCGAACTACCGCCAAGTCATCCCGCAAGAGACCAAAGAGCGCGTCACCATCGAGCGCGAACTCCTGCAAAACGCCGTGCGCCGCGTCGCTCTGCTTTCCAGCGAAAAGTCGAACTCGGTGAAGCTGAACTTCTCCAAAAACAACCTCGAAATCACCGCCAACACCCCCGAGATCGGCGAAGCCCACGAGTCGCTCGCGGTGAATTACAAAGGCAAAGAATTCTCCATCGCCTTCAACCCCGGCTTCCTCCTCGACCCGCTCCGCGCCTTACCGGACGAGGAAGTGCATCTCGATTTGATTGATGAAATGAGCCCCGGCGTCATCAAGATCAACTCCCCCTTCCTCTACGTCCTGATGCCCATGCGCATCTCGTAAAAGCACGTCGGCGTAGTTTCTAAAAAGTCGCTCTTGCCAGAACTGGCAAAGCCGCGTTCTATCCGCGTCCCCCGAAGTAAAAATGCTCGTGTGGCGAAATGGCAGACGCGCACGTCTCAGAAGCGTGTGGGGTAACCCATGGAGGTTCAAGTCCTCTCGCGAGCACCCACTTCACCACTCGGTGAAAGTGGCCACGATCAACGAACAAAGCGATCCGGCGCGAGCAGCGTGAGCTCGTGCGATGGCTTCTCGCCGCTCAGGATCTCCGCCATCAGCCTCCCCGTGATCGGCCCGAGACTCAGCCCCATCATCGCGTGCCCCGTCGCCGTAGAGAGATTATCATAGGCCGCGAACCGCCCCACGTAAGGCATCCCATCCGGCGAACAAGGCCGCAAGCCGCGCCACGGCTGCACCTCCGCAAAATCCTCCGGCGCAAACTCCGGGTAATAGCGCGGCACCGCCTTGATGATCCCCGCGACACGGCGCGGATTGATGTCCTCATTCAGCCCCGCGATTTCCATCGTCCCGCCAAAGCGCAACGTATCCCCCATCGGCGTCACCGCCACTCGCGCCTCCGCGAAAATCGCGCAGAGCTGCGGCAGTTGGCGCGGCTTGCGCAGCGTGAGCGAATAGCCCTTGCCCGCCTGCATCGGCAGCCGCACGCGCAGCTCCCGCGCCACACTCGGCGACCACGAGCCGCCGCACAGCACGATCTCCTCCGCTACGAAATCCCCCCGCGTCGTCCGCACCGCCTCCACGCGTCGCCCCTTTACCCGCCAGCCTTCCACGCTCGTCTCGTCCGCAAAAGTCGCCCCACATTTCACCAGCTCTGCGCGCAGCGCCGCCATGAGCCGGTCGGGAGAGAGATGGCAGTCCTTGGGAAAATAAACGCCCCCCGCAACATCCATCGTCACCCCCGGATCGAGCGCCGCCAGCGCCCGCGCATCCAGCACCTCCGCCGGCACGCCGAGCGCGTTGGCCTTCGCCGCATTGCGCGCCTCCTCATCCAGCGCGTGCTGCGTCTTGCACAGCATCACGAGCCCGCGCTTCACCAGCCCGAAGTCCAGCGTCTCCGCCAACTCCTCGAAACACGCGCGGCTCGCAAACGACAAATCCCGGATCACCGGCGCGCACCGCTCCACGTGCGCCCGCGTAGAGGCGCGGATAAATTTCCACGCCCACGCGATCAGCTCCGCATCCAGCCTCGGCTGAATGTAAAAAGGCGACTCGGGATTCCACATCCACCGCAGCCCCAGCGCCACCATCCCCGGCGCAGCCAGCGGCACAAAATGCGACGGCACCACCATCCCCGCATTGCCAAACGAACACCCATCCCCCCGCCCCGCCACCCCACGATCCACCACCGTCACCCGGTGCCCCCGCCGCGCGCAATAATACGCCGTCGAAAGCCCAATGATCCCCCCACCAAGAATAAGAATGTCCTTAGCCACGCCCCAAAAAATGCCCACTCATCTTCCAATGAGAAAGCGCGAACTGCTTTTCGCCACAAAATCACAACCCCTCGCCCTCGCCGCACAGCTCATCGCAGCGAAATCACAGCCCGTCGTCGTGAGTTAGCCGCTCTTCGCGATTGCGGAACTGAGGTGCAACCGATTACTGGACCATTTTTGTTTAGATGTTTCGGGTGAGATTGGACTCGAATTGAGCTGGGGAAAGGTAGTCTAGGGAGGAGTGTTTGCGGAGGGTGTTGTAGTAGGACTCGATGTAGGCGAAGAGCTCGATTTTGGCGTCTTTTTGGTCGTTAAAACAGCCGCCCTGGAGCATCTCGGTTTTGATGGTGCCAATGACGCTTTCACTCCAGGCGTTGTGGTAGGGATTGGCTCGGGCGGACATGCTTTGGCGGATGCCCGATTGTCGGAGAAGTGCGCGAAAAGCGCCGCTCCCATACTGGCTTCCACGGTCGCTGTGGAAGATGGCGTTGTGTGTTTTTGAACGTGAGCCGAGGGCTTGATGCAGCGCGGCGATGACGAGCCCCGAGCGCATATGGTCGGCCAGCGCCCAGCCGATGATCTTGCGCGAGCAGAGGTCGATGACGACTGCCAGATAGAGCCACCCTGTGGAGGTCGGGATGAAAGAGCCGAGCGAAGCGAGACAGCCAGCCGTAGGCTGCCCGAAGGGCGAAGCGAAGCGCAGGCAAATATCGCCCGCAAAAACCTGATTGATCGGCGTGGGAAGCGGCGCGCCGAGCAGCAGATTTGGCGAGGGACAATCGGCCCTGCCATCGCTGGTTTTTGGCACGTAATTCTTTGGCGCAATAGCCCGCAGACGGCTCTGGGCCATGATTCTACGCACACGGGCCGGTGCACAGACGCGGCCTTCATCGGCGAGTTGCGCGAGGATTCTGCGGTAGCCATAGCGCCGCCGATGAGCGCGAAAAATACGCTCAATATGCGCGCCCATTTCCTGATCACAGAGCTGCGACACCGTGGGCCTCGCAGCATGGTAAAAAGTGCTACGCGGCGCCCCCAGCACGGAGCAAATCCGGCGAATCTGAGAACCCGTGGAAGAAGAAATGCGAAGGATCATCGCGCGAAGTTCGGGGGGATTCTTGTGCCTAAAATCACAGCGGCTTTTTTTAAAATGAGGTTCTCCTCTTTGAGCAGGGCGTTCTCGCGGCGCAAGCGGCGCAGAGCATCCGCATCGGAGCCCTCTCCCACGGCTTGCGCCCCTGCACTGTCGCCCTGCGCCACCTGCCAATGGTGCCTCCAATTGTAGAGGAGATTGCTGCTCACACAGAGCTCTTGCGCGAGCTGCGCGACCGGCTTCCCAGTAGCCATCAGCGCGACCGTCTGCGCTTTGAATTCGGCGGTGTATTGCTTGCGTTGTTTGGTTTCCATTTTGTTCCTTTTTTAGTGGGTTCTGGTCCAAGAATCTAGCGCAGCTCAGTTTTGCCTTTGCCAGCCCAAGCCAAGGCGCTGTGATCGGCCCAAAGGGTGACTTTCGCTCCGTCGCCCATGAGCTAGGGCGTGTTTACACTAATTGACAACCTCTTAAAAAAGAGTAAAGAGAGGGATGGAACTCACGAAAGAACAGTTTGAACAGGTATCGG
>JAYVQK010000088.1:0-32580 GCA_043757005.1 Verrucomicrobiaceae bacterium
CTCGCCGCCATCCGCCGCATCGTCTTTTTCCTAGATACCCCCAAATCGCCGCACGTCTTCTACCTCGATCATCTGCGATTGGAGTGAGGCTTTAAAAAACCGCACGCCGCGAACGAGGGCCGAAGGCCCGATCCATTGCGGCGCTTACCCGGACAAAATGGGTCGGGCTTTCAGCCCTTCATGGCTCGCGCGAATCTACCTTGGGCGTTGCCCAAGGCTGGTATGAATCCGTGCCTTCGGCCCTCAACCACGCCCGCGAAGATCAGCGGCTCTATTTATTTCCACGCTCCCACCGCACCCTTGGTCGGCGCTTTCTCAATGGGCTCGCTGGAGGGATCGCTAAAGGAAATCAGCACTGCCTTCGCTCGATCCGCAGAGCCGCGCCCGAGTTCTTTTAGCGCCTCACGAAATGCAGCGAGGCGAAAGTCTGGCTCGCCTGTGCCGCGATCCACGCGGTCGAGGAACGCCGCGAGATCGAGCAGCTTTGCGCGTGCATCCATGAAATAAAGGTCGAGCAATTCCGTGCGAGTCATTGGTTTGAAAGGTTGATGGTTGATGGAAGCGCGCGCTGCAATCCATCAACCATCAACCCTCCAAAAAAAGAGGCGGCACGCTTTCGTGCGCCGCCTCTTGATTGAGAGCGATGGAGGACTAGTCCTCTTTCTTAAAGGCTTTGTGGCCTTCTTTTTTGCCGCCAGTGAGTTTTTCGAGCAGCTTGCTCACGTCGTCAGCCTTTTCGGCTTCCACGGCGACTTTGAGCTCACCGAGCGTTTTGATCATCGTGTCCATGGACGCTTTGTAGTCGGTCAAGAACTTCGCCTTGTCCGCTGCGGGCACATCCTTGGTCTTTGCGGGTTCGAGCTTGGCGGCGGCTTCCGCAGCCGTCTTTGCCTCGTCCACTTTCGCAGCGAGGTCTTTAGTCACTTTGCCTTCTTTGGCAGCGCGACCGATGGCCTTCAGGCTCTTGCCGATTTTTTCCATCTCCTTGCCGAGTGGCGTCTCATCTTTGTCCTGCGCAAAAGCGGGAACGGTGATGGCGAGGGCGGCGAGTAGTGTGAATAGATATTTCAGTTTCATCCGGGTTTCGTGTGTTGGTGTTTTGTTTTTTGTTGTGTTGTGCAAAGCGCAGACCTCTCGGCTCGCGCGTTGTTAGTGCCATAGACGCACCGCCTGCGCTTTTCACTCAAAATAATTTTGCGCCCTTTCCAAGTGAGAGCAACGCCGTGTAGAAACGACGCCTCGTAGTCTTGTATCGCCCACAGCCGCGCTGCGAGCGACGAGGGCGGGGGTTCTACTTTTTCTTTTGCGTCTGTTTCAGCACGCCGTTTGCGTCGTAGATGTCCACGCCGATGAGCGCGGATTTATTGCTGCGCGTGCCGTAGATGAAGTTCTTGGTGCAAGCGAGGCGGTCTTTGGCGTCATAGACGACCTCTTGGATGATGCGGTCTGCGCCGTCCACTTTGTAGGCGCTCTTTTGGAAAACTTTGCCCACCGCGTTGTAATAGACGCCGGAGAGGGGCTGCATCCTCTCGTCGAGTTGATAGATGATTTTGTAGGTCATCTTGCCCGAGGCATCCACGAAGGACTCGGTGGATTGGTGCTTCTCGGGATCAATCTCTTTCGTGCTGCCCGTGCCATCCGGGAAGAGGCGCGTGGAGACTTTCTTTGCGGGCAGAGCAGCAAAGGCGAGAGCTGGAATGGCGAGAAGTGCGAGTAGTGTTTTCATACGGAGATGGCTTCGGTGGCGTGGCTGAATTGGAGATCGTAGAGGCGGCGGTATTCGGGAGATTTGTCGTAGAGTTCGGCGTGTTTGCCAACGGCTTTGATGCAGCCACTGTCCATCACGACGATCTGGTCGGCCTTCAAAATGGTGGAGAGCCGATGCGCGATGGCGATGACGGTGCGGCCCTCGGAGAGCTTCTCCAGCGCGGCTTGGATGCGGCTTTCGCTCTCGCTATCGAGCGCGCTGGTGGCCTCGTCGAGCAGGAGGATCGGCGCATCTTTGAGCAGCGCGCGGGCGATGCTGAGGCGCTGCTGTTGGCCACCGGAGAGGTTGCAGCCTTTGTCGCCGATGATGGTGTCGTAGCCGTCTTGCTGCTGAGTGATGAAGTCGTGCGCGTAGGCCATCTGCGCCGCGCGCTCGATCTCCGGCTGCGTGGCTTCGAGGCGTCCGTAGCGGATGTTTTGCTGGATGGTGTCGTGGAAAAGAAACACGTCCTGGCTCACCGTGGCGATGTGCTCGCGGAGCGACGCCTGGGTGATCGCACGCAAGTCGCGTCCATCAATCGAAACGCTGCCCTGCTGTGGCTCATACAACCGCTGGAGCAGCGCGAGCAGTGTGCTCTTTCCGCTGCCACTCTCGCCTACGAGCGCGCAGGTGCTGCCTGCGGGGATCGAGAGCGATACGCCGCGCAGGGCGGGCTCATCTTTTCCATCGTAGGAAAAGGTGATGCCTTCGAAGCGGATGTCGCCGCGAGTGTCGCCGAGCGATTGCGCGCCCGGCGCGTCTTGGATGGCGGGGACGCGGTCGAGCAGCTCGAAGATCTTTGTCGTGGAGGCGAGGCACTTTTGCATCATCAGTTGCACGCGGCTGAGGGCTTTGAACGAAGGATAGATCAGCACCAGCGCGCCGACGAGGGCGAGCATCGTGCCGTTGGGCAGCTTCACCCACCACGCATAGATGAGCGCGGCGCTGATGCCAAAAGAGGCGACCGTCTCCACGGCGGGGCCGGTGATTTCCATGGCCTTCCGCCACTTCATTACAAAGCGCAGCATGGCCTGATTTGCTTCGTTAAAGCGGTTGGCTTCGTAGTCCTCGCGGGCGTGTGTTTTCACCACACGGATGCCGCCAAATGCCTCGTGCATGAGCACCATCATGCCGCTCGCTTCCTCTTCTTCATTCGCCGCGCTCTTGCGCACTTTGCGGCTCACGACGAGCACGGGCACGAGGCACAGCGGGAAGAGCAGCAGCGCGGCGAGTGTGAATTTCCAATCGTAATAGAGCATCATCCCCATCGCGCTGATGATGCTGATGGGCTGCTTCACGATGTCGCTGGCGATGCTCGTGAGTGCCTGTTGGGCGATGCGCGTTTGGTTAAAAACCGTCTGCACGAGGTCGCCACCTTTTTGCCGGTTAAAAAACTCCAGCGCCTGCCCGAGCGTGTGCCGATAGACTTGTTGCCGGATGTCATCGAGCACGCGCTGCGAGACCCACAGCACGCAGTAGGCGTTCAGGTAGGAAAAGAGCCCGCGCAACGCCATGACGACGGGGATCGTGAGGCACACGGCGATGACCACTCGCGCGGGCGAGCGGCCATCCGTGCCGGGTGTCGCCCATTCGTGGAGGAATTTCGGGAGATTGAGATGAGGAGCTTGGGTGCCGGGCATCACGAGATCGCCAGCGTTTTTGATGACCCACATCAGCGCCGCATTGGCCAACGCAAAGCAGACGCCAAAGAACATCCCGAGCCAGAAGCGGCCTTTGTAAGGCCGTAGGTAGCTAAAGAGCCGCGCGTAGGGCGCGCGGGCATTGCGCACGAAGTCGCCGAAGGACATTTTGGCGATGTCTTTTCGCGAGATGCGTTTGGAGCCAGTGGACATGAGCGGTGGATGAAATCAGAAGTGTGCGGGGGAGACGACGAGTTTTTGCGGGTCAACGACGCAGAGCACCGAGGGCGATCCCAACGAGCACGAGGAGCGTGAGCAGCGGCTTCCACGAGCGACGCGCAGAGGCGGTGAGGATGCTTTTTTCGCGCAGCGCAAAGGCCAGCGCGCATGGCACGAGGAACCACGCGGCCCACTCCCACGGCGAGACCGCCCAAGTCCACCACGCGCGGAGCATCAAGGCGGGTGGCAGGACGCATACTGCGGTGAGGAAGACGAGCGCACCGGCGAGCGCGGAGGCGGCGGCGTGGCTGGCGCGGGGGCGGAGCTGCACGGCGGCTTCGCGGGCGGCGAGGACGAGCACGACCCAGAGCAGCACCCAACCTGCGGGGACGCCGAGGAGGCGCGCGCCGAGGGTGGGGTAAAAGAGGATGCTGCCAAAGGGGACGCTGCACTTTGTAGTGAGCACGCCGAGCACGAGCGCGGTGGCGGCGGTGGTGAGCAGCCAACGGCGGGCGGTGCTGAGGCCGTGGGTGAGGGAGAGGTGGAGGTGGAGATTGGCCGTGGCGAGGACGAGCCAGAGGAGGTCGGCATTGTCCGCGAGGAGGAGGATCGTGCGGCGCAGGTCGGCATTTGGCGGCGGAGTGGCCTCTGGCATGGCGCTGAAGCCCAGCCACACCGGGCCGATCGGTAGCCACCATACGGCGGCGAGCCACGCGCTCCATACGAGGAAAATTCCCCATAGCACGGCGGCGAGTGGCTCTAGTGGGTGGCGTGAGTGTGTGCGCAGCATTGAGAGTTAAGAGTTAAGAGTTCCGTGTCTAAAAAACTCTTAACTCTTAACTCTTAATCTTCAATGCGGGACAACGAGCATCCCGCCCCATCGCCACAAAACAATGATTGCGCAAAGGGCACGGCGTCCCTACCCCATGCACGATGACATTCCAAGATTTTGGCCTTTCCGAGGCGGTTCTTCGTGGGGTTGAGGCCAAGGGATACACCGAGGCGACTCCTATTCAGGCGGAAGCCATGCCACTCGTGCTGCAAGGCCGCGACGTGATGGGCTCTGCGCAGACTGGCACGGGCAAGACCGCTGCTTTCGCCCTCCCTCTTCTCTCGAAACTCGGCGCGCACGGCGCTTGCCGCTGCCTCGTGCTGGAGCCCACGCGCGAGCTGGCGCACCAGGTGCATGAGAGCTTCACCGAGTATGGGAAATTCACCGGCCTCAATACCGCGCTCATCCACGGCGGAGTCGGCTATGGCTCGCAGCGCGAGGCTTTGCAAAAGGGCGCGGACGTGATCGCGGCGACGCCGGGACGGCTGCTGGACTTCCTCGAAGACGGCACGATCAAGCTCGGCGACATCCAATATCTCGTGCTCGATGAAGTAGATCGGATGCTCGACATGGGTTTCCTGCCCGACGTATCGCGCATCATCCGCGCGTGCCCGAAAGAGCGCCAGACGCTCTTCTTTTCCGCCACACTCCCGCCCGAGTTAGAGACCCTCACAAAGTGGATTCTCAAAGACCCCATCGCTGTAGAAATCGGACGCCGCCAGAGCGCTGCCGAGACCGTGGCGCACGCGCTTTATCCCGTGGCTCGCGACCAAAAGATGGATCTGCTGCTCGCCATGCTGGAAGGCGCGCACTTCGAGAGCGTCATCGTTTTCACCCAGACAAAAATCGCCGCCGACATCGTGGCCGCGCGGCTCCTCGGCATGAAGCATCGCGTCGCCGCGCTCCACGGAGACCGCAACCAAGCCGAGCGCACGGAGGCGCTCGCGGGCTTCAAGAGCGGCAAATACGAAGTGCTCGTGGCCACCGACATCGCCGCGCGCGGGCTCGACATCGCGGGCGTCAGCCACGTTATCAATTACGACGTGCCCCAGCATCCTGAGGATTACGTCCATCGCATTGGCCGCACAGGTCGCGCGCTGAAAACGGGCGACGCACTCACCATTTTCACCGCCGAAGAGCTCGACGCCGTGCGCAAGATCGAACGCTACATCAGCGCCAAAATCCCGCGCAACCGGCTGGAGGGGTTTAACTACCTCTACACCGCGCTCTTTAACGAAAGTAGCATCCCCCAAGGCGGCGTCGGTCGCGGCGCGCGCACGCACAAAGGCTTCACCATCGGGCGGCGGAAGTAGCGGAGGGCGGCAGGGATGAGGGATGATGGGCGGGCACTCGCTTGTTCGTGCGGCACTTCAAAGAATCGGAAATGGGAATCGGAGTCTCGCGCATCTGGAAACTTCGAACTCTGAACTCTGAACCTTGCTGCTTCGAGCAACGCCGTTCAAAGTTCAGAGTTCGAAGTTCAAAAGACCCCCTAGCTTTCCTCCACCTTCCCCGGCGCGCGCTGGCGGAGGTCTTGCATCACGATCTCCAGTGCTTTGGGATCCCACTTGGCGTCATCGAGCACGAACTTCCCTTTTCCTCCATCTATCGTGTAGCGCACGGTCGCGAGGCCCTTGGTTTTCCACATCCGCGCGTCCACGGCGGTGATTGCGGAGTAGGGCACGCGCTTGCCGGAGGGGGAGAAAATAGCGTCTTCCTCGCTGCGAATCACCGTCCTCCGCTGGCGCAGCCAAAAGATCAGCGAGAAAATGCCCACGACTCCCGTGAGTCCGCCGAAGAAATACTGCTCGCGGTATTTCGCGGGGCCGTGCTCGTGCTCCGGCGGGGTCGTCGTCCATCCGCGATCGGCGCAGTATTTCTCCCAAGCGCCGGGCTCGGCCTTTAGCTCTTCGTGCTTGTGCCAGCGCTCGTCGCTGCGTGGGTAGCCCACGAGCCCGTCCCACGTGAAGTAGAGCCCAAAGGCGATGAACATAATCGGAATGATCCCCTTTTGCTGGGTCCAGAGTTTGGTGATGCGTGCTTCGGCGGGCATGGTGTGGCGGGGAAAATGGCGGAGCGGAGTGCGAGGGAGAAGGATGAAGTTGCAACTACGGCGCGGGGATCGTCACGGGGATGGTGGTGACGTTGTTGGTGTAGTCGGATTCGAGGAGGATGTGGTCGGGGTTCATGGTGACTTCGAGGGTGTAGTCGCCGGCGGCGACTCCGGTGATGTCCACCCACTGGCCTTCGAGGCCGCTGTCGTAGATGTCGGACCAGCCTGCTTGGATGCCTTGGAATTCGCAGGAAAACTTCGAATCTGGCGCGGCCTTGGAATCCCACTGGAGGATGTCTTCGAGGCAAAAGCTGATCTTTCGCCCGAGCGCGGCGACGCCACCCTGTGCGTCGAGTAGCCGGTAGCGGGCGAAGCCGAGAAAGTGGTAGTGACCATGGCAGGGATGATACTCGAAGTTCGGATTGTTCGTGGGGTCGCCGATGACGAGATCTGCGCCGCCGATATTCCGGGACTCGGTGCTGAAGCGGAGGAGGCGGCGTTCGCCGGCGAGGCCGTGGCCTTCGATGACGGTGCAGTCGTCTGGGGCGAAGGTCTCGGTGGTGATGTAGGGCTGGAGGGTGTCGTGCCACGCGACGAGGTCGGGCACGGGGAGGACTTCGCTGGCGAGGAGGGTGAGGCCGGAGAAATTGCCGAGGCCGCGCACGCCGATGAACCATTCGCCAGCGGCGCTTTCTTTCTGCTCGAAGACGGCGAGGTTGCGTTTGCCGTTGATGCGTTTGTCGTAGGTCTTGGTGGTGGGCGGGGCGTCGCGGCGGATGTAGAGCGTGGTGTCGCCAGTGCCGCTCGCGGTCTCGATGTGGAGGCGGCGCGCGGGGCCGCTGGGGATGGTGATTTTGAAGAGCGCCATGCTGCCGACGTTGCCGCAGCGGTGGATGGCGGCGATGCCGCTTTGCAGCGCGGAGACTGTGCCAGTGGGCTCCAGCGTGTAGGCGCTCCCGGCGACTGGGCTGGTATTGCCGCTGAGGAAAGCGCGCGCTTTCACCGTAGTCGTAGCGGCGATGACGAGGGGCACGCGATAGCGCGGCGAGGTGCTCGTGGGGTCGCTGCCGTCGGTGGTGTAGCGCAGGATGGCGGTGGGGATGGGGGAGCGGAGGGTGACTTTTACTTTGCCCGTGAAGGTGCCGGGGCCAGGGGAGAATTGCGGCACGGCGGCGATGTGCCGGGGGATGGTGATCTTGGTATTTAGCCGCACGCCGGTGAAGCTGCTGCTGGTGTGTAGGAGCACATACCACACGCCGCCAGTGGGCGCGGAGAGGGTGATCTTTTCGACGTTGCCGAAGCTGTCGCTCTTGCCATCGAAGTCGTCCACGGTGGGATGCGCGCCGAAGCGCGCGAAGATGTCGGCGTCGCCTTTGCCGCCGCTGGTGGTGATCTCCAGCGCGGTCGCGCCCGTGGGGACGATGAGGCGATAGACGACGTCGGCTTCCGCAGCGCTATCAAGGTCTTTCACGGGGATGTTGGATTGCAGGAGCTTCGGCAGTTCGGTGACGGCGTGGGCGTGGAGGAGGAGTGCGAAGAGTGCGAGAAGTGTGTGGCGCATGGTTTAGTTGGCGATGGTGATGTGGACGGTGTGGGTGCCGGTTTGGGCTTTGTCGTCGAAGACGATCATCTTGAGCGTGTGCGCGCCGTTCGCGAGAGCGGTGGTGTCCCACTGCGCGTGCTGGCCGTTGTAGTGGTAGTGGCCGGAGGTGTTTTCGTCCGTGTAGGCGAGCACGTTGTCCACGTAAAATTCCGCCTTCACGCAGCGGTAGTCATCGCTGCCATTGCCAAAGAACTCGGCATTTGCGCCGGAGACCGTCGCACTCTCGATGGGGGCGGTGAGGCGCGCGGTGGGCGCGGTGTCGGCGGCGACGGCGAGGGTGAAGATTTGGTCGGCGGCGGGCGGGCGGGTATTCGTAGCGCGCAGCGTCACGGGGAAAGTGCCGAGCGTGGGCGAGGGCCACGTCACCAGACCGCTGGTGGCATTCACGCTCATGCCGCTCGGCGCGGTGGGGAGCGTAAAGGTCGGCGCGGGCAGGCCAGTCGCGGCGGGCTGGTAGGTGTAGGGGAGGCCGATGACGGCGGTGAGCTTTGCGGCGCTGGTGATGTGCGGGGGCGAGGGGTCATTATCCAGCACGCTCACGGCGAGGTCGCGGCGGTCGTAGCCGCGCCCGATCACGCTTAGCGTCACTAGCTCGTTCGTCGTGTTGCGGTCTTGTTTGCCAAAAACGCGGACGGTGCGGGGCTTGTAGTAATTATTCGCCGTGAAAATCATCCGCCCGCCCGCGACCCGCACAGATGCAGGCCCGGCGGTGCGTCGCACGACGAAAGTCACGGGGCGAGTGGGTGGGTCGGTGAGCGAGATTTGGAAGCTCTGCGAGTGTGCGCCTTCGGTGAGGGTGAGCGTATCCACACTCAGCACGGGGGCGCGGGCGCTGGTGTCGGTGGCCGTCACCTCCACGGCTTCCGGAGCGAGGCCGGGGGTGGTCACGAGGAAAGTGGCGTCGTCGTTTTCGGTGTCATCGTCTGCAGCGGCGGAGATATTCACGGTCTGCGGCACGTCCCAATTCTGTGGGGTGAAAGTGAGCGGCCCAGTGCTCGTAGTGAGGTCGGTATCGCCATCCGCCCGCTGCGCCGTCACCTCCACCGAGCTGGCTGGCGCGGAGGCAAGGCGCACGGTGAAAGCGCCGCTCCCGCCCTCCACGAGATGCACGGCTGTGGGCGAGACGATGAGCCCGCCGGGCGTGGTGGTCGCCACGCGCCGCACCTCGCCGGAATCTATGCTGAGGTAATACAGCGCGCCGTCTGGCCCCACCTCGGTATCCACCACGGAGCCTGCATCCGTGATGAAGGGCGTGTAGCTCACGGGCTTATTCTGCGCATCGAGCTGGGCGCGCATGATGACTCCGCTGCTGTAGTCGCCGTGAAAGAAATTGCCGCGATACCCTTCGGGGAAAGCCGTGCTCTCATAGAAGCACCCGCCCGTGATCGTGGAGCCCACCACGAAAGGCTGCACCGTGCCACTCGCGCCACTCACATCCGCGCCCACGCTCGGCGCGGTGAAGCTCGTGAGCCCCGCCGTCCGCACCACATACGTCCCGGCGAGCGCACCCGTGAGCGTCACGGCTTGGCCGATGCGGAAAGGATGCTGCGTCGTCGTCGTCACCGTGAGCTTGCCCGCCACGCGCGCCGCGCTGGTGATGGCCCTCACTTGCTCGGCATCGTCTGTGGTGTCCGTTTTATACTGGATCACGGGGTGCGCGAGCAGCCGCGCGAAAGGCGTCTGGTAGCGAGCGCCGACGGGCTGGTTGCCCTCGTAATCATCGTAGCCGCCATCGTCCGCGCGCTGCACGCGGAAGACCTGCTCGTAGCCCGGCGTGCTCACGGGGTCCGTCTGCCCATCAGGCGTGCTGCCGACCACATTCAGCCACAGCTCGCCCGTGCGCGGTTGGAAAGTCATCGTGAAAGGATTCCGGTAGCCCGTCGCCCAGATGTAGTCGTTATTCGGCCCTGCGCCGTCGCGGAAAGGATTGTCGCTCGGCACGCTCCCATCGGCGTTTGCGCGCCCGACTTTCGCCGCGAGCGTCTGGAGATCGCCGTCCACCCCGCGCTTGTCGCCGAGGTCGCCGATGGCCCAGTAGAGCTTGCCGTCCGGGCCGAAACCGAGCGCCCCGCCGTCGTGATTTTGCCCCAGCGTGGGCAGTCCGCCGATGATCGTCGTGCGCGCCGTGCCCACATTTCCTACGTCCGTAAAACGCACGATCCGCTGCTCGTGCGAGCTCACCGTGACGAAGACATACACGTAGTGATTCACCGCGTAGCTGGGGTCAAAAGCCGCACTCAGCACCCCACATTCACTCTCCGTGTAGAGCTGCGGAAAAGTCGCAAACGGCACAGGCAGCAACGCCCCGCCCTGCACGATGCGGACGCCCGTGGACTTCTCCGTGACGAAGAGCCGCCCCGACCCATCCGGCGCAAACGCCATGCTCGTAGGCTCCGCCAGCCCGCCGACATAAGTCGTCTCGGCAAAGCCCGACTCCACCGGCGTAGCCAGCAGCACAGGCGTGAAAGTGAGCGCAAAAAGGAAAAGGAAGTTTTTCATCGGACAGCGCCCACCATGTCCCAGCTCCCGCGCAGGCGCACCTGAAAAAATGTCTATGCGAGGATGCTCTTTACGACCTTGCCGTGGACATCGGTGAGGCGAAAGCGACGGCCCTGAAATTCGTATGTGAGGCGCTCATGGTCGAGGCCGAGGGTGTGGAGTAAAGTAGCTTGAATGTCGTGGATGTGGACGGGGGTTTCCACCGCATGAAAGCCGAACTCATCCGTGCTGCCATACGTGATCCCGCCTTTGATCCCGCCGCCCGCCATCCACAGCGTGAACGCTTGCGGGTGGTGGTCGCGGCCCAGCGCGCGGCCCAGCGTGGGGTTGCTCTCGACCATCGGCGTGCGGCCAAATTCCCCGCCCCACACGACGAGCGTGGAGTCGAGCAAGCCGCGCGCTTTCAAGTCCTGCACGAGCGCCGCGCTGGCTTGGTCGGTGATGCGGCAGTTGTTCGTATGATTGCCGACGATGTCGGAATGAGCGTCCCAGCCTTCGTGGTAGATATTGATGAAGCGCACGCCGCGCTCGACCATCCGCCGCGCAAGCAAGCAGGCGCGGGCAAAGGACGGCTTGTCGGGGTCGCAGCCGTAGAGCGCGAGCGTCTCTTTGCTTTCGCTTTTCAGATCCATCAGCTCGGGCGCGCTGGTCTGGAGGCGGAAGGCCATTTCGTAGGCGTTGATGCGCGTGGCGATCTCCGGGTCGCCGACTTCCGCAAGCTGCTCTTGGTTTAAATCGCGCACGAGATCGAGCGTGTCGCGCTGCGCTTTCGCATCCACTCCATGCGGGCTCGCGACGTTCAGAATGGCGTCGCCTTGCGTGCGCAGACGGACGCCGGTGTAGCTCGTGGGAAGGAAGCCGCTCGACCAATTTGCGCTACCGCCGGAGATGCCGGAGCCGGTGCTCATCACCACAAAAGCGGGCAGGTCTTTTGCCTGCGAACCGAGGCCATACGTGACCCACGAGCCGATGCTCGGGCGACCGGGTTGCTGGAAGCCGGTGTTGAAAAAAATCTGCGCCGGGGCGTGGTTGAATTGCTCGGTGAAGGCCGACTTCACGATGCAGAGATCGTCGGCGATGCCGCCGATGTGCGGCAGCATCTCGCTGAGTTCCGCGCCGCATTGGCCGTAGCGTTTAAATTTAAAACGCGGAGCCATCACCGCCGCATCCGGGCGGATGAAGGCATAGCGTTGACCGCCGATGACCGAGGGTGGGAGCGGCTTACCGTCATGCTTCATCAGCTCCGGCTTGTAGTCGAAGAGATCGAGCTGGCTCGGTGCGCCCGCCATGAAGAGGTGGATGACGGCCTTTGCCTTGCCGGGGAAATGGCTGGGCTTCGGCTCCATCGCGGCGTGCGCGGCAAAGGAATCGCCGAGCAATGTGGCAAGGCCGAGCTTGCCCACGCCAATGCCGCAGTCGCGCAGAAACCAGCGGCGGGTGATCGGCGTGCCGTGCGTAGGGGTGATGTTGGATTGGCAGTTCATCGTGTGGTGTCAGTTCTTGGTGATCGTCTCGTCGAGGTTCAGCACGGAGCGGGCGAGCAGCGTCCATGCGGCGCGGGCGTTGAGTTCGGCTTTGCTGGGGGCGGCTCCGGCGAGGTCTTTTGCGTCGAGTTCGCCCTGCGCGATGCGCTCGCGCTGGGCGCGAAGAAAAGCGAGGAGCTTTGCCGTTTCCGCAGCGCGCGGCGGGCGCGAGGTGCAGCGTTGAAAAATGAAAGCGGCCTTGGCTTCGTCGTCGCCGGGCTGCTCGGCGGCACGGGCTCCGAGGGCTTGCGCACATTCCAAGAAAGCCTCGTCGTTCAGCAGTGTGAGCGATTGTAGCGGGGTATTCGTGAGGTCGCGGCGGGCCACGCAGACTTCGCCGGAGGGCGCGTCGAAGGTGTTGAAAGTGGCAAACGGCGCAGAGCGTTTTTGGAAGGTGTAGAGCGCGCGCCGGTAGCGATCTTCGCCGCCGCTGGCGTCCCACTTCGGTGAGCCGTAAGCCGCCTCGGTCACGCCTGCCGGCTGCGGTGGCTTGACTGGCGGGCCATACATTTTCTCCGAGAGCAGGCCGCTCGCGCGCAGGGCGACATCGCGGACGACTTCCGCATCTACTCGCTGGCGGGGGCCGCGAGCGAGCAGGCGGTTCTTCGGATCTTTGGCGAGCAGCGCGGGGGTGACGTGCGAGGACTGGCGATACGTCGCGCTGGTCACGATGAGGCGGTGCAGTTTCTTGAGCGACCAGCCTTGTTTCATAAACTCCACCGCCAGCCAATCGAGCAGCTCGGGGTGGCTCGGCGCTTCGCCTTGGAAGCCGAAATCATTCAGCGTCGCCACGAGTCCCGTGCCGAAAAACGCCTGCCACTGCCGATTCACCGCGACGCGCGCGGTGAGCGGATTTTCCGGCGACACGAGCCAGCGCGCGAGGCCGAGGCGGTTCCTCGGCGCATCGGCGGGGAAGGTGGGGAGAAAGGCGGGGACGCCCGGCTGCACTTGCTCCTCCGTCTGCAAGTATTCACCGCGATGGTGAATGAAAGTGGGGCGCGGATTCGCTGCCGGGCGCTCATGCAGCACGAGCGTAGTCTGCGCCTCGGGCGGCTTGCGCAAGTCGCGAATGGTCTTAGCCTCGGCGATGAGCTCGGGCGCGGTGAGCAGGAATTGCTCGTGCAACATCTGCCGCTGCGGCGCGCTAAGTTGCGCCTCGGGCATCATGATGAGCGCGGCAATTTCGCCCGGCATCTCGCGAGCTTCGCCGCCGCGCGGGTCCGTCGTATAGGAGATGCGGAAGCGGCCCAGCGGGCAGGCGTAGTGGCGGCTAAATTCCAGCTTCAGCATCGCCCCTCCGCTGCTTGCGAACGGCTTGTCCAAAACGAACACAGCCTCGTGCGCCTCGCCGAGTCTGCCGCCGCACGACCAGCCAGTTTGCAGGTCATCGTCCACCGCGTTGGCAGCGGCGAATTTCTCATTCACGTAGCTCGCCGTGGCCTTGGCGAATTGCAGCGCCGTGTCGCCGACGAGCAGCTTCAGGTCACTCAAAAAGAAGTCCCCTTTCGGCCCCTCGTAGTAGGCCATGCCGGGGCCGTGGCCGGGCAGGCGGTCATCCGGCAGAACCTCCAGCCGCAACGCGGTGGCGCCCGGCGGGAGGTCGCGCAAATTCAGCTCGTAGCGGTCATATTTCGTCGCGTCGCCGGAGGCAAAGACGGAACCGTCCGGCTGCGCGGTGAGCAGCGGCGAGGTGGACTTCATCTCGGTTGGGATGACCGTTTTCCAAGCCACCGCGTGCGTGCGTTCGCGGGTGAGCCATGCGGTGAACGCCTGCTCTACTGCGCTCTTGCGCTGCTCGGCGAGCGAGCGCACATCGCCTTCGGCGCCACTGAGGCTCAGGCGCACGCGACCGAGCGTATGATTTTGGCCGTAGGTCTGCACGAGCACGACGGTGAAGCGCGTGCCGCCGGGATAACCCACGGGTTTTTCGAAATGGAACGTGGCCGTTTTCGGCGTGTTCAGCTTCTTCCCCGCTACATCCACGGCCCAGCCTTTGTCGCCGCTACCATCAAAGGCCGACGCCACGGGGAAGCCGCTCTGCTCGGCGTCCGCCCTCGCGCTGGCGATTTTCACGGGCGTCGTCAGCGTGGGCTGCGCTTTAGACGCAGCGGTGATGGTGATTTCGCTGAGCACGAAGTTCCCGTGCGCCACGCGTCCTGGGCCGGTAGCGGGGAGCGATGCATCGGTGAGCGCTTCGAGGCGGAGCTGGTCGCTCGCGGCGGCGCTCGTCTCCAGCACGATAGTCGTCGTCTCTTTCTCCGCGCCGGGAGCGGCGAAAAGCGCGGAGTTGTCTTCCAGCACTTTGGGCGTCTCGCCGCTCGCCGTCGTGATGCTGGCGGGCCTCGGAGTTTCCCATTTCACCGCATCTACAGGCCACTTGTTCGGCAGCTCGGCGAGCAGCTTGGCTGCTTGCGCGAGGTTGCTTGCACGCTTCGTCGTTTGCTCGGCTGTGGGGAGGTCGAGGTCGGGTTCGTCGGCGTTATTTAGGAACGCCATAAATTGAAAATACTCCCTGTGCAGGATCGGGTCGAACTTGTGCGTGTGGCACTGCGCGCAGCCGATAGTGAGGCCGAGCCACGCAGTGCCCGTCGTGGCGACGCGGTCAGTCATCGCGGCGTAGCGAAACTCCAACGGATCAATCCCGCCCTCTTCGTTCAGCATCGTATTGCGATGAAAGCCCGTGGCGATCAGATCGTCGGTCGTCGGCTCTGGCAAGAGGTCTCCGGCGAGTTGCTTGGTAGTAAAAACGTCGAATGGCATATCCTCATTCATCGCGCGGATCACCCAATCGCGGTAGGGCCAGATGTTGCGGGTGCGGTCTTTTTCGTAGCCATTCGTATCGGCATAGCGCGCGAGATCCAGCCAGCGCCGCGCCCAGCGTTCGCCGTAGCGCGGCGAGGCGAGCAGCCGATCCACGAGGCGCTCGTAGGCATCAGGCGCGGTGTCTTTCACAAAAATATCCGTCTCCTCCAGCGTCGGCGGCAGGCCGATGAGATCGAGGGAAAGGCGACGCGCGAGCGTGGGGCGATCTGCCTCGGGCGACGGAGCGAGCCCCTCCTTTTCCAAACGCGCCAGGACGAAGGAGTCTATGGGGTGGTTGATGGTTGATGGTTGATGGTTGATGGGCGGCGGCACCGCTTTTGGAGCGGCGAAGGCCCAGTGGGGTTTGTATTCGGCTCCGGCAGCGACCCAGTCGTGAAGCACTTTTTTTTGCGCGGCGTTGAGCTCCAGTTTGGCCTTCGGCGGGGGCATGATTTCATCGGGGTCGGTGGAGGTGATTCGGCGGATGATCTCACTCTTTTCCGGCTTGCCGGGGACGATGGCGAGTTCGTCGGATTTCCCCGCTTTCAGCGCCTCTTCGCGGAGATCGAGCCGTAGTCCGCCCTTGCGCGATTTGTCGTCGGGGCCGTGGCATTTAAAGCAGATGCCGGAGAGGATGGGGCGCACGTCGCGGGTGAATTCGGCCTCGGCCCACACGGGCGACGCCGCGAACGCGCCCACTAGCGCGGCGAATCGGAAACAGGACTGGAATGGCATATCGGTAATTAGATCAACGAACGGGCGGAGCTTTAGGGAGACGCTGATTGCGTCGCACGAAGATAAAAGCTGGGATGCCCCACGCTCACTCATTTGCACAGCGCGGCGTGGGCGCGACCAGCTCCTTTCCGTAAAGAAATCCACGACCCATTCTTCCATCTCCTCGGCTGTCTTTCTCGCCTACCTGGTATCTTTTGATTTGAGGCAATTCGCTTGCTCACGAGGGCATTTATCGGAAATGTGCGCGCCCTTTTCCAACAAAGAAACGAACTTACCAATCACACTCCATGCACCATTTTAAATACGTGAACTTCTGCTGGGACGACGCCAAGGCTGCGACACTCAAAGGTGCGGACCGCCTCGTCTATCGCTCGAACCTCCTCGGCTCTGATCAGCGCATCACCAATACGGGCGGCGGCAATACCTCCAGCAAGCTCATCGAAAAAGACCCGCTCACGGGCGAGGATGTGGATGTGCTGTGGGTGAAAGGCTCGGGCGGCGATCTCCGCACGGCGGGGCGGGAGTTTTTCTCATCGCTTTACCAATCGAAACTCGTCGGCTTGCAGGCGAACTACGGCGCGCGCGCGGACAAAGGGCTGAAGTCGCAGGCGGAGGACGACATGGTGGCGGCTTACAATCATACGACCTTTAATCTGAACCCGCGCCCGTCCTCGATTGATACGCCGTTGCACTCGTTTGTGCCGGGGAAATTCGTGGATCACATGCACCCCAACGCGATCATCGCCATCGCGGCCAGTAAGTGTTGCGTGGAGCTGACGCGCGAGATTTTCGCGGGCGAAATGGACTACGTGCCGTGGATGCGCCCCGGCTTCGAGCTGGGCCTCGCAATGCAGGAAATCTCGGCGAAAAATCCGAAGTGCCGCGCGATCATGATGGGCCAGCACGGCTTCATCTCGTGGGCCGATGATGACAAGGAGTGCTACACCGAGACGCTCCGCTACATCGAGACAGCAGCCACTTTCATCGAGGCGAAATACGCCGCGAAAGGCGGGGACTCCACCGCTTTTGGCGGAGCCAAATACCAGACGCTCCCAGTGGAAAAACGCGCCGAGATTTTCGCCGCAATCAATCCGTGGCTGCGTGGCCAAGTCTCCCAGCAGCGCCGTTTCATCGGCACCGTGCAGGACGACGAAAAGATCCTGCGTTTCGTGAACTCGAAAGACGCCGCACGCCTTGCCGAGCTGGGCACGAGCTGCCCGGATCATTTCCTCCGCACGAAAATCAAGCCGCTCTACGTGGACTGGAATCCGCAGGCCGAAGACCTCGCCGCACTCCAGAGCAAGCTCGCCGCTGGCATCGCCCAGTATCGCAAGGACTACGCGACCTATTACGAGAAATGCAAACGCTCGAACTCCCCAGCGATGCGCGACCCGAACCCAACGGTCGTTTTGATCCCCGGCCTCGGAATGGTCGCGTGGGGCAAAGACAAATCCGAGTCGCGCGTGACGGCGGAATTTTACAACTGCGCCGTCGAGGTCATGCGCGGTGCGGAGGCGATTGATGAATACATCGCCCTGCCGCAGCAGGAGGCTTTCGACATCGAATATTGGCTGCTCGAAGAAGCGAAACTCAAGCGGATGCCCGCCGAAAAAGAACTCGCCCGCCAAGTCGTCATTGTCATCGGCGCAGGCAGCGGCATCGGCAAAGAAACGGCCCATCGCATCAGCAAAGAAGGCGCGCAGATCGTCTGCGTGGACCTCAACGAAGCCGCCGCTAAAGCCACCGCCGACGAACTCACCGCCAAGCTCGGCCAAGGCATCGGCGTCGCCGGCACCGGCCTCAGCGGATGCGGCCCCGCCATCGGCCTCGGCGCAAACATCACCGACCGCGCCAGCATCCGCGCCATGCTCGACAAAGTCGCGCTCGCTTATGGCGGCTTCGATCACATCGCGGTGACGGCAGGCATCTTCGTCCCGAGCGACACCACCGGCCACATCCCCGACGACAAATGGGCGCTCACCTTCGGCATCAACGTCACCGGCAGCTACCTCGTCGCCGACGAAGCCTCCATCACTTGGCGCGCGCAAGGCCTACGCGGCAACCTCGTCCTCACCACCAGCGCCAATGCCGCCGTCGCGAAGAAAGGCAGCGTCGCCTACGACTGTTCCAAAGCCGCCGCCAACCACCTAGTCCGCGAACTCGCCATCGAGCTCAGCCCCCTCGTCCGAGTCAATGGCGTCGCCCCCGCCACCGTCGTCCAGGGTTCCGCCATGTTCCCCCGCGACCGCGTCATCGGCTCGCTGGCGAAATACAACATCCCCTACACCGACGACGAAGCCACCGAGTCCCTAGTCACCAAGCTCGCCCAATTCTACGCCGACCGCACGCTCACCAAGTCACCCATCACCCCCGCCGACCAAGCCGAAGCCTACTTCCTCCTCATCTCCCAGCGCCTCAGCAAAACCACCGGCCAAGTCATCACCGTGGACGGCGGCCTCCACGAGGCATTTTTGAGGTAGGGCGCAGCGTGCTACACTCCACGTGTCATGATTACCCGGCTCCAAATTGACGGCTTCAAAAATCTAAGGAACGTGGACATTCGCTTCGACACGTTCACATGTGTCGCTGGCGGTAATGGAGTGGGAAAATCGAATCTTTTCGACGCCATCCGCTTCCTGAGCGCACTGGCGGATGAAAAGAAACTCGATGAGGCCGCCCGCACGGTTCGGGACGATAACGACAAGAGCGCCGAGGCAAAGGCGATTTTCTTCCAGACGCCGAGCGGAAAATTAACGAATGCATACTTCGGTATCGAGATGATAGTGCCCTTGGAAGCGAACGACAGTTTGGGGCAGTCAGCCAAAGCAAAATCGACGTTCATGCGCTACGAGCTAGAGGTCGGTTTGCGCGCAACTGTCGATGAGCGTGCTCGATATGGTGAAATCGAACTTATAAGAGAAGAACTTCGCTCTATTCCGTTTTCAAAAGCGGCCGAATCGCTTGGCTTTGACTCCTCAGAGGAGTGGAGAAAAAGCGTATTTTCCGGACGGCACCGTCAGGCTGCATACCTTTCGAGCGAAAGGCGCGGTGAGGAAACTATCGTAAAGATTCACCAAGACGCTGAAGGGCGGCATGGTGCAGGAAGAGCATTTGAACGCTCAGCACGTAAATCGCCACGCACCTTCCTGTCTGCAGCGGATGCGGAGAACCCCACAATGATGTGCGTGAAGGCGGAAATGCTCTCTTGGGAACTCCTCCAACTTGAGCCTTCGGCAATGCGGCGGGCTGATTCCCGGAGTCAGGAGCCGCAGATGGACGCGAGCGGCGCGCATCTTCCAGCAACGCTCAATCGTCTCGCACGGAATAGAGGTAAGAATGGAGAAGGTGCGGCAAACTTGTATCAGGAAATCGGCAACCGGCTGGCGGAACTGCTCGGCGATGTGCGGCACATCGAAGTCGAGGAAAACGAGCGAACAGATACACTTACGATTTTCGCCACCGGCAAGGATGGCACTAAAATTCCCGCCCGCTCGTTGTCGGACGGCACGCTACGATTTCTCGCGCTGCTCGTGAAGGAACTCGACACGCAAAGTCGTGGAGTGATTTGCCTCGAAGAGCCTGAAAACGGCATCCATCCACAGCGAATCCCGGCAATGCTTAAGCTGCTCCGCGACATCGCCGCCGATACCACTTTGCTGAGCGATGACGACAACCCGCTACGACAGGTAATTTTCAACACTCATTCTCCCTCCATCGTGCAGCAGCTTGAGCCGGATGCGCTGCTTATTGCGGAAAGCGCACCATTCCTCAGTGAAGGCAAACAGGTCGCGATTGTGCGCTTTGGATGTTTGAAGAACTCGTGGCGTGCGCGGCTGCCAGAGCGCCCCCACGTTGCCTCGCTCGCAAGACTGCTCGCCTACCTCCGCCCGGCACCCGTCACGACAAACGAGGACGAGCCACGCAAGCCCCGACTGATTGATAGCGAAGAAGCGAAGCAAGCTCTACTGAATCTCGCGTAACGAACCATGCGACATATCCAGTTCACGCTTTTCGGCGAAGGCCGCACGGACCGCGCGCTCCTTCCAATTCTCGATTGGCTCATCCGGGAAACACACAAGCCGGAAACCGTTGCCTACGAGTTTTTATCCAAACCAGACTTGCGTCCCGATTTAGATTTTGCGGCCAAGCTTCAGGCGGCGCTGGAACTCGCACCGTGTGATGTGCTGTTCGTGCATCGCGATGCGGATAATCAAGCGCCTCAGCTTCGCTACGACGAAATCACCACCGCCATCGCCGCGCTCAGCTTGCAGGGCACAAATATCCCCCACGTTTGCGTCATCCCGATTCGGATGACCGAAGCTTGGTTGCTCATTGATGAGCCTGCCATCCGAAAGGCATCAGGCCGTCCGAATAACACTGACCATCTTGACCTTCCAAAAGTGTCCCACATTGAAGGGCTGCCCGATCCCAAAGATACGCTGTATCAACTTTTGCGCGAAGCGTCGGGAAGGAAAGGGCGGCGGCTGAGGTCGTTCGATGTGAGCGAGGCTGCATCGCTGGTTTCCGAAAGCACTACATCATTTGCACCATTGAGAAAGTTGAACGCTTTTGCGCGACTTGAGGAAGACCTACGGAAACTCGCGCTTTAAATTTCCCCGCTTCAGAGCGAGCTATTTTTTGAGGAGGAAAGCGCAGCGGATGATGAAGAAGATGTGAAGTTTCTGTATTTGCAATGTCACTACAAGAAAGTGCTGGATTTTAGGGAATGAGGCTCCATGTTGCGGGCACGGTATGCGTGCTTTTCCGCTAGCAACGAGTTTTTCTACAGAGGGATCCACTAGGATTTCGGGGCTGGCGCTGGCTGAGCGAGAGCGGGGGTTTAGTTTGGTGGAGATTTCGTTGGCGATTGCGATTGTCGCGTTTGCTTTTGTCGCGCTGCTCGGGTTGCTGCCGCCGGGGATGACGAATTTCCAAGTGGCGATGGATGTGCAGACTTCTACGGAGATTTTTCAGCGGGTGATTGCGGATGCGCAGGAGACGGATTTCGATGTGCTGGTGTCGCAAAAGGATTCGCCGGATTTCGACGGGCTCGCGGTGGAAGTCGGGGGAGATTCGGGGCAGTTTTTCCGGCTAGCGTGGCGCTATTTCGATGTGCAGGGGCAGGAGATAAGAGTGAAGGATGAGGAGAAGCCGACAGCAGCGGAAAAGTGGCAGATCGTGTATGCGGTGCATATCCGTGGGTCAAAGCCGGGGGCGGCAAATCCGGCGGCTAATAAGGGGAATTTCACCTCGCTGCCGGGGCTGCGCGCGCCGCGTTTTTACCCACGCGACATCACGATCCTCACCGTGCAAGTCGTGGCGACGAAGGGCCGGGAGATGTCGGCGCTTTTGGAGCCGAATCGCGCGACGACTTTCCTCCTCGCGCCGGGCGGGCTGCCGCAGCGCATCTACTCCTCGGTGGTGGCGCGTAATGGCTTTAGTAAAAGGAGGGCACTGTGAAAAAACGCGCAGCTTTCACACTAGCAGAGTTGCTCGTGGGAATGGGGATTTTGGTAGTGCTGTTTGGCTTCCTCCTCGTCTCGGCGAATCAGACGACGAAGCTGATGGGGAGCACGGCGGGAAAGGTGGAGCAATTCCGCGAGGCACGAAACGCTTTTGAGCGGGTGAGCACGCGGATCAGCCAAGCGACGCTGAATACGTATTGGGACTATGATTCGCCGACTGCGCCGACGCGCTATGAACGGCGGAGCGAGCTGCGATTCATCAGCGGCGGGGTGAAGGAATTGGGCATCGCGGGCGGAGGCACGGGCAAGCGACTCGGGCACGCGGTATTTTTTAATGCGCCGCTGGGGGTGACGAATGGTGACCAATATCGCGGGCTGGAAAATCTGCTCAATACGAGCGGCTATTACGTGGAGTTTAACGACGACCACGCAGCGCGCCCGGACTTCGTCACGGATGCACTAGTGCCTCCGCAGTGGCGCTGGCGGCTCATGGAATTTGCGCAGCCGACGGAGGACCTGACGCTGTATCGTTTCACCTCGGGGCTCGATGGCACGATGCCGAGGAGTCGCCAGTATAAGGGCAGGGATTGGTTCGCGGCGGGCTTCCAAAAAGAGGGTGCCCTCCCCTCTCACGCGATTGCGGAAAACGTCGTCGCCTTTATCCTCACACCGCGCCTCGCGAGGGCCGAGGAGCAAAAACTGAAGCCTCGCAACCCGGATGATTCGCCTCTCGCGCCTGACTATCTTTTCGACTCCACTACGACGAACGCGGACGCTCGGGTGAACCAAAAAAACCAGCTCCCGCCCGTGCTCCAGATGACGATGGTCGCGCTGGATAAACGCTCGGCCCAACAGCTCGAGCAAAGCGTGGCGACGTGGGACGAATCGCAGTGGGATGCGTTCGGCGTGTCGAAGAAATTCACGAAGACGGCGGACTTTAGCAAAGACCTTTCGCTCGATAGCGCGGATGCAGGCAGCGTGGAAAGACAGCTCGTCGCCAAGCGGCTCACCTACCGAGTTTTCACCACAAATATCCACCTCCGAGGGGCGAAGTGGAGCAGGGAGCAGGTGAACTGATGAAGACGCTCCGCACATTCCGCCAACGTGGCGTCGCGCTAGTTTTGGTGCTGGCATTTCTGGTCATTCTTTCCGTGCTGGTCGTCGCGTTTTTTAGCGGCACCTCCACCGCGCGTCGCGAGGTCGCGGAATACGAGGCAGGGGTGACGGTGAAGCAGCTCTCGGACATCGCGACAAATGTAGTCATCGGCCAAATCAGCGACGCGACGAAGAGCTGGGAAGTGCCCTCGGGCGACCCGCTGAAAGCTGGCGGCGGCGCGCGGCTGACCTACTCGACGCAGCCGGGGCTCATCCGCACTTACGATAACAAAGGCGAGCTGGGCCGAGCCTTTAAGCTCTACTCCTCGGACACGATGGTGCTGAAACCGAAGACTGTATGGAGCATTTCCGAGCAGCTTAAAAACGAAGTGCAGGCGAAGTGGCCCGCGCTCAGCACGCAATACACGGATCTCAACGCGCCCATTTTAAAAGAAGACTCCAGCGGCAAAATCCAGCCCGAAGGTGCGACGAAAACTTACTCCGCCATTTACCCGATCCTCGATCCGCTCGCCACACTGCCCGTGCGCACGGGGCTCACGGGGATTGCTGGTTTTAGCATCCTCAATGTGCCGGGCTACGCTGGCCGGAAGAACGGCGATAAGCCCGCGATTTACGAGACGATGAATCCCACGGGAGATCCCGCGAAGAACCCTGCGCCGATGCCCGTGCAGTGGATCTACGTGCTGCGGGATGGCACGCTGACTTCGCCGGATGAATTCAGCGCAGACGGCACCGTGGCGGGGTGGAAAAAGGGCTACATCCCCAACAAGGAAAACCCGCTCGTGGGGCGCATCGCTTTTTGGACGGACGACGAATCGTGCAAGGTGAATATCAACACCGCCTCCGAGCCCACTCCCTGGGACACGCCGCGCGCGGTCACTCTCCAGGACTTGAGTTACGGGGCATACCAGCCCGCGCAAAAGGAGTTCCAGCGGTTCCCAGGGCATCCGTATATGACGGCGTTGAGCCCCATCCTTTTCCCCGGCAAAAAGCTCGCCCCAAAAGAGCGCGAGGCGCTCTACAGCTTGCTCCCGCGCGTGGAGCCGGGAGGGTCGGAATCGGGCACCAAAAACGTCACGCAGGCGAAGGTCATCACGCCCGATCAAGACCGGCTTTTTGCCAGCATAGACGAGCTTCTTTTTACGCAGAAAACGACGACTGGAGCGGAAACGGAGCGTGTGGAGAGTAAGGAAAACGCCGCCATCGCGAGCGCCAATCTCAGCGATTTCCTGAGCCGCCAGCAGCTCGAGCGCGCGCGCTTTTTCCTCACAGCCCATAGCCGCTCGACGGAGGTAAATCTGCTCGGCCAGCCCCGCGTCTCGCTGTGGCCGCAATCGAATACCAGCACGACGTTTGATCGTCTCGCCGCCTTTTGCACGACGCTGGGGGGGAAGGGCTACAGCTTCTTGCGGACGGATGCGAGTAGCCCGACTGCCGATTGGGCTGCGCCACAAATGCAGCGCAATCAAGAGCTCTACCGCTACTTGCAAACTGCCACAAGCAGGGCGCTGCCGGGCTATGGCGATAGCCTCGTGAACAAGTGGGGCGCGGATCGCGACCAAGTGCTCACGGAAGCTTTCGACTACATTCGCAGCACGAATTTGCGCGACCCGCAGACGGGCGCGACGCCGTTTGCGCGGCGCGGGCAAGTGGTGCCCATCGTGATCGGCGATACGAAAGGCTTCGGGCGTTTCCACACGCTCTCGCAGTTTGGGTTTCACTTTATTTGCAGCCAAGATGGGAAGGATGGTATTTTTAAAGGAACAGATGGGGAGCTACCCGCTGGCACGCGCGCCATTGAGGCGGCTTTCCTCATGGAGCCTTATTCTCCGAGCCTCGGTTGGTATAAACTGGAGGAGGAAATGTTTTTCGAGGTCAGCTTCGGAAAGGTCACGGTGGATGGGCAGGATTTGAAATTCCCCACCACCGCGAGCGCATCTTTAAACAACATGATCGGCCTCGGCTGGCACAATAACGGGCGCGAGCGCGGCGGCGCAGGCGGGCTACGCGGGCCGGTGCAGGCGTTTGGCGGCGCGGGCTATCGCTTGGTGAGCAAGGCCGCTCCTCGCGTAAATGTGAGCACGCAAAACGGCAAGAAGACGATGACCTTCGCGGCGGGGGCGATCACGGTGAAAGTCTATGCGGGCAGCAGCGCCAACGCTGCGAAGCTGGTGCAGACGTTCACGCTGAATTTCCCCGGCGGAGACTTCCCTATTCCTGAGCTGGTGCGGACGCGCACGGAGACTTATCGGGCTGAAAACAACCAAGATATTTCAACAATACCCGACTACTGGTGGACCTTTGCCTCCCGCTACTCTGCCGCGAATCTCACTCCCCACGCACCCGGCGCAGAATACTACAGCCCGACTCGCCGCTGGGCGGATAGCGGCGGGCCGGCGGGCTTTAAAAAAGGCGGGCTCTTTCGCGCAGAAGATGTCGTGCGCTGCATCGTGCCGAAGACTGGCGACATCCGCCTCACCGCTGCCAGTCAGCGTCCCGGCGCGGAATTTGTAAAAGTGAGCGACACCTTGTGGGAAAATCCGAGTGCGCGATTCCTCCACATTTTTTCTGAGGCCGTCGGCACCCACACGCTTTACGGCAATGCGAATGAGCCCGGCAATGATCCTGCGGCAGGCATCATCGGCACTGGCCCGGAAGACCAACTCCACGGCTCTAGCACGGTGAAATATCACTACTCGCGCCTGCCAGAAATCCGCCCCGGCGCGGGCAAGCAATTCAACCGCTGGGGCGACTTCGATAACGGTATCGCACAGGCCACGGACGGCGCTTTCATCAACAAGCCCGACGAAGGCAACACCAGCGCGACGAATAGCCCCTACTACTATTTCGCGTGGAATTTCCAGACGCCCAGCGAGGTTTTCTTTTCCCCGAGCCGCCTCGTGCCGTCCGCCGGGATGCTCGGCTCGCTCCCGACTGGCGTGAAGCGCGGGCTCCCGTGGCAGACGCTGCTTTTCCGCCCGCAAAAAGACCACCCCGGCAACGGCAGCAGCAGCCTCTTCGGCGAGACTGCTAAAGGAATCCCGGACCACGTCTTCATGGATCTTTTTTGGATGCCCGCCATCGAGCCCTACGCGATCAGCGAGCCCTTTTCCACGGCGGGAAAGATAAACCTCAACTACGAGATCGCGCCCTTTAGCTACCTCCGCCGCACCACCGCGCTGCACGCCGTGATGAAGTCTGAAGAGCCGCTGGAAATCCCCAACGCAGCCTCGAAAAGCTACAAACTCTGGGACCATGAAACCAACGACCACCCGCGCTTGCCCAACGACGCGAAGGATCAAGACCCGCTCGTGCGTAAAGACTGGGACGACCTCTACAATGGGCGCGCGCCTTTTGATAAATTGCGCCGCCCAATAGACGTGGAGAAGACGCTCCAGCAAGCAGAGACGCGGTTTGCGGCGGGGAACGCCTTCCGCTCCGCGACCGAGATCAGCGAACTCCACCTCGTGCGAGAGGGCGAAAATCTCGGCGATTACCAAAGCGAAAAAATCTGGCGCGACAACCTCGTGACTGGCGACAATACGCGCGAGCGCCCCTATACGAATCTCTACGCGCGACTCACTACGCAGTCCTCCACTTTCACCGTCCACATGCGCGTGCAGACCCTGCAAAAGCGGGCGGGCGGGGCGGATGAAAATGAAGTGTGGCGCGAGGACGTGGACGCCGTGACGGGCGAGTATCGCGGTTCCACGACCATCGAACGCTACGTGGATCTCGGCGATACGAGCCTGCCAGACTTTGCCACTCAGCCAGAAGCCACACTGGACAACTTCTATAAATTCCGCATCGTTCAAACCAAGAAATTCAATCCCTGAACACTATCACCGCCATGAAAAACCAACGTCCATCCGCAGCCTTCTCGCTCGTCGAGTTACTCGTCGTCATCGCCATCATCGGCATCATCGGCACCTTTGCCGTGCCCGCCATGCAAGGCGTGCTCAAGGGCACCGCACTCAGTAGCGCATCCGGCACGCTCGTAGATCAAATGAGCCTCGCCCGGCAACACGCCATCAGCAAAAACCGCACGGTCGAAGTGCGCTTCTACCGCTTCGTGGATCCCGAGCAGGCTGGCGACGATATCGCCACGACAGGCCAGCCAGCAGGGAAATTCCGCGCACTTCAGTATTTCGAGATCGGCGATGCGGGGAAAATTTTACCCATCGGGAAATTCCAACGCATCCCGGACAGTGTGATGATGAACCCCAACGCGGCTCTCTCTACGTTACTCGGCGAGGAGCCCGAAAAAATCGTGCTCAGCAGCAAGCTGGATAAAACCGTGGACCCTGAGCTGCCACGCGGCGTGGGATTCAAATACGACTATCGCGCCTTCCACTTCCTTCCGGATGGCACGACGGACTTGTCGCCACTCGGCATCACTGGGGGGCCATCTTCGCAGGGGCGCTGGTTCATCACACTCCACAGCGTGAACGACCTCTCCAGAGCGACGGCGACCACCCCACCGCCAAATTATTTCACCTGGATGATAGACCCCGTCTCTGGCACCTCGAAGACCTTCCGGCCTGGGGTGAAGTAGCCACTTTCCCCGCGCGCTCTACGCCTCCCCGCCGAGCAAGTGCCGCCGCAGCTCCTGGCTTTCTACCGCGACCACTTTGTCGCGCGCTTTGTCGCCCACGATACCAGCTTTCGGAAATAACCTGACAATACAGAGGTGACTACGAAGAACGCGAAGAACACGAAGAGCAGTTGGGAAAGACAGTAGCCTTCACTGCTTCGCGTCCTTAGCGTTCTTCGTAGTCACCTTCTTTCTGAAAGTTGGGAGAAGGAGGGATACACTCCTTGCGGAGACGCCCAGTTTCTCCGCGATGAATCCCAGTGGCGCGCTTTGCATTGGGGACGATGCGCAGCTTGAGCGTAGCCCACACGCTACGGCTTTACATACACGCCGATGAGCGGGCGGCGACTCGGGCTCAGCGAGGTGAAATCGCTCACAAAACCCTGCCGCGTGCGGAACTCGACGTGGCCCGCGCCGTGTCCGCCATAGACGAGGACGCTGCCGACGGGTGCCGTGAAGGGGTCGGTGACGCGCAGTTTTTGAAAGCCGTAGCTCGTGCTGAGTTCTGTGGCCGCCTCTTTGGCGTATTCGGTCTTGGGCCGGGAATTCACGAGTCCCGCGCTGATGAGCGCGTCTTTTACATAGCGCCAGCAGGTGCCCTGCGAATGAGCGTGCGCGCGGGCAGAAGCGATCTCGGCGGCGCGCATCATGCGGCTGTCGTAGCGGAATTTCGACGCCTGTGGGCCGAAGAGCGACAGCTTGCTGATGTCAATTTTCTTGGCCGTCGTGGTATCGTAGAGCGATTCCTCTGCCTGCACCCTCACTCCAAAGAGCACGAGGAGCAGCAGAGCGATCCAGCGGCCAGAAGATGGGGATGAAATGTGTTGGTCGGATTTCAAGTAATGCACGGTAGGGAGGAGAGTGGAGGCGTCAAAGGTTTTGTTCGTGAACATCCCGCCATCAAAGCTCTGCTCGACACGTGCGCTCTGGCTTTCCATTTTCCGCCGCTATGAAACGCATCCTCTCCGGCATCAAGCCGACGGGCTCGCCGCATCTCGGCAATTACTTCGGCATGATGAAACCAGCCATCGAACTGCAACAGCAGGGCGAGGCATTTTACTTTATCGCGGATTACCACGCGCTCACGAGCGTGCGCGAGCCGCAGGCGCTGCGGGACTACACACGCGGGGTAGCGCTGGACTTCCTGGCGTGTGGGCTGGACCCGCAGCGGGCGGTCATTTTCCGCCAGAGCGATGTGCCGGAGCACACGGAGCTGGCGTGGGTGCTCTCGTGCTCCACGCCGATGCCGATGCTGGAGAATTGCCACGCTTTTAAAGATCATCTGGCGAAGAATAAAACGCCCAACCACGGGCTCTTCGCTTATCCGGTGCTGATGGCTGCGGACATCTTGCTTTACGGTTCGCACATCGTGCCCGTGGGGCGGGATCAAAAGCAGCACGTGGAGGTGACGCGCGACATCGCGCGCACGATGAATCACAGCTACGGAGAGGGGCTGTTTGTGATGCCCGAGGCGAGCATCCTGCCGCAGATGGCGGTGGTCGTGGGGCTCGATGGGCAGAAGATGAGCAAGAGCTACGACAACACGATCCCGCTGTTTGGCGACGAGAAACCGCTGCGCAAAAAAATCATGACGATCACGACCGACTCGACACCGCTCGAAGCGCCGAAAGACCCGACTGGCTCTACGATCGTGGCGCTCTACCGGCTCTTTGCCAGCGGGGGGGATGTGGTGAAAATGGAGGACGATTTCCGCGCAGGCGGCATCGGTTTCGGCGACTTCAAAAAGCGGCTCTTCGAGGCGCTATGGGAGCACTTTCGCCCGATGCGTGAGCGCCGCGCAGAGTTGGCCGGCGACCTCGGCTACGTGGACGCGGTATTGCGCGACGGTGGCCTCAAAGCGCGCGCCGTGGCCATGCAGACGATGGAGCGTGTGCGCAGCGCGGTGGGGCTACGGTAGCGCGAGGACGAGGCTGGAATTGATGCCGCCAAAGCCGAAGGCGTTATTCATGGCGGCGCGGATTTTGGCAGGGCGTCCGACGTTTGGGATGATGTCGAGGCCGCACGCGGGGTCGGGCGTGGTGTGGTGGAGCGTGGGCGGGAGCCACTGGTCTTGCAGAGCGAGCGCGCAGATGGCCGTCTCCATCGCGCCCGTCGCGCCGAGTGGGTGCGCGGTGAAGGGCTTGGTGCCGCTCATGGGTGGCGCGTTTTCACCGAAGACGGCGCGGACGCAGGCGGACTCGTTGCTGTCGTTTGCCTGCGTGCTGCTGGCGTGGCCATTGATGTAGCCGATCTCGCTGGCGTCCATGCGGGCATCGGCGAGCGCGGCCTGCATACAGGCGATCACACTTTCGCCGCTCGGGAGCGGGCTCGTCATGTGAAAGGCTTCGTTATTCAGCGAGTAGCCGAGCACCTCGGCATAGATGCGCGCGCCACGCTGGAGGGCGTATTCGCGTTCCTCTATGACGAGCGAACAGCCGCCCTCGCCCATGACGAAGCCATCCCGCTCGGCGTCGAAAGGTCGGCACGCGCGAGCAGGGTCGCCAGTCCAGCGGCTCATCGTTTTGATGAAATCAAACGCGCCGAAAGTGAGCGGGCAGAGTGGTGCCTCGGCCCCTCCGGCGACGATCACATCGGCCCAGCCGTCGCGGATGTAGCGGAGTGCTTCGCCGACGGAGGCGACGCCGCTGGCGCAGGAATTCGAGTTCGTCGTGCCCACGCCGCGAAAGCCGCACTCAATGGCGATATTGCTGTGCGCGCTGCCGCCAAAAACTTGCAGAGCGAGCGTCTGATTCACGCCACGCGGCCCTTCTTTGAGGAAGCGCGTGTGCTCGGCCTCGGCGTTTGAGATGCCGCCGAGCGCCGTGCCAAAGCTCACGCCTGCTCGCGCCTGCGGCTTCTCTTTGCTCCACGGCAGGCCCGCGTCTTCCAGCGCGAGCAGCGCGCTGGCCACGGAGAATTGCGCGTAGCGATCCAGCCGCTTCAGCCGGTGCGGGGGGAAAATCTGCGTCGCATCCCAATCGCGCACCTCGCCCGAGCAGCGCGCTTTATACGGCGACGCATCGAAAAGAGAAACCGCCCCGATGCCGCTGCGGCCCTCGCGGATGCTGCGCCAGAAGGCTTCCTTGCCGATGCCGCACGCGGTGATGGGGCCGATGCCCGTGATGACGGCGCGCTTACGGGGTAGAGTATTCATCGCCCGTCCTCCCGCTCGATGATTTCCTTAAAAGTGGCGAGTGTTTTCCCCGCAATCGCTGCGACAAAACTCGCGATGATCGGCTCCGCCAGCCACGCCAGCGGGCGAAAGCAAAAGCGCAAATCGTGGATGATCTCGACGCGCGTGCCATCGCGCGTGTCGTTTAATTTCCACACCACGACCATCCCGCGCGTCCACTTGCGGATGTGCTCGAAGTGCAGCTCCAGCGTCTCGCAATCCGCGTAATAAGTGCTCACCCACGAGACCGGGATGCTACCGCGCCGCGCACTCATCGCCACGATGTCGCGCTCGCCGTCTTTGCCCAACGAGCGCACGTAGCGGTAGTGCGGCAAATGCTCCGTCCACCGCGAGAGATCACTCACGATGTCGAAGATGCGTTCGCGCGGCGCGCGGATGAGGATGCTATTACCAGTATGCACAAAGTGTGGATATTAGCGGGGAAGCCTGCGGTGTCCAGCAAGCGCCGCGCAGATCGCACCACGGCGGGCGCAGCGGGCGCGGCGACGATGTAGGGAGGAGGAGAATCGGACTTTTTTTCTATGCCGCACCACCTCAAAAGCCCGTCGGCGCTTGCTCCCCTGCCCGCTCTCTGGCCTGCCGAGTGAAGTCGTTTTTTTCTCCAACCCGCATGAAACCGTCACTTTCGCGTCACCTCCACGGAACGAACCGCACGCCTAAAGGACTCCAGCGCGGGGCAAGGTTTTTTTGCTAAAAAATTTCACGCAACGAGAGGAAAAATCCTTGTTGAAAATGCCGATCATTTCCATGCTCGCGGCACTCCGGCGGACGACAAAAAGTGCGCTGTGAATAACTTGTGAACACTTACGCGCTCAAACATCTCTTTCGATTTTCCGCTGCCAGCACGGCAGCGGAGGGCGCGGTTTTCTGTCACGAAAAAGTAACCATCAGCGTTCCACGGCATGCTGTTTTTCAAACCGCTCTACACAAGCGTTTTGCACATCAGCTTTTTGACCACTCGTCGGATTTCGTGGAACGCCGTCTATGAGCAAGCGCCTGAAATTTGCCCACTCTCAACGCTTGCTACCCACCAGAACAACCCTGATAGACTCGCCCATCACTGCCTGTGGATAAAACGACTGACATTGCACATCTTACGCCCGTCTGGGGCGACATCGCCTCTGCGCTGCGCGCGGAGGTTTCGGCGGATATTTTTGACCGTTGGTTTAAGGACGCGCACCTCACGGAACTCAGCTCCGAGCACCTCACTCTGCGCGTGCCGAACGACATCTACCGCTACTGGATCGAAGACAACTACCTCGATCCACTCCGCGCCGCCGCCCTGCTCGTTCTAAAGAGCGCGCGCGAAGTCCGTTTTGCCAGTGCGGGCGTGCTAAAGATGCCGACGAAAGAGCCCGCGCCGGCGAAAGCTGCGCGTGTAGTGACCGAGGAGGAGACGGACGAAAAGGCCGTCGCCAACGGTTTTAACCCGAAGAACACCTTTCAGCATTTCGTCGTCGGCTCGAATAACGAATTCGCCGCTGCGGCCTGCAACGCCGTCTCTGCGAACCCCGGCAAGACCTACAACCCGCTCTTTTTCTACGGCGGAGTGGGGCTGGGAAAGACGCACCTCATGCACGCCATCGGCCACCACATCATGGCCACGCGCAAGATGAAGGTGGCCTACGTCACGAGCGAGAAGTTCACGAACGAGTTCATTGATGCGATCCAAAACGGCACGCTCGTAAAATTCCGCAAACGCTACCGCCAAGTAGATGTGCTGCTGATTGACGACATCCACTTTTTCGCCGGCAAAGAGCGCTCGCAGGAAGAGTTTTTCCACACATTCAATACGCTCTTCGACGGGCATAAACAGATCGTCCTCACCTCGGATCGCCCGCCCGCTGAGATCGGCAATTTAGAGCCCCGGCTCGTCTCCCGCTTCGAGTGGGGTCTCACCGCCGAGCTGCAAGCGCCGGATGTGGAGACACGCCTCGCCATTCTACGGAAAAAAGCCGCCAGCACCGGCGCGAAGATCCCCGCCGAGATCCTGCAATTCATCGCCGAGCGCATCCGCACAAACGTCCGCCGCCTCGAAGGCGCGCTCATGCGCGTGGCCTCGCTCATGTCCCTCAGCGGCGGAGTGCCCACGCAGGATCGCATCGAGATGCTGCTCAAAGACCTCCTGCAGGAGGAAGCGCGCCGCAACGTGAGCGTGGAGCAAATCCAGAAACGCGTCGCTGAACATTTCGACGTGCGCTTTGCCGATATGACGAGCAAGCGCCGCCCCAAGAGCATCGCCTACCCGCGCCAGATCGCCATGTATCTCACCCGCGAACTCACCAAGATGTCGCTCATGGAAATCGGCGATGCCTTCGGCGGGCGCGACCACGGCACCGTCCTCCACGCCCACCGCCTCGTGCGCGGGCGCATCACCGAGGACGACAAGACGCGGCAAGTGGTGAAATTCCTCAACGACCAGCTCCAACGCTGAACAGGGGGCAGCTAAAGCTGCTAAAGGGAGCGAAAAAGCGGTGGCGGTCTATTTTGAACCACGAAGGGCACGAAAGACACGAAGAGGAGAGATGAAAGGGCACTCTTTCCCTGATATTTCCTTCG
>JAYVQK010000089.1:0-9119 GCA_043757005.1 Verrucomicrobiaceae bacterium
GGGTGCCTGTCCCACCACGACAGGCGGGGCGCCTGTCCCACGGCGCGCACACCGATGGCAGATGGACAGGCGTGGCACCTGTCCCACCACGACAGGCGGGGTGCCTGTCCCACTTCACGCACACTCCGCTCACATAATGGACGCCGACTTTGGAAAGAAACTCGCTCGTGCTCGCGTCGCCGGAGGCCGCAGCATCGAGGAAACCGCACACGCCACGCGGATGCGCGCCTCCCACATCCGCGCACTGGAAGAGGGCGACCTCGCTGCTTTTCCAAACGCAGCTTACGCGAAAAGCTTCCTCCTCATGTATGCGCGCCACCTCGGCGTGGACGTGAGCAGCGCCGCCGCGCTCATAGATACGACGACGCAGATGAAAGTCGCCGATTTCCAATACCTCACCAACCGCGCCCGCGAAGAAGAGAAGCCGCAGAGCCCCGAGGCCGACCGCCTCTACAGCTACGTGGTGCCCACAAAAAGCGGCGGCTCCTGGGCGCCGCTCGCCATCGGTGCAGGTGTCGTCGCCATGGGCGTGCTCCTCTTCATCATCGTTACGAATCTCAGCCGCCTCGGCACCAGCACTGCCGCGCAACCTACGCCGCCCACTGCGGATGAGACCAAGACCGCCATACAGCCGCTCGCCGCTGTGCCAGAGCCCACGCCCGCGCCGCCACGCCCCGTCGTCATCTCCACGCCAAAGCCCACGCCACCTGCCACCGTCATCATCCCCGATGGCGAAATCCCCCGCGCTCGCGCCATCTCCCCCGTCGCCAAAATGGCCTCCGGCGACGGCGACGCGCTCGACGAAATCCCCACCGCCCGCGTGCTCAAAGCTCCCCCGACTATCGCCGCTAAACCTGCCGCCGAAGAGCGAGCCACGCCCGATCTCGCGCCCGACATCATCGTGCTAGAGCCTAGCAAAAAAACGTGGGTCACCATCCGCGCCACGCCCGGCGGCGCAGCGATCTACGAAGATTACCTTTACCCCAGCGCCCGCCCCATGCACCTCCCCGCAGGCCACTACACCATCGAACTCCGCGACCCCGACGCCGTAGAGATCAGCAAAAACGGAAAGAGAATCCCCTACCGCGCGCCGAGTGTGAGCGTCGAGTAGCGTCGCGCTTTTTCCTTCCCTCCCAGCGTGGGACTTCTGAGAAAAGGAGGATGCGTATTTTGCTCTTTTGCCTGCTCGCCGTCACCGCTGCTTTTGCCCAAGGCACGAAGGCCGATTATGACCGCGCGCTGTCGCTGGGGAAGCGCACGGAGGGGAAGGTTTTCCGTAGTAGTGTGCAGCCTCATTGGCTGGCGGGGGGCGACACGTTTTGGTATCGCGTGGAGACGGGGGAGGGGACGAGGGAGTTTGTTTTCGTAGATGCGGTAAAGGGCGAGCGTTGCGTGATCCCGGCACCACCAGCAGGGGCGAAGGAATCGCCGGAGAGGCTGATGCAGCCTCACCCGAGCAGCAACGGCGGGGAGCCGACGAAACTGCGGCTGATGAACCGCACGGCGGGAGAGGCGCGGCTTTTTTGGCTGGATACGGCTGGAAAGAAAGTGCCCTACGGCGCGCTCGCGGCGGGGGCGAGCGCGGTGCAGAATACGTATGCGGGGCACGTATGGCAGATCGAGAATGGGGAGGGCAAAACGATTTCGGTTTTTGAAGCAAAGGAGGGCGATGGCGAGGCGATCATCGAGCTTCACGCGGAGCCTGCGCCGATGCCGCAAGCGGAGAAGCCGAAGCCCGCGTGGCGCGCAAATATCCGCGACAATAACATCTGGCTAAAGCATCGCGAGACGGGTGAGGAGGTGCAGCTCACGCGCGATGGCAAGACGGGCGATGCCTATCGCGAGCCGCTGCTCATTTCGCCGGACGGCACTCGGCTGGTGGCCATGCAGGTGGAGCCGGAGCAGGAGCACCCGGTGGCTTTCGTGGAGTCGTCGCCAAAGGAACAGGTGCAGCCGAAGCTCCACCAGCAGCAGTATCTCAAGCCCGGCGACCGCATCCGCCACGAGCGGCCCCGGCTTTTTGATCTTACAAAGCGCGAGCGGATTGAGGTGAAAGAGGAGCTTTTTCAAAACCCGTGGGACATCTCCGATCTGCGCTGGCAGCCGGATGGCGGGCGGTTCACTTTCCTCTACAATCAGCGCGGGCACCAAGTCCTGCGCATCGTCGCGGTGGATGCGCAGACGGGCGCGGCGAGCACGCTGGTGGAGGAAAAGAGCGAGACCTTCGTGGATTATTCGCAAAAGACGTGGTCGCGCTGGCTGGATGCCACGGGCGAGCTGCTGTGGGCGAGCGAGCGCGACGGGTGGAATCACATTTACCTTTTCGACGCGAAGACGGGCGCGCTGAAAAGCCAGATCACGCGCGGCCCTTGGGTGGTGCGTAGCGTGGAGCGGGTGGATGAAAAAGCCCGCCAGCTCTGGCTCCGCGTGGCGGGGGTGCATCCCGCGCAAGACCCGTATTACCTGCAATTAGCGCGGGTGAATTTCGACGGCACGGGCTTCACCGTGCTCACGGATGGCGACGGCACCTACGCCGCACGGCGCGGCGACGACGACGCGAGCATCGCGCATTTTTCGCCGGATCGTCGCTTCTTCACCGCCACCTACTCCCGCACCGATCTGCCGCCGGTGAGCGAGCTGCGGCGCACGGCGGATGGCAAGCTGGTGTGCGTTTTAGAAAAAGCCGACGCCTCCGCGCTGACCGCTGCCGGGTGGACGATGCCCGAGCGTTTCATGGCGAAAGGGCGCGATGGGGTGACGGATATTTTCGGCGTGATCTACCGCCCGTCGAATCTCGATCCCGCAAAGAAATACCCTGTGGTGGAGGAGATTTACGCCGGGCCGCATGGGTTCTTCGTGCCAAAGGAGTGGGGCCGCGAAGGCCGCCAGCACAGCATCGCCGAGCTGGGCTTCATCGTCGTGCAGATAGATGGCATGGGCACGAACTGGCGCTCGCGCGCCTTCCACGACATCGCGTGGCGCAACCTCAAGGACGCCGGTTTCCCCGACCGCATCGCATGGATGAAGGCCGCCGCCACCACGCGCCCGTGGATGAACCTCACGCGCGTGGGCATCTACGGCGGCAGCGCGGGCGGGCAAAACGCGCTCGCGGGCCTGCTGCACTTCGGCGACTTCTACAAAGTCGGCATCGCCGATTGCGGCTGCCACGATAACCGCATGGACAAAATCTGGTGGAACGAAGCGTGGCTCGGCGAAGTCGGCCCGTGGTATGCCGAAAACAGCAACGTGACCCATGCCGCCAAACTCACCGGCAAACTCCTGCTCATCTACGGCGAACTCGACACCAACGTGGACCCCGCCAGCACGATGCAAGTCGTGAACGCGCTGGAAAAAGCCGACAAAGACTTCGAGCTCCTCCCCATCATCGGCAGCAATCACGGAGCCGCCGAGAGCCCCTACGGCAGCCGCCGCCGCCTGGATTTCCTCGTAAAAAACCTCCTCGGAGTAGAGCCGCGCCGCGCGATGGTTCCGTGAGGGGGCTTTTATAGATCGAGGATCACGGCCATTTGTTCGTCCATGATGCCGTTTTTGAGGAGCGAGGCGGGAGGGGGGGGGACTTTGCGGAATTTGGGGATGGCGGCTTCTATCGAGGCGTCCACTTCGCGGTTGCCGGTGGAGCGGACGAGGGTGGCGCTTTGCACGACGCCGTCTGGGCCGACTCGGATGCGGACGGTGGCGGTGAGGTCTTTGCCGGATTTTTCCACGGTGAGGGGCTGTTCCCAGACTTCTTTAAAACGCGCGCCGACGCTGGCGAAATACGTCTCTAGCTGGGTCTGCGTGAGGGCGCCGCCCGCTGCGCCTGCGCCGCCTTTGGTGCCTGGATTGGTGGCGGTGCCGGTGCCTGTTTTGGCGGTGGTGTCGGCCTCGCCGCTGGCGTTGGCTCCCGCTTTGATGAAGGCGGCTTTTTTGGCGTCGTTGGCGGCTTTCGTCGCGCTGTCGTTGGTTGCTACGGCGGGTTTGGGCGTGGCCGGCTTTTTCGGTGGGTCTTTTTTTACAAGGGCGGGCGTGGGCTGTGGGGCGGGCTTGGGGGTGGCTTTGATTTCTTTTTTTGGCGTGGGCGCGGGGGTGGCGGGTTTGGGCGTGGGCTTCGACGTGGGCGGCGGGGTTGGTTTGGGCGTGGGCGTGGGCGTGGCTTGTTTTACGGCGAGGTCGGAGGGTAGCTCGGGGAGCTTGGCTTCTGGCTCTGGCGTTGGCGGCTCGGGGACGGGCGGTGGCTCGGGCGGCGTGGTATTTTCCACGGCTTCGGGTGGTGTGGGGGCGGCGGGTGCGCCGAGGTCGCCGCCGCCGTCGAGCCAGGTGATTTGCTCTTTGGTGTGATTTTTTTCCCACCAGCGAGTGCCCGCCCAAAGCAGTGCGATTGCGCCGAGGTGGGCGAGGAGGACGATCCAGAAGCTCGTGCGAAATTCGCCGTGGCTTTCCTCGGTTTCGTGCGTGTCTTCCTCGTCGTCGCGCATGGTTATTCCTTGGGTGTATTGACGAAGCCGATGCGTTTGACGCCTGCGCGTTTCGTGGCGTCGAGGACTTCGGAGAGGCGTTGGATGGGGAGGTCTTTGTGCGGGCGGATGAGGACGGCCAGCTCGGGCTCGGCGGCGCGGGCGGCGGTGAGGCGGCTCTCTAAATCGGCGAGGGTGACGGGGAGTTCGTTGAGGGTGAGTTGCTCGTCGGCGTGCATGGAGATGGCCTGCACTTTGTCCATGTTCACGGGCTGCGCAGCCGCATCGCCGCTGGGGAGGACGAGGTCGGTGCTGTTTTCCATGAGGGGGGTGGTGATCATGAAAATGATGAGCAGGACGAAGGCGAGATCGAGCAGCGGGGTGACGTTGAGTTCGCTGAGGGTCTGTAGCTGGTGGCGATCGGAGAAGCGGCGGCGCATGGTTTATTCGTCGCTCCTTCCGGTGCGGCGGTGGGTGCCGTGGTCCACGTATTTGTGCTCGAAGGCGCTGGCGAGTTCGGCGGAGAAATTGTCCAGCTCCACGATCATGCCGCGCAGCGTGGTGATGAGCCAATTATACCCAAACATGGCGGGGATGGCGACGAGGAGGCCGGTGACGGTGGTGATGAGTGCGGCGGAGACGCCGGGGGCCATGGCGGTGAGGTTGGCTTTGCCGGCGAGCGCGACGTCGGTGAAGGTCTCCATGACGCCCCAGACGGTGCCGAGGAGGCCGAGGAAGGGTGCGCCGCTGACGGCGGTGGAGAGGAGGACCATCTGGGATTCGAGGCGGAGGGCGGTCTCGCCGACAGCGCGCTCCATGGCGGTCTGGACCATGCGCATCTGGGCGGGGGAGATGCGGGGAGCGAGTTCGAGGCGGGAGGAGAAAGTCTCGTCCACCTCGGGTGAGCCGAGCATTTGGAGGCAGAGTTCTTCGCAGCCTGCTTGATAGACGGCGAAGACGGGTGCGCCGCCGAAGCGTGCGCCGCCTTCGTAGAGGCTGAGTGGCTGGCGATCTGCGCGGAAGGCGACGAGGAAGTCGTCGCGCCGCTGGCGTGCGCGGCGGAGCATACGGAACTTCGAGAGCATGACGGCCCAGGAGAGCACGGAGGCGAAGAAGAGCGCGCAGAGGACGAGCCTGCCGGGCAGTGTGCATTTTTCTAGCGTGTAAAGGAGGCCGCTGCTTTCGGCAAAGAAGTGGATCGAAAAAGTGAGTGAAGCCATCGCGCTGATAACGGGCGCAGCAGAGGGCGCGGGGGCGGAGATGGCAATGCGAGAGAAGCGGACTCTGCGCTGGACATCGCGGGCGCGCGGGCCGTGAGTATGCGGGATGAATTCGCTACACGGTTGCACGGCTCTCATCACTGGCGCTTCGGCGGGTCTCGGCTCGGAATTTGCGCGGCAACTCGCGCCGGGCGCAAAGCGGCTGATCCTCGTGGCGCGGCGTAGGGAAAGGCTGGAGGAGCTGGCGATGGAGCTGGCGAGGCCGGGGCTGACGATCGCGTGCCACGCGGTGGATCTCTCGAACGCGGAGCAGACGGAGGCTTTCCTGCGGGACTTGGTGACGACGGGGGAGAGGGTGGATTTTTTGGTGAATAATGCGGGGCTGGGGGATCACGGGCTTTTTGAAAAGAGTGATTGGGAGCGGGTGAGGATGATGCTGGAGGTGAACATCCGCGCGCTCACACGGCTCACCCACGCTCTGCTGCCGGGGCTCGTGCGCAGTGGGCGCGGCGCGGTGCTGAATGTGAGCAGTATCGCGGGGTATGTGCCGGTGCCGGAGATGGCGGTGTATGCGGCGACGAAGGCTTACGTGACGAGCTTCACCGAGGCGCTGCGCGCGGAGGTGCGGGGCACGGGGGTGACGGTGACGGCGGTGTGCCCAGGGCCGGTGAATACGGAATTTGGCGAAGTGGCGCAGCGGGCCGGGGAGCCGGATACGATGCGCGCGCCAGCGATTTTAAAGGTGAGTGCGGCACGGGTCGTCCACGCCGCGCTGAACGCAGTGGAGCGCCAGCGTGCCCGAGTAGTGCCAGGGCCGCTGCTGGGGGTGCTGATGTTCGTGGCCTCGCTGATGCCGATTTTTATTCTGCGGCATTTTCTTTCCGCAAAGCGCGAGGCGGAGTAGGGAAAGCGCCTGCCATGTCGCGTCGCATCACCGCTCTCAGCGTGCTTATTTTCACCGCGCTCGCTGCGTGCAATCGCACGCCGCCGCCCGTGGTGATCGCGCCGACGCCCGCCCCCACGCCCACGCCGACGCCGACACCAGCCCCCACGCCCACGCCAACACCAGAGCCGACTCCCACGCCGACGCCGTTTGTGCCGATGAAGAGTTTGCTCACGGGGAGTATGTTTAATGGGATCACTTTCCACGCGAATCTGGAGACGAGTGTGGGCACCACTGCGACCGCCGAACGGCAGACGAACGAAAGCTACACCGTGGAGGTGAACGTAAAGGTGAACGTGCCCAAAGCGCACACTTCACTCGAAGAGTTGCGCAAGCTGAACGACAAACTGGATACGCTGCTCCCCGGCCTGCCTCAGATGCTCACGACGGCAAAAGTGTCGCCGGAATTCGACGAGCTCTATCGGCATAAAGTGACGCTTTTGCGCAACAACCTGAACCGTCTCGATGGGCTGCTGACGCGGCATAATTTCTACGACTGCGAGACGATCCTGCAGCTGGAGAGCCCGCTGACCAAACGGCGCGCACTTTTAATCCAAGCCGATATGGATGTGGACACCGACGGTTCCGATGGTGACCGGCAATCCAGCGTGGATGCGGGGTCGCGGACGTATCAGCCTTTCACGAGCTATCATTGGCCGAAGCTCACGCCGACGCCAAACCCATGCACGCCGCTCTGGGAAAAGCGTATCTCTGAGACCGAAGTGAAAATGAAAGACCCCAAAAACGCCGCCCTTTTAACACAACTCCGCGCTGACACTGCGCGCCTCCGCGCGGAATTGCGCGATCTACAGAGCAACAGTTACCTCATCGGCGCGACAGACCCGTTCATCGTTCTGCCACTCTCAATGTTTGGTAAAAAGAAAACCCCTTACACGCCCAGTATCGGCGACTACTGCGTGGTGATCGTCGGCGAGATGATGATGCCTGCAATCATCGGCGACTGGGGTCCCACCGCAAAAATCGGAGAAGCTTCACTGCGTATCTGCAAACAAGTCAGCGCCCGTGCGAGCGGGGAGTTCCGCCCTGTAGGAGAGCTGAAAGCCACTTACCTCGTATTCCCCGGCACCAGCGATCGCCCGTGGAGCACGCCAAATCTAGACCAATGGAAAACTCGCTGCGACGTGCTGCTTCAAGAAGTAGGGGGAATCCAAGGAGAACTCTTCAAATGGGAAGACCCCGCGCCCACGTCGAAAACAGGGCCCAACTAGAGAGGTTGTCATCCCCGCCGTTCCCGCTACTCTACTGATTCCCATGAACAACATCAGTCAGCCCTTTATGAGCCGCAAAACCGCATCCATCCTCATCGCAACACTCACCTGCCTGCTCACTGCGTCCCCAGCACTCGCAGTCCACCGCTTCAGCTACCCCAGCCAGCATCTTAAAAATGCCCCGCTGCAATCACTCAGCACCATCAGGGGCTTTCAGCTCCAACCATACAAAACGAAGAAAGCGCCGCAGCTCAGCGGAAATGGGAAAAGCGGAGCCAAGCCCTATCACCGTCACACCTGGAAGCTGAGGCGCTGACACCCCCCGCCAGCGCGCGTGCGTGCGACGTGAATACGATGCTTCACGCAACACGATCTACAGAGAAAGAAGCACTCAATTTAAAAAAAGATGCACAAAATCATCCGAAAGCTGTTGACGAAAAAATACGAAGTGGTATTGTCTCCCTCCCGCTGAAAACGGGTCGGACGCAGAAAGCGAATGAAATTGAATCAAAAAAAAGTTTTAAAAAACAATTGACGGTTCAAAACAATCAGCTAAAACGTCCACCCCGCTAAACACGGGAAAGCGAAGCAAGTATTTAAATCAAACTTTTTTAATAAAGTGTTTGACATTAAAATACTCTACGTTAGTCTTACAGACCCGCAAATAAGCGGAGTTCGCAAAGTGCGAATGAAATATCTAGTTCTTTGAAAGTTTGATTTCGAGCCAGCGAAACCGTTCTACGGTTCCGCAAAACTCAAAACGGTCAAAATAATAAGCAAAAATTGAATTGTGCGTTATACGTCAGGTCTTTGAACTAAATTAAGCAGACCAACCATTTCTTATGAAATGGTTTATGGTCAGATTTCACTTCTTTAGCAGAAGTGAAACAAACACTCTTAACGGAGAGTTTGATTCTGGCTCAGAACGAACGGTGGCGGCGTGGATAAGACATGCAAGTCGAACGGAATTTTTCTTATAGCAATATAAGAGGAGTTCAGTGGCGCAAGGGTGCGTAACACGTGGGCAATCTGCCCAGAAGCTCGGGATAGCTCGCCGAAAGGCGAATTAATACCGTATGCAGCTATTAGGGGTATCCCTAAAATGCCAAAGATGGGGCAACCTATCACTTCTGGATGAGCCCGCGGCCTATCAGCTAGTTGGCGAGGTAAAAGCTCACCAAGGCTATGACGGGTAGCTGGTCTGAGAGGACGACCAGTCACACTGGAACTGAGACACGGTCCAGACACCTACGGGTGGCAGCAGTCGAGAATT
>JAYVQK010000090.1:0-9020 GCA_043757005.1 Verrucomicrobiaceae bacterium
GATTTTTAGGTAATACGGCCCGCTCAACGTAGGCGCAAAGCCCGCTGCTGCACGCGCTCCGGCCTCGTAGGGCTCGGTGGCGACACGTTTGCCTGTGGAGTCGAAAACACTCACTGCCACTTTTTTTGCCGGGCTCGTGGCGGCGAGCGTGAACCAATACTGGTTGCCCGCGTAGAGGTTCACTTGCAGGACTTTTGCTGCGCCAATTTTCAGTGCACCGCTCCAGTGCCCATCGCGGAGGAGGAAGCCGTCATTGGCCCAAGCCCCAGCGAGGTCGAGTGCCGAGCGGCGGGCGGCGACGCGCTCGTCTTCGAGATTCGGTGCGGCCACGAGTGCGGTGGCGGTGAAAAGAGCGAGCAGGAGTGGCTTCATTTGTCTTTTAGGACGATGGCGTTCATCACGCTTTTGGTGAGTTCGGAGAGCATGGTCACCTCCTCGGCGGAGAGGGTGGAGGCGGGTTTGAGCGTCGCTTTCTGGATCTCCGCGAGCCCCGTGCGGACGACATTTAGCAGCGGTGTATCGGCGATCTTCTTGGGCATTGTGGCGAGCTTTTGCACGAAGTGCTGCACGACCGCTGGCTGCCGCAGGACGCGCGCGGCTCCTTCGGTATAATGCGCGGCGATGTGCGTGCTCACCACCTCCGTCCCACGTAGCCAACCGCCGAGCATGACGAGGGTGACGAGGTCTTGATCTTGGTGCGCGGTCATCGCGGCGATGACTTCATTTTGCGCCGCTTCCAGCTCTTCGCGCAATGTGGCCCACTGCGCTTTTTCCGCAAATTCGACGATGCTGTTGCCGCGATTGATGAGGTCCTGCTCCACGCCCAACCCCTTCGCGAGCGCCTTGATGTCGCGTGCGGCGTTCTTCACTTGCTGGGCGTCTTGCGCCTCCACGGCGAGGTAGCCGTCTGCGATGAGTCCGCCGAGATTCAGCGCGAGTTGCTGGCGATTGGTGAAAGTGCTCGCTGGAGTTTTCCGCACCATCGCCGACCAGTCCGGCTTCCCCTGCTTCCCGAGTGCGGCAAAAAGTTCCCCCGGCATTGGTAGCGAGATGCTCTCCCCCGTCGCCGCCGTGGCTATTTCCTCGGGCGTGAGTTCTTGCCCCCACAGCAGAGAGCCGCACACGAGCAGGGTGAAAATGAAAAGCCGACTTAGCATGAGTGGGACGTTACCGAGCGTGCGGCGCGAGTGACGAGGGGAATTTTTTTGAACTAAAGACTCGGAGCGCACGATTCGTAAGGAGTTACGGGTTTTACCCCAAGGCCGCCATCATCGCCTCGATCTTCGCCAGCACGGTCGCATCCATTTTCAGCAGCTCGGGCCAAGTGCGCGTGTAGCCTTCGCTCGGCAGTTTCTTCGTCGCATCGAAGCCCATGTGCGTGCCGATGCACTCGGTGGTCTGCGCGTGGTCGAGCGCGTCGCAGGGGCTTTTTACAAAGGTGCTGTCGCGCTGCGGATCGGTATTGGCGCAGAGGCGAAAGAGCACATCGCTGGTGTTATGCACGTCGCAGTCTTCGTCCACGATGATGATGTATTTGCTAAACATCATCTGCCCCATGCCCCACAGCCCGTGCATGATTTTATAAGCCTGCCATGCGTATTGTTTGCGGATGGAGACGACGACGAGATTGTGAAAAACGCCCTCGGCGGGCAGCGCGATGTCCACGATCTCGGGGAAGTTCATTTGGAAGACGGGCAGGAAAATGCGGACGCTCGCCGTGCCCATGTAAAAATCCTCCATCGGCGGGATGCCCACCACGGTGCAGGAATACACGGCGTCTTTCCGGCGCGTGATCGCGGTGAGGTGGAAGACCGGGTAATCATCCACCGGTGTGTAAAAACCAGTGTGATCGCCGAACGGCCCCTCGGCGCGTTTTTCGCCGGGCAGCACGTAACCCTCCAGCACCACATCCACATCCGCAGGCACCTCCAGCGGGATCGTTTCACACTTCACCAGCTCCACGGATTTCTTGCGGATGAAGCCGGAAAAAAGAATCTCATCCAACCCGTCCGGCAGCGGCGCGGTGGCGGCGAAGATGTGCGACGGATCGCCGCCGAGTGTGACTGCCACAGGCATCCGCTCGCCGCGCTCGTAGTAGCGTTTGCCGTGGCGCGCGCCGACTTTATGCACCTGCCAGTGCATCCCAGTGGAGCGTTCGTCATACACCTGCATCCGATACATCCCGAGATTGCGCTCGCCCGTGTCGGGGTCCTTTGTATGCACGCACGGGAAGGTGATGAAGCGCCCGCCGTCCTGCGGCCAACACTTCAAAATCGGCAGATCGAGCAGCGTCGGCAGCGTCGCCGCAGAGCCGAGCGGCTCGCCGTCGAAACGATGGATCACCTCCTTGCACGGGCCGCTGCTCACGTGCTTCGGCTTTGCATTTAAAAGCGAGAGCCCCTGCTTCGCCATCGCCCATGCTTGCTTGATCGAGGTGGGCGGCTTGGCTTTCAGGATCAGCCGCATTTCGTCCGCCAGCTCATCAATTTTCCCCAGCCCCAGCGAGAGCGCCATGCGCCGCTCGGAGCCGAGCGTATTCACCGCGAGCGGAATAGAAGAGACCACTCCGTTCACCGTCGGCTTTTCAAAAAGCAGCGCCTTGCCGCCGCCCGGTTTCTTCATCTCCCGCTCGGCCCACGCGCTGATCTCCAGCTCCGTGGCCACGGGGGCCGAGATGCGAGTCAGCTCACCCGCGCCGTCGAGCGTGATGAGGAAGTCGGAAAAACTGCGAAATGCCATGCAGCTCTATACGCGCGGCGGCGGGCGAAGGGCGAGCGTGTTTGCGGCGAGGCGAAGTTTTTTCCTGTCCCTCTAATTTTCGCAACGTGGCGTGCGTTTGCGCTGAGTAGCTTTACCATTCCCATGAATACCACCACCACTCAGACATCCACCCTGCACAGACTCCAGCAACGCCTCGCGGAGTCGCGATTTCTTAGCTTTTCGCTGCTAATCCACGCGATCCTGATTGCGATGGCGGGGACCTATATCATCACGCATCGAGAGCCGCCGCCGGAGGTGATGAGCGGCGAAGTTGAGATCCCTGCGAGCACGGCGGAGGAGCCGGAGGTGAGCGTGGAGGAGAGGCTAAAAGAGGTCGTGCTCGAAGCGCCAAAGCCGAGTGCTCCGCCACCGCTAAAATCAGACGCCCCGGAATGGATGCCGACTCCCGGCGGCGTTCCCATCCCGCTGCCACGGCCTCCGATTTTAGGTGATCGAAAAGGCCCAGACTGCTTCCCAATTCCCACCCCAAATTCTGTTCCAAGAAATGTGCCTGCCGCCCTCAGTCTCCGCTTTGGCAAAGACTCCGCAGGCCGCATCCTCACAGCCGCGATGGGCAAACCCCGCTCCACTATAAAAAGCGAAGACACCGTGCTGCGAGGGCTCGTTTGGCTACGCGATCATCAGTCGCCAGACGGCTCGTGGGGCGAGCGGAATAAGGGCGCGATGACGGGGTTGGCGCTGCTTTGCTTCCTCGGCCACGGCGAACTCGGCGACTCGCCAATTTTTGGCTACGCAGTGAACAGCGGCGTCCAGTGGCTTATTGACCAAGGCACGCTCCACGAGGGGCGGCTCTCGATGACGGATGCGGGCTGGGGGCCGGGGAATTCCGGCGTCTATGAGCACGCCATCGCCACCTACGCGCTCGGCGAATACCTCACGATGAGCAAGGACACGCGCGTGCTCGAAGTCTTCCGCAAAGCTGTGAACTACATCGTCGTAGGACAGGGGCCGGATGGTGGGTGGATGTATCATTTTGACAAAACACAGGGCGACACCTCCGTGAGCGGCTGGCAAGTGCAGGCGCTCAAAGCCGCGCATCTCACCGAGCTAAATCTGCCCGGCGTAGGCACCGCGTTGGACCGTGCGATGGAGCACTTCGAGCGCGTGCGCGGGCCGAGCGGCGGCTACGGCTACCGAGGGCCGGAGGATCGCTACAGTCTCACGGGCGCGGGCGTGCTGTGTCAGCTTTTTTGGGGCGGAAAAAAGACGGCGGATTTGCGGCGGTCGGTGGACTTTATTCGCGACCAATCTGCCGTGGAATTCCCCGTGAAATATCAGCACGAAAAAGCCGATCTCTACGCTTGGTATTACGACACGCAAGCGATGCTCATGTTTGGCGGCACGGCGTGGCTGGATTGGAATAAGAAATTCCAAGACGAGATCGTCCACGCGCAAACGCTGGACGGGAGCTGGCCCGCGATGAAAGCGCCCGGTCACGGCAATCTCCAAAGCGACCCCAGCACGACCGGCACCGCCTACCGCACGGCGCTCGGCGTGCTCATGCTGGAGGTCTATTACCGCTACATGCCCACGCAGCGCGCAGAGGCAGGCGGCGAGGCGCTGAAATTCGCGGCGCGGTAGGGCGCAGGCATTTTCAAACGAACGGCGTGCGCTGGGTAGCGCACGCGTCCCGCGTGTCGTTGCCGGCGTCCCGCCGGGAACATGGGGCGTGTGAAAACGCCGCCCACTCTGAACCCCAGCATCGGTCGCGCGGCCCCGATCCTCGGCGGGACGCGTGCGCTACCCAGCGCACATCGTTCGTTAGAATGACGGAAAACGATTTCGGGCGATTAAACCGCGTCTTCCCAAAGAACAAATCACCACTCGCCAGTCGCTTTTCCTACCTCTAGCTTTCCGCCTCTTTTCATCCATGTCACTTTCCGCCACAGCCCGCGCCGAAGCCCTGATCGAGGCGCTTCCTTACATCCAGAAATTTCGTGGCCAGCTCTTCGTCATCAAATACGGCGGCAGCGCGATGGAGGACGAGCAGGTCATTGATCGCCTGCTGCGCGACATCGTTTTCCTCGAAGCCGTGGGCATCAATCCCGTCGTGATCCACGGCGGCGGCAAGGCCATTTCCCAGCGGATGCGCGACGCCGGGCAAAAGCCGCGCTTCATCGGCGGGCTGCGCGTGACGGATGCCGAAGCCATCGGCATCGTCGAGGACGTGCTGGATAACGCGATCAACCCCGACATCGCGAATCGCATCGTGAAATACGGCGGCAAAGCCATCGGCATCCACGGCAAGCGCGTGCTTTCCGGGAAGAGACTCGCGCCACAGCAGGAGGGCTCGGAGCTTGTGGACATGGGCTTTGTCGGCGAAGTCGTGGATGTGCTTACGGCGGAAATCGAAGACGCCGTGCACCGCGAGATCGTCCCCGTCATCAGCCCGCTCGCGAGCGATGCAGACGGCGTGGTGTATAACATCAACGCCGACATCGCCGCCGCGAACGTGGCCGGGCGGCTCAAAGCTGCGAAGATGATCTACGTGAGCGACGTGCCCGGAATCATGCGCGACCCCACGAATAAAGCGTCGCTCATTCCGAGCATCACCTGCGCGCAAATCTCCAAGCTCGTCGCCGACGGAATCATCACCGGCGGCATGATCCCCAAGGTCGCGAGCGCCGCGCACGCAATCAGCGAGGGCGTGCAAAAAGTGCATTTCATAGACGGGCGCACGCCGCACGCGCTGCTGCTGGAAGTCTTTAGCAATGCGGGTATCGGCACGGAGATATTGCCGTAAAAATAGATTCTCCTCGCCAGCGAAGCCGCGTATTTCCCGCCGCGTATGTCGCATCAAAAATCGGACGGAATGAATTACGCACCAGTCGGGAAACCCTCGCCTGTGGTGAAGCCGGGGGAGTTTGCCTTTGCCGCTGTGGCGCTAGAGCACGGGCACATTTATGGGCAATGCCAGGGCCTCTCGGAAGCTGGCGGCGAGTGCCGCTACGTGTGGGATGCGGATGCGGTGAAGGTGGCGAAATTCCAAGAAAAATACCCGCAAGCGCAAGCGCTGCGTTCGCTGGAGGAGGTGCTGGAAAAGCAGGACATCCAGCTCATCACCGCCGCTGCGATCCCCAGCGACCGTGGGCCGCTGGGCTGCCGCGTGCTAGATTCTGGGAAGGATTATTTCACCGACAAAGCGCCCTTTACCACTCTCCCGCAGCTCGCGGAGGCGCGTGCGGCAGTGGCGCGCACGGGGCGGAAATACATGGTCTATTTTTCCGAGCGCCTGCACGTGGAGGCGAGCGTGCGCGCGGGGCAACTCATCGAGCAGGGAGCTATCGGGCGCGTGGTGCAGGTGATGGGCATGGGCCCGCATCGTAGCAACCCCGGCACGCGGCCCGACTGGTTTTGGAGCCGGGAGAAATGCGGCGGCATTTTGATTGATATTGGGAGCCATCAGTTCGAGCAATTTCTCACTTACTCGGGGGCGAAAACCGCGCGCATCCTGCACTCGGCAGTGGCGAATTATCACCACAAAGATCACCCGGAATTTGAGGACTGGGGCGAGTGCAATCTGCTCGCGGATAATGGTGCGACGAACTACGTGCGCGTAGATTGGCTGAACCCGCAAGGGCTGCGGACGTGGGGCGATGGCCGCACGTTCATCCTCGGCACCGAGGGCTACATCGAGGTGCGGAAGTATCTGAATGTGGGCGCGGAGAGTGAGGGCGATCATCTCTTCCTCGTGGACAATAAAGGCGAACACCACATCCGCTGCGCTGGCGAGGTCGGCTTCCCATTCTTTGGCCAACTCATCCTCGATTGCCTGCACCGCACCGAGCGTGCGATGACGCAAGATCACGCTTTCCTAGCCGCCGAGCTGGCGCTCCAAGCGCAGGCCACGGCGATGCGAGTGGAGTGAGGGCGTCTTCAAGAATAAAAAAGACTCAACGAAACCGAGCGGCTTGTGCGGACGGAGCGCACGCATCTTGCGTGTAGCGGCGGGCATCCTGCCCGGCTCAGTGCGGCGCTGGGAGTAGGAAAGATGCCCCAATCCTGTAGCTCGTCTCTCGCGCGCCGGGCAAGATGCCCAACGCTGCACGCGGGACGCGCGCGCTCCGTCCATACAAGCCGCTCTTACTCCAAAAGAGTCTTTTTAATTTGAAAGACGATATGAGGGCGTCGCCATGGCTCTTTCCGTGCGTGGGGTGAACGCCGAACGGCTTTTTCCCTAAAATGCCGCTGGACGATCTTCAGCGTTTGTGCATCCTTCGCGCTCCTTTTCCCGGCTGTAAAAAGCCAAGGTTTGCGCGCTTTTCGCGTGTCGGCCTGAAATTAAACACACACAAAACACACACATCTAAAAATGGCTAAAGCAGTAGTGAAGAAAACCCCGGCAAAGTCCGCAGGGAAATCCATCAAATACGTCTATACTTGGGGCGATAACAAAGCAGATGGCGACGGCTCGATGAAGCCCCTCCTCGGCGGCAAGGGCGCGAACCTCGCAGAGATGACTCGCATCGGTCTCCCAGTGCCTCCGGGATTCACGATCACCACGGACGTTTGCACTTACTTCTACGCCAACAAGCGCACCTACCCCGCCTCGCTCCAAGCGGAGATGGAAGCGGGCGTGCGCAACATGGAGAAGATCATGGGCACGAAGTTCGGCGATACGAACAAGATGCCGCTGCTGGTCGCAGTGCGCTCGGGCGCTCGGGATTCCATGCCGGGCATGATGGATACGATCCTCAATCTCGGACTGAATGACGACACGGTGAAGTCGCTGGAAAGCGCAACGAAAAACGGGCGTTTCGCTTGGGATTGCTACCGTCGCTTTATCCAAATGTATGGCGACGTGGTGATGGGCGTGCAGAAGCGCGAAGGCGAAGATCACGATCCGTTTGAAGCAGCGATCGAGCACTACAAAGATGCGACCTACGGCCAGCATGACCTCGATGACTCGAAGCTCACCGCCGCCGACTACAAGGCGCTGGTGGCTCTTTTCAAGAAACTCGTGAAAGACCGCACGGGCAAAGCGTTCCCGAACGATCCGTGGGATCAACTCCGTGGCGCAGCGGGCGCGGTGTTTGGCTCGTGGATGAATGATCGCGCGATTGTTTATCGCCGCAAATACAACATCCCGACGGAGTGGGGAACCGCCGTCAACGTGCAGGCGATGGTCTATGGCAACACCGGCCCGACCTCGGGCAGCGGCGTCGCGTTTACGCGCAACCCTGCGAATGGAACGAACGAGTTTTACGGAGAGTTCCTCATTGATGCGCAGGGCGAAGACGTCGTCGCTGGCGTGCGCACTCCCGAGCCCGTCTCGCGGCTGAAGAAAGAAATGCCGAAGTCGTATGCCGAGCTGATGAAAGTGCGCTCCATCTTGGAGAAGCACTTCAAGGACGTGCAGGACATCGAGTTCACCGTGCAGGAAGGCAAGCTCTTCATGCTCCAGACGCGCAACGGCAAGCGCACCGCAATGGCCGCGCTCAAATTCGCCGCCGACATGGTGAAGGAGAAGCTCATTGACTGGGAAACCGCCGTCCTCCGCAACCCAGCCGACCAGCTCGACCAGCTCCTCGCGCCCGTATTCGACCTCGCTGAAGTGAAGAAGGCCAAAGCCATCGCCACCGGCCTCCCAGCAGGCCCCGGCGCTGCTTCCGGCAGGATTTACTTCAATGCAGATCGCGCAGTCGTCGCGGAAGAGCGTGGGGAGAAAGTGCTCCTCGTCCGCAACGAAACATCGCCCGAAGACCTTCGCGGCATGATCGCCGCCGAGGGCATCCTCACGGCGAAAGGCGGCGTCTCTTCCCATGCCGCGCTCGTCGCGCGCCAGATGGGTAAAGTGTGCATCTGCGGAGCAAGCGCGCTGGAGATTGACTACACCGCGAAGACCGTGAAAGCGAGCGGCCAGACCTTCAAGGAAGGCGACTTCCTCTCGATTGATGGCACCAGCGGCGTCGTCTATGGCGGGCAGCTCAAGACCGCGCCGAGCGAGATCATCGCCGGCCTCCTGAATGGCGACAAAGCCGCGCAGAAGACCGAGAAGTTCCAGAACTTCCTCCAACTCATGAAGTGGTGCGCGCAAGCCACCCGGATGCAGGTCCGCACGAACGCCGATAATCCTGAGCAGACCGAAAACGCACTCGCGTTCGGCGCCGTCGGCATCGGCCTCACCCGCACGGAGCACATGTTCTTTGAGGGCGACCGTATTGACGCCATGCGCGAGATGATCCTCGCGGATTCTCTCGAGGCCCGTCAGGCCGCGCTCGCCAAGCTCCTCCCGTACC
>JAYVQK010000091.1:0-2330 GCA_043757005.1 Verrucomicrobiaceae bacterium
CCCATCCAAAAAGGCTCCACAGCCAATTCCTTTTGTGGCCCCTCATCTGCCCCGCGCCCCGCCTCATTTTCTGGCGATCCGATTTTGAATTTCCCGCTCGGGATCGGCACCATATCAAACACCACATCCGAGCCCACAATCGTCGTTGCGTAAGGCTTCATCTCCGCCTCCACCTTCTCCTTACTCGTCGCCACGATCAGCTTTGCAATCTCCGCCACCACGAGCCCTTCCTTCGCCGCGTTGCCCGCTTTCACATCCTTGCGCGCTACCAGCGTCACCCCGTCCGGCCACTTCGCACCCTCATTGATCCACGCCTTCAGCGTTTCGCTCTCTTCTTTAGAAAGACGGCGGCTGGAGCCTTTTTTGATCTCCTCCAGCGGGGGCATCAGCTTCTCGTCATCATCCGGGGCCACCGTCGTCGTGTAGGCCTTGCTCTTCGCCGCATCGCCGGGGACGATTGTTTTGCCGCGCACGGCCTTTTCCTTTGTGTCGAGCAGCACAGAAGTATCGCCCTTTTCCACCGCCGTCGCTTTCGGGTTATGGCAACGCACACATTGGAATTCCAAGATCGGCTGCACGTCCTTCACAAAATCTACCGCAGCAAAAGCGCCCGCAGGCAGAAGGATGGAAGCAACAAGAATGGGATGAGTTTTCATATTTTTAAAAAAGAGAGTCAGCAATGAAGCCGCGCTTTCTCGCGTCCCCACCCCCGCCGCGTCAAGCGGTAGTGGCTCAGTTTGGAATTTTTTAAAATCACCGAGGACACGGAGAGGATGCGCAACGGGAGGCTGCTTGTATGGGGGTAGCGCACGCGTCCCGCGTGTAGCGGCGGGCGTCCCGCCCGGCGCATGAGAGACGGGCCACTCGGACAATTCATCTTCCCACCTCCCGCGCCACTCTGTTCCCGGCGGGACGCCGGCAACTACACGCGAATCGTAAGATAGACGAAGTCAAACGCGTGCGCTACCCCCCGCACACATCCCCCCTGTTTCGCATCCGCTCTGTGGTTCATTTCCAAACTGAGCCACTGCTCGTCAAGCCCTACACACACGGCCTTCTGTATTGTCAGCAGCACTGGAGATCTTGGATGGTGGGGGGATGGAGATTTCTGCACCTACACTACTTGCTCATCAGCCGACCATTGCACTTGGGACGCCGCTAGGGCGTGTCTTTGCCCACGCGCGGAGTTCGGGACGGGTGCCAGTTTATTTGCACCATCTCGGCGGGAAAAAAGCACACGCACAGACAGGGCCGCGAGAGCTATTGGCGGCGACGCGGGCGGCTCTGGAGCAGGCGGAGCACGTGGGGGCGTGGGGCGCGGGGGCGGTAGTCTCGGAGACGGAGGATGCGGCGGCCTTTGCCATCGCGGGTTGCACTTGGTTCACGCTCGATCTCGCGGGGTGGCTGGAACGGCGAGGGGATTCGTTTTCGCTGGATGAGCTGGATGCGGCGCTCGTCGGTTTGGAGGATGCCGGGGCGTTCACACCGAGCTGGCACGATGCGTATTTGGATCGCAGCTTTGCCATTTCCCCCACGCTCACATTGGCCTTGAGCGACGAGGTGCTGGCTCGCGCGGCGGTGAAGTTTGGCCCCGCGCTCGCCCACGCGCAGCAGCTCCAGCAAGCGATCCGCACGTGCTGGGCGGGGCACGGGGAACTGCCGGATATGGAAATCCGCATCGCCACCGATGGGCGCGCGACCACACGGGAAGAGTTCTTTTTCCTCGCCCAAGAAGTGCGCTCTCGCGGCCTCGGCGTGCAGACGCTCACGCCAAATCCCGGCCCCACTTGGGAGCCCGCTCGCACGGATGTCGCCGCGCACGATTTCACCGACCTTGCCGCCATCGCCCAGCATTGCGGCATGAAGCTCGGCCTTGCTTGGAGCGACGGGAAAACGGCGGACGCGGGCCACCTCGACGCGAGCGAGGCCGCCCCGCTGGAGCTGCTGCGCCAGCTCGCCGAGCGCGATCCGTTGCTCTTCCACGAATGGCTGCGCGAGGCGCAACTGGCCTTCCCCCTCGACCGCGCGGGCTGGCCGATCTCCACCACGGAAGACGACGCGCGCATGATGCCGCAAGTAGCCGACGAAGCGCTGGCCGAGACCTTCCTCGGCAGCACGCAAGGGCGCCAGGTGTTGCTCGTCACTTTTGCCTCCGTGGCGGAGACGGCGCTCGGAGCACGCTGCTCGCTCGGATGAGTCCCACACCCACAGCCGCTCCTACCGCGCGCCTCCCGTAATCCTCTCCCCGCGAGAGATGCTTGTATGAAAGGAGCGCACGCATCCCGCGTGCTTTGGGCTTTGAACTCCGAACTTCGAACTTCGAACTTCGA
>JAYVQK010000092.1:0-8961 GCA_043757005.1 Verrucomicrobiaceae bacterium
GCGGAGTTGCGCAATCGCAGCGTGGAGGTGCTCATCATTGATGATTCCTCGAAAGACCAGACCTTTGCGGCTGGGCTGAAGCACGAGGAGCGCGACGGCGACTTCCGCATCACCATCCTCCGCAATCCGGTGAATCAAGGCTACGGCGGCAATCAAAAGCTCGGCTACCGCTACGCCATCGAGCACGGCTTCGACATCGTCGCCCTCGTCCATGGCGACGGCCAATATGCGCCGGAGAAATTGCCCGCCCTGCTAGAGCCGCTCATCAAAGGCGAAGCGGAGGCCGTCTTTGGCTCGCGCATGATCCGCAAACAGGACGCCCTCGCTGGCGGGATGCCCGTCTATAAATGGGTCGGCAACCAAGTGCTGACGACTTACCAGAATCTCGTCCTCGGCTCCCACCTCAGCGAATTTCACAGCGGCTACCGCCTCTACTCCGTCGCCGCCCTCGCGAAGCTCCCCTTTGAGCGCAACTCGAACGACTTCCATTTCGACACCGACATCATCATCCAGCTCCACTTCGCTGGGATGCGGATCGCTGAAATCCCGATCCCCACTTACTACGGCGACGAAATCTGCAATGTGGACGGCTTCAAATACGCATGGGACATCTTCAAGACCATGCTGCGCGCCGCCGCCCACCGCAAAAATCTGCTGTATGATCGCAAGTTCGACGTGAGCGCCGTCGAGGAAACCTACGATCTCAAGCTCGGCTTCCAGTCCAGCCACACCCTCGCCATCAGCTCTGTGAAAAAAGGCGCGCACGTTTTAGACATCGGCTGCGGGCGCGGCTACGTCGCGGAACTCCTGGCCACCGACGCCGCACAAGTCACCGGCCTCGATCAATACGCGCCGGAAAAATCCGACAAAGCCAACGTGAGCTACGCCAAGTGGGACATAGACGCCCAGCCTTGCCCGGTGGACGTTTCGCAGTTCGACCAAGTCTTCATGCTCGACATCATCGAGCACCTCAAAGACCCGGAAGTCTTCATGGAAACCCTCCGCGCTCGCGCCGTGAACAAGCAGCCGGAGATCGTCCTCACCACGGCGAATATCGGCTTCATCGTCACCCGCCTCATGCTCCTCATCGGCGAGTTTAATTACGGGCGCAAAGGCATCCTCGACCGCACGCACACGCGCCTCTTCACCTTCCACAGCCTCCGCGAACTCTTCCAGCAAACCGGCTACAACATCACCGAGATACGCGGCATCCCCGCGCCTTTTCCTAAAGCACTCGGCCAAGGAATCCTCAGCCGCCTCCTGATGCTCGCCAATCAATTCCTCATCTGGTTCCCCTTCGGCTCCGGCTGGTTTCGCGGGCTCTTCAGCTACCAGATCTACGTCCGCGCCCAAGCCCGCCCCACCGTCCCCACGCTGCTCGCCCAGACCATCGCGACGAGCGAAAAACTGCGCGAGGAGATCAAGGCGACGAAGGGGTAGAATGGAGGACTGCTCTTTGCCCAGACTTCCCCATTGACTCCCCCATATAGAGCGTTTATCCCCGCTGGAACCTTCTCCCTACCACAAAATCATGTATTGCTCTAAATGCAGTAGCCTAGAGGACAAAGTCATTGATTCCCGGCTCTCGAAAGATGGCCGGAGCATCCGTCGGCGGCGCGAATGTCTGAATTGCAACCACCGCTTTACCACTTACGAAGAGGTAGAGCGCGCGGAGTTGCGCGTGTCGAAACGGGATGGGCGCAGCGAGGCGTTCAGCAAGGAAAAGCTGCTGAATGGAATGATCAAAGCGTGCGAAAAACGCCCCGTGAGCGTGACGACGCTGGAGGGGAAGGCCGATGCTATTTTCCAAGAAGTGCAGATGGAGTTTCGGCGCGAAGTGCCGAGCCATGTGATCGGTGCGAAAGTGATGTCCATGCTGCATGAAGTGGATGAGGTCGCTTACGTGCGCTACGCCAGTGTTTATCGGCACTTCCAGGACATCGGTGAGTTTATCCACGAGATTCAAAGGCTCGAAAAACAGCCACGCAAAAGCGCTGGGCAACCGGAGCTTTTCAAATGATCGCGCTGCGCGACGGGCTGCCGCCCATCGAGCTGGAAAATGGGCACACCGTCGCCTTTGAAAAAGAGTGGCTCGTGCGCGCGCTGAATGTCGCCGCCCAGCGCGCAGGCTACGCGCAATGGTGGCTCGCGACGCACATCGCCGAGAGCGTGCGGATGTGGCTCGGGGCGCTGGATGACCAACGGCTGATCCCCTCTTCACAGCTCACACGCGCGGTCTGCGCGGCGCTGGAGCTGATCGGCTACAAAGAGATCGGCAACCAATTTGAAGCCGCCGCGCCATTCGCCCGCATCTCGCTGGTGGAGGTCGCGCAGGAGGCGGGGAATGGCTACGAGCTGGCGTTTTTCACCACGCTCGGGCGGCGCTTGCAAGAGGCGCTGGAGCTGGGCGGGAATTACTGCGAACTGATCGGCCTAGAGCCTTGCGTGAAGCTGCTCCAGCACCGGAAAGCATGGAGCCCCACGTGCGAGGCGCTACGCTCGGAAATCGTAACTTTTGCCCGCGAACAAACCGAGCGCCGCTGCCTCGGTGAAGAAGCCGAAACAGGCCGGGAACTCTATCTTCATCTGGAATAACGCGCTTTATTTAGCGTTTCCCAGAGGGATAAAATGCACCACTCCCTGTCTGTTTATATTCAAGAGTGGGTATGAGGCCATCTTTCGGAAATAACCTGACCCTACTAAGGGGACTACGAAGAACGCGAAGAACGCGAAGCACAGAAAAGAAGCACTTGGAACCCGCCGCTGCTTCGCGTTCTTCGCGTTCTTCGTAGTCCCCTTATTTCTGAAAGATGGGATGAGGCCAGCTCCAGCCCGGTGTAGAAGCGGTGAGGCGCCCAAGTCGGCGAAGTCCGCGCGGTGCTCGCCGACAGCGGCTACGGCGATGGCGAACGAGTGAAAGCGTTGTTAGCCCGCAGCGGAGCATCGGCAGACGTGGTCGCGCCTTCACGCGAATACACGACGCTCAGCGACGCGCTCGCGAGGACCTTGTCTTTGATCGCTGTGAGAAGCACTTCGCGGCTCACCTCGCGCGGCGGCTGCGTGAGTTGCGGCGGTGCGGAGAGTGCATAGACGGTGAGCACGTAGGTCTTCGCGCCGGGCCCCTGCGAGTGCGGCGGTTCGTAGCCGAGCGCGCCTTTGAAGCTCGTGCCGAGCGTGCCGACGCCCTTTGCATTTTTCGGCAGGCTCGTGGTGCTCGCGGGGATGTCCCACATCGTCCAATACGACTTCACGACGTTGCCCGGCGCGAGATGATCCATCACGACCGCGAAGCTCTGCGTGCCGGCGGGCGCGCTCTTCCATGCGAGCGGGAGCGTCGCGCCGCTGCCGTCGCCGGTGTAGTCCACGGGCAGTTTGCCGCCGTCGGAGACTTCGGGGCTCGTGAGGACAAAGGACGCGCTCGGCTTTTTTATCGCATCCATCCCGATGGCGGATGCGCTCTCGCCCGCTGGCGCTTCATCGCGCGGGCCGCCACGGCGATCCGGCCCGCCACCACCCTCGCGCGGAGGCGACCCGCCGGGGCCACCATCGGGACGCGGAGGACGATCTCCATCCAGGCGCGGCCCTCCACCCTCGCCGCGCTCGCGGCGCGTATAGGTTTCCTTCGTCGTGCCCGCGCTCCCGTTCTGAAATTCAAACGGCACGGTGCCGTCGGAATTCACCGTATAGAGGATCGCGCGCTTTTCGCCGCCCACCTCGAAGCTCAGCTTGTAGCGGTTCGCGGCTGTCTCGAAGCCTGTGATCTTCGCCCCGCGCAACGGTGGCTGATCGCGCCGCACCGGCTGCGCGCGCGGCTGCGGGTCCACCTGCTGCTCGCGCTCGGCGACCTCGCCGTGGAATCCGCCATTCACATACGGATACTTTTTCGACGCATGGTAGTGGTAGCCGAGCGCCCCCGTCGTGTGACCGTTGAAAGCATCGAGCCCCGCGGGCGATGAGCCATCCGGCTCGGTAAGTCCGTAGATCGCGTAGCCATCCAGCGCATAGGCGATGGGCTGGCCTTTGCCCACGATGTTCTGCAAATGCAACGGCGCGGCGTGGTAGTGATAATCATCCGCGCGCCCGCAATGCCCTCCCCACTCATCCAGCTCGCCGATTTCCTGCGCCACCTCGCCGCGATTATTTTGCGGGTTGAAAATCGGCACGCCATTCGCCGCCAGCGCGATGGCCCCGCGCAGGAAGCGCCCCTTGATCGAAAGCGGCTCTTTCGCCGGCACCGGCACGAGCGGAATCTGCCACGCATTCGCGCCCGTGTATTTCTGCGGCAGCGGCACCTGCTGCTGCCAGTTCGTGATGCCGACCATCATGTTGTGCGCGGGCAGCCCGTTGCTCTCCACAAAAAGAAATCGCTCATCCCAGCGCACGCTCACCCTCGGCGCGAACGCCGCAAACACCGCCGCCTGCGCGGGCCGCTTCACCGGCTCTGGCGCTGGCTTTGGCGCTGGCTTCGGCGGCGATGTGTCCAGTTGCGCGAAGAACCATTCCGGCGGTTTCGCCGCCAAATCATAGTGCGGATGCGAGTCGTCCCCATTGCCAGGATCATGCGCCAAAGCCGCGTCGGCGAAGCACAGCGAAAGGACGAGCGCAAAGAGAGTCAGTGAGAGTTTCATTTCGGAAAAAGCTAAATCAGCATTGTCAGCGTCGCGTCGTAGAGTGGCTGAGAAATTGTCAGCTTTCGGTAAATCCGACAGCGAGTTACCGCGAGAAAACTTCTTCAAGCCAGCGCGGGCGCGAGCGTGGGAGCGGCGACCGCCGCTTTCGGTTCTGCCGTGTTCTTCTTTTGGTGGGAAAATCACCCGCCTCGTGCGTGTCACGCGGGCCATGGGCAGTGCGCGCCTTCTGCTTTCGAGTGTGAAAGCAAACGTGCCCCATGCGAGCGAAGCCTTGGACGTATGCAAGCCGCACCGTGCCCCCATGCAGCCGCACCTTGCCCCGGTGCAACGCCCCGCTACCCCGTGCGAGCCGAGGTTTCGGCCTATGCGAGCCGCAGCTTGGCGAGTGTCAGCCCCGCCTTTGCCAGGCGCAAGGCAGGCATTGCCCCGTGCCAGTCGCCCCTTGCCCCGTGCCAGTCGCCCCTTGCCCCGTGCGAGTTCACCCATACCCCGTGTCAATCACCCCTTGGGCGCGTGTCAGCCGAGTCTTGGGTGCGTGCAAGCTGACCCTTGGGGCGTGTCTATTGAGCCTTGGACCGTGTAAATCGCCAATTCCCCTCCGTCATGACATCGCCCGCACGATCTTCATCGTCTCCACGCTCACCGTGCAGACGCAGGCGAGCAGGGCAATCACGGCCTCCTTGTGGTCGGCGAAGCGGTAGGTGTTGAAGCGCGCCGCCACCGTGGGGTCGCTGATTTTGTGTCCCTTCCATTGGTCGAGCACCCATTCGAGGCCGCTTCGGTTGCCGAGCTTGTAGTCCCACGCCGCAGCGGGGATGCCGTGGAGCGTGGTCGTGGCGTCGGCCTTGATGGTGCCGGTTTCCTTCACGGCCCGCAGCCGGGGTTTCTTATGGTGTCGGTGCTAAGCGCAGGAAAGAATTCCCAAGCCGAGGGCTTCTTCGCGAATCTTGGTGCCGATCTGCTTTTTGAGCTCCTCGATTTGTGCAAATTGTCCTGCTTTCAACCCAGCCTCAACGAGGCACTTCTTGACTTGCCACCAACCAGCATCCCAGTGCTCGACCTTGTATTTGGCTGTGGGCAGGTCTTTGAAATCGCCAAAGAAGGCTTCGTAAATTTCGCGGCCAAGCCCCAAAAGCTGGGCCTCGTCGCTGTCGAGTTTCTGGGAATCCAGCCACTGCGCGATGAAGCGGTCTGCGGTATCAGCGGCGAGTGCGCGCGTGATGTCTGAGTCAGAGATTTTCCAGCCTCTCACCACGCAGACTTTGAACGGGAAAAAGTGGTTCGTGATTTGGTAAATCCCGCCCTTGTAGGCCACGTTTCGGAGCGAGGCAGTCTGATTGGAATCGGCAAACAAATTCCACATGACGCAGCGGCGCACGAAAGCCGCGCCGGGTTCTTGGGTGGGCTGGAGGAATTGGTCGCGGTCATTGATCCAGTTTTTGCGGACGTTCTTTCGGACAGCATGAACGATCATCGCTTTGTCAAAATTTCCCGGCACGACGGACAGCGCGCCCGCACTCACATAAGGCCCGGAGAGCAGTGCGACGTTGTTGTAGTTTTGCACGTCGTTGCCCTTGCACATGAATGAGGCCAGAAAGCCGTCGGCCACACGATCTCGCACATCCTGATTGCCGTGCTTTACGGTGATGGCGCCGCCGAGCGGCGGGAGAATCTCCGTGGCCTCGGGACGTGGAATCCAGTTGCTCAAAAAGCGCGACCGATGCTCGGCGACGATCCGTCTGCGACTCAGCTTGCTCGTGTCGTCGTCGAGCACGGCGACTTCGATGTTCTGCTTTTCGAGCTGCTCGGGCTTTGCCAAATCCCATACGAGGAAGCCCACGGGAAAAGGATTCGCCTGCTTGGTCCCGGAGAAGTTCGCGGAGGAAAACACGAATCCGTCCCGGAATGTGAACTGGAAAACCTTGTCGCGAAATTTCTGATCGTTGTTGGCGTTGACGTATTTTAGCGTGGAAAAAAGACCGAGGAACGCCTGCTTGCCCGCAAACTCTTGGCGGATGCGGAAGAGGAATTGCGCGAAGAGTTCGCGCGAGACTTCACCAAGGCCCTGCTCGTGCATCAGCGGGCGGACTTTGGTCGTGCTCACACTTTTCTTACTCTCACCGGAAGTGCCGGCTTTTTGTGATGTGGCGAACGGCGGGTTGATAAAGATGAGCCATTTGATTTCCGGATCGGCCAGATCGCGCAGGAGGTTTTCCGGCAGGTTTCTGGCTTTGGAAAATAACGATTGGATGCCAAAGACCGCCTCCACATCATCGTTCAGGTAATCATACTTGAAGACCGTCGCCCCCGGAAAAACCCGCTTGCAGTGTTCCGTATCCTCTTCGTGGAGCGTCGAGAGGTAGATGCTCGGGTAAGCGTCTGCGGGCAGGAACCATTCGAGATTTCCCGTCCCGGCGGCCATATCCCAGAGGCGGTATTTTTTCGTCCACCACTTCGGGCCGACGACCTTCTCAAGATAGCTGTGCGCCTTGCGGGCAAAGGAAACCGGCGTGAAGAACTCACCGGTAAAACGACGAATCGGCTCGTCGGTCAGGCGATCCACTTTTGCCAAAATGTTTCGGCAAGCGGCGGCGTCGGTGACTTTCTCGTAATTTGACCAAAACCACTCGTATTCTTTCGGCAGGATTTTTTTCGCCCGGCTCTCCTTTGGGCCGATGTGGAAGACAACTTTGTTTTCCGCTCGGTTGTATTCCGAGCGCCCTTGCTGGATGTCGCATAGGAAGTAGCGCGAGGACTTCGTGCCGTTGCGGACGGCATCGCCAAAGCACTGATTCCAGTATTCGAAGACTTCCTCGAAGTTTTCCTCGGTGATGAGTTTCTTCACCCGGAAATCGAACTCCGCCTGTGCTGTCCGGTGCACCACGAGGCGCTGCTCGAAAAGGGCATATTCGGTATCATTGAGGAGATCGGAAACCTTGATGGCATCTGTCTCGGCGCACGCGAAAAGATCCGCGACCAATTTTGTGTCTGGCTGGCTGGGCGCGAGATCCCAATCGTATTTGCGGTCGTTACTGTAAAATTTCTGCCACTGGAGCGTCTTCGTAAAAAACGCCCGCTGCGAATCAGCGATGCAAATCACAGGTGGAATTACCTTCTCTGCATGGCCCAGCCTCAGACGCCGGATGTAATACATGACTTGCGCGAGCACAGCGGCGCGGGATGCGCGCTTCTGCAACGAGCGCGAGAATTTGAACTCAAAGAAAATCTCCGGCGAATAGAGGTCATGGTGAAACTCCGTATCGTAATCCAAGCCGAAGTGCTTGGCGTAGGCGTGCTTCACCTCCTCCTCAGTTTTCGCTTTGAGTAGCTGCTTGCTAAAATTTATAAATGCTTTGGTCATAGGAAACGCTCATTCGTGTGTGGCGGGTTGAGATCCTTGCCCTCCCAAAAGCCGTAGTCGAGGCGGAGGATGTTCTTCAGCGTGCCGTCGGGGGTGACTTTGCGTTTCCGCCGCGGGTTGTAGTAGTCGAGTTCCTCGACGAGCAGGAGGTCGCGCAGACGGGCGTAGGTGTTGATGAGATTGAAGACGGCCCGGCGGATGGAGGTTTCCTTGCTGCTGCCGCCGTAGCGAATGATCTGATCCACCTCGGAGCGGTAGGTGTGGATGGAGCCAAGATTGGGCATGGGCTAGCGTAGTGGCAATTGCTCGACTTGCCCCGATCCAATCTGCCGGCTCTGTGGCTTTGGCGATGAGTTCGAGGTCGCGGACGTATTGGCCGATGGAGCCATGGAGTTGATGGCCGAAGACGAGGCCCGCGAAAGTGCGGCCTGCACGCTGCCAATCTTCGGCGAGGGCTTTGAAGCGGATGTCTTGTGTGAAAAGGAGGCGACCAAGGAAGCTGGCGCGGGTGAGGAGGTCGGGGTCTGTGAACTCTGCGGCTCCATTTTCCTACGCGGTGACGACATCCACCCCTCGGGCGCGGAGCTGGAATGTGATGGCGGCGGGGACGTGAACGTCGAGGTAGAGCGGGGTCATCCGGCTCTATTGCGTCGGGCGGCAATGAGGCGCAAGCGAAGGGGCGATGCGGAGTGCTCGTCTGCCCGATCGAGTGCGGTGAGTTCTTCGCTCAGTTCGGTGTCAATTTCCTCGCGGTGATCGTAGTAATAGCCGAGTGCGGCGTGGATTTCAGCGAGGGTGAGGTGCGGGTATTGGCGGGCGATTTCCTCCGCAGACCAGCCGTAGCCGAGGTGGTCTGCTACGATTTGCGCGACGCGGATGCGGGGAAGGCGCTCCAATCGGGCGGCTTCTCCATTCGCGGTGATGATGTGCGGGTAATCGAGTGCAGGCATGGCGACAAGTGTAGCACGG
>JAYVQK010000093.1:0-8959 GCA_043757005.1 Verrucomicrobiaceae bacterium
GGCATTCCGATACCTGTTCAAACTGTTCTTTCGTGAGTTCCATCCCTCTCTTTACTCTTTTTTAAGAGGTTGTCAATTAGTGTAAACACGCCCTAGAAAACATCGGCGCAGCGAATTTCCAAGTCGCCGCCGATCATCAAGTCGCCCGCCAGCACTCACTCTCCGCCATTTTCGAGCAACTCGGCGAACGCTTCCACGACATCCGCCTCGCGCTAAATGACACCGCCGAGCGCCACCTACACCTCGACGAATCGCCCACACTCATCCTGCCATGAAGACGCTCTTTGGCGAGATCCAGCACCTCCTCGAACGCACCTACGCCAGCACCGGCATCGCACTAGAAGACTGCCTCATCAGCCGCGACCGCTGCCGCCAGCTCACGCTCCTCGCCGGAGCCCGAGCCCGCGAACTCAGCGAGATGGCCCGCACCTTCCTCCGCCACAGCGGCGACCAACTCCACATCGGCATCTACTACTCACGCTGGCTCATCGAGCAACTGGAGCGCCACGACCCGCGCCACGGCCTCAGCGATTCCAATATCTCCCACCTCATCGCCTTCGTGGAAGAAATTGACCACGCCCTGCACGCCGCCATCGCCTTCCGCCGAGGCCACCGCGACATGGCCAGCGAAGACTTCATCCGCAACCTAGAGCTGCAAGCCCGTGTGGATACCTACCTCGTCCTCCTGCTCTTCGTCGCCTTCTTCCGCAAAACCCAGCGCATCTCCCGCACCGACCGCCGCTGGCTACGCTTTCACCTCTTCCAGCGCGAAACCCCCCACGCCTACACCGACGCCACCCTCCGCGCCCGCTACATGGAAACTACAGAGTTTGCCATGCAATACACCTGCCTACTAGACACCTTAAACGCAGCCCGTCGTGTGGACGAAATTCGCATCTTCCACGCCCTCGACTACGCCAGTAAAAAAGCTCATATACTAAAACTGATGCCACCGAAGTAATCTACGCTATATTAAGTCTATAAGTAAGTAAATTAAAATTTAACGCAAAGCAATCGCCAAAAGCGCAAGATCCGCAGGGCTTACGCCGCTGATTCTTGCAGCTTGGCCGATAGTGGTAGGCATGGCTTTGATCAGCTTTTGATGCGCTTCCGAGCTGAGGCCTTTGATGCGCTGGTAATCAAACCCGGAGGGGATCGTCTTTGATTCGTTGCGCTTAAGGCGCACGATGGCCATTTCTTGACGTTGAATGTAGCCGTCGTATTTGAGATCAATCTCCACCGCTTCCCAAAGCTCAGGGCGGAATTTCCCTCTCAATTCCACTGGTAAATCAGCAGCAGAATTCTCCGGGCGCTTCAACCACTGGCACAACTTGCCCCCGCCATAAGGCATGGTTTGCGCAAGCTGATGCAGCGCCAGCAGTGCGCTCTTCCTCTCACACAATTTGCCCCAGCGATAATCCTCCACGAGCCCAGATTCTCGCCCGATAGGCGTCAGGCGGAGATCCGCATTATCCTGTCGCAAAAGCAGCCGATGCTCTGCCCGGCTCGTGAACATCCGGTAGGGCTCAGGCGTGCCCTGAGTCACCAGATCATCCACCATCACGCCGATATAGGCATCGGAGCGCAGCAGCACAAGCGGTGGCTTCCCGAGCACCTTCAGTGCGGCGTTCGCCCCAGCCATCAGCCCCTGCGCGCCCGCTTCTTCGTAGCCCGAAGTTCCGTTGATCTGCCCTGCAAAATACAGCCCCGGAATCCTCTTTGTTTCCAGCGTGTGATAGAGCTGAGTCGGCGGGCAATAATCGTATTCCACCGCGTAGCCGGGCCGCATGATCGAGGCATTTTGCAGACCAGGGATCGTGCGCAAAAACTCATATTGCGTCTCCAGCGGGAGGCTGGTCGAGACGCCGTTGATGTAGTATTCCTCTGTATGCCGCCCCTCCGGTTCCAAAAAGAGCTGATGCGACGGCTTCTCGGAAAACTTCACCACCTTATCCTCAATCGAAGGGCAATAACGCGGGCCAACCCCTTCGATCTTGCCCGCGTAAAGAGGCGATTTGTGGAGATTATCGCGGATAATCGCATGCGTCTTCGTATTCGTATGCGTCGTCCAGCAAGGAATCTGTTCCACGTGGAACGCGCTATCTCGCCATTCGTTGAGGGTGAAAATTTCATCCTTTCGCGCTTCTAGCGTGTCCGCGATGAAGCTGAACGGCTCCGGTGGGTCATCCCCCGTTTGCTGCTCGCATTGTGTGAAATCAATACTGCGCCCAAGCAGTCGCGCAGGCGTCCCAGTCTTGAACCGCTCCACTTCAAAACCAACCTCGCGCATCCAGTCGCTCAGGGTGGAAAACGAATCCCCGAGCCGCCCGCCGGCCTGATTTTGCATTCCGACATGCAGCAGCCCGCGCATGAAGGTGCCCGTAGTGACGACGATACTCTTGCCGTGGACTTCAAGGCCCAGATTGGTCTGCACGCCGCACACGCCATTCTCGTCGCTAAGGATGCGCGCGACATTTCCTTGGTGAATGTCGAGATTGGGCGTCCTCTCCAGCGTAGCCTTGGCGCGAAATTGGTAAGCCTTCTTATCGCACTGCGAGCGCGGAGAGCGAACACTCGGCCCCTTGCTCCTGTTTAACATTCGAAACTGGATGCACGTCGCGTCGGTATTCAACCCCATCACGCCCTCCAGCGCATCTATCTCTCGCACCATCTGCCCCTTGGCTTGCCCGCCGATTGCAGGATTGCAGGACATTTGCCCGATGGTATCGAGACTCTGTGAAAGCATCAACGTCTGGCACCCCAAACGCGCCGCTGCCGCCGCCGCCTCGATCCCGGCATGACCCGCACCGATGACGATGACATCGTATTTTTTAGGAAAGACGAACATAGAAATTGAGCAGTTGCGAAGTGTTGAAATCCGTTCCACATGGAACAATCATCCGAGGATACCCGTTTTAGCACGCGGCAAAAGTGCTGAAAGTGTCGCTGAAAACTCACTGCCCTGTAGATTAAAGCTCGTGATTCCCATATCCCCAGCAAATTCCGCGAGGACTTGGCGACAGGCCCCGCAAGGGGAGACGGGCTCCTTGGAATCAGAGCAAATGTAGATGGATTTGAACCGTTTTTCCCCAGCCGCCACCGCTGCACACACCGCCGCGCGCTCTGCGCAAATGGTCAAGCCAAAGGAAAGATTCTCGACATTGCAACCAGTGAAAACTTTCCCAGAATCTGTAAGCAATGCTGCACCTACAGCAAAATGTGAATACGGCGCGTAAGCCTTTTCGCGCGCTTGGCGAGCTGCTTGGATGAGTTCTGAAATTTCCATGTGGATGACGTTTAAAGACGAAAGAATTACGGTTGCAATTACGTGTAGCAATATGCAGAATATGCGCGTGACTACACAATCGCCCGAGTATTCAGGAAAACTCATCGCTGTCGAGGGCCTAGATGGTTCGGGCAAATCTACCCAACTTTATCTAGTGCGTCGTTGGCTAGAGCTTTCTGGTGTGAGGGTGTTTTTTACCGCGTGGAATTCTTCGGAACTCGTCAAAAAAAGCACTTCGAAAGGGAAAACAGGGAAGCTCTTGACTCCAACAACTTTTTCTCTGATCCACGCGACTGATTTTGCAGATCGTTACGAGCGGCAAATTTTACCCCTACTCAAGGCAGGCTACATTGTTCTCTGTGATCGCTATGTCTTCACGGCTTTTGCACGGGATGTGGTGCGTGGGGTGGATTCTGAATGGGTGCGCAAGCTCTACTCCTTTGCGACGTTGCCCGATCTCACGCTCTACTTCCGTGTGCCGCTGGAGGTGTCTCTAAAGCGCATTTTGGCAGGGCGACCACAGCTCAAATTTCACGAGGCAGGGCTGGATATGGGATGGAGTGCCGACCCTTACGAGAGCTTCCGCATCTTCCAAGGCCGCGTGCATGAGCAATATGAGGCGATGTGCGAACGCTTCCATTTCACGGTGATGGATGCAACTCGCGATATCCATGAACAACAAAGCAGCGTGCGAGAGGTGATCCAAAGCCAGATCAAACTCGCCGACTACCGCTGCCAACGCTGAGTGACTATGGCCAGCAAACGCAAATCTACGAAGCAAAAGCCAGCCGTCGAGAAAGTCGCTTACGGCTCTCCGATGCCTGAGCTTACCGAGACAGTGTTCCCAGGGAAATTGCTGGTGCTCGAAGGCGCTGATGGCTCGGGGCGTAGCACGCAAATCCAGCTTCTCAGTGCTTGGCTAGAGCTAGAAGGATACGCCGTCCGACACATGGGTTTGAGGCGTTCACCGCTTCTGGCAGATGACATCGAACAGGCAAAGCAAAGCAAGGTGCTCACTCATACGACGATGTCGCTTTTTTATGCGACAGATTTCTTTGATCAGCTCGTGCATGAGATCATCCCAGCTCTACGAGCGGGATATATCGTTCTGGCAGATAGATATATATATACACTAATGGCGCGCGACCTAGTGCGTGGTGCGAACCCCGAGTGGACTGAGAATCTCTACAGTCCCTCTTTAATCCCGAACTCCGTATTTTATCTACAAGTTCCCTCTACACAGCTTGTTCAACGTAATTTTCAAAAGAACGCGACGCTGGATTATTGGGAGAGCGGGATGGACTTAGGGCTGTCTCGCGATATGTTTGACAGTTTTTTACGTTATCAAGGTTTGTTGCAATTAGAGTTCGAGATGATGCAAAAGAAATTCGGCTTCACCATCATTCAGGCCGACAGAGATTCTGCGGCGGTGCAACGCGACCTGCGGCGGCACATTAGCCGTTTGCTTGGGGTGCGGTAATCAGAGCCGCTGATTGAGTCCACGGAAAAGGTTCTTTTTAAACGTCGTCGCAGTGTTTGTGGGCACTATGGAAACTCGCCACTTCTTTAATTTTAGCCACTGATGAACACTGATGAAACACTGATATGGCATGAGCTTATCCGTGTTTCATCTGTGTTCATCCGTGGCCTTAAAAGTATGGCATGAGTTTTCGGGGGGCTTCTTGTATTTCTTTTCCGTGGATTCAGTGGTGCCTAAAGCTATGGCTGATTTTTAGAGAACTCTCCTATTTCCATCTACAAAATCCCCGTTACTCTTTGGCCCAAATCTTACCGCCATGAATACGACTCAGTTGCCTGAATCACTCGTCGCCCAGCTTCGCTCTTATGAAGGGCGCTTGCGAAAGATGGAGACGCTTGTGGCCATTGCGGGTGGCGTCGCGGGGTTGCTCATTACTTACGTGCTGCTGTTTGCGGCGGATCGTTTTGTGGATACGCCGATCCTCGCGCGGCTGGTGCTTACGGCGACGGGCGCGGTGTTGGCGGGTTGGTTTGCACAGAGTTGGGCGCGGCATTGGTTGTGGAATCGTCGCGGCCCTGCCGACCTCGCGAAACTACTCCAGCGGCACTTCCGCGTGCTCGGGGATCGGCTGCAAGGCGTGATCGAGCTGACGGGCGCGGAGGTGCTACCGGAGAATATCTCGCCTGCTCTGCTGCGCGCGGCGGTGCGGCAGGTGGCGGAGGATTCCGGGCGCTACCATTTCGAGGACGCAGTGCCAAAGCGCCCGGCGCGGCGCTGGGCTTTTGCAGCGTTAGTCGTGGCGGCGCTCACGGCGGCTCCATTTCTCCTCGTGCCGCGTGCGGCAAAGAACGCGGCGCAGCGGTGGGGGATGCCTTGGGCAGAGATCGAGCGTTATACTTTCACCACTGTCGAGACGCTGCCAAGCGAGCTGTTTGTGCCGCATGGCGAGGCGTTCGAGTTGGCGGTAGGCCTTCGCTCGGACGCAGAATGGAAGCCCGGCAGTGCAGCGGCGCAGCTCGGCGAGCAGGAGCGCCAACGGGCGGCGGTGCAGGAGGGGCGGGCGGTGTTTAAATTCCCCGGCCAAACGCATGACAGCGCGCTGAGTTTGCGCATCGGCGATTACTTAAAGGACATCGCGGTGCATCCGCTACATCGCCCGGAGCTCAAGGATCTATCAGCGCGCGTGCAGTTCCCGGAGTATCTCGGCCAGCCGGAGCGCAAGCAGCCGATCCACGGGAGCGGCGCGGATTTCTTAGAAGGGAGCACGGTGGCGTTTGAGGGGCAGATTAGTCGTGCGGTGGGCTCGGGCACTTTATCCGCAGGCGGAAAAGAGCACGCGGCCAGCGCGAGCGATGCGACTTTTACCACCCCCGCGCTGCCGCTTGCGGAGCTGGGGGCGGAAGTCGCGCTGCGCTGGGTGGACGTGCATCAGCTCACGCCAGTGCAGCCTTACACGCTGCGCATCGGCACGACGAAGGACGCGGAGCCGCGCGTGGAGGTGCAGGGGTTTGCGGAGAATGAGGTATCCATTTTGCCGAGCGAAAGTGTGCGGTTCACGCTGGCGGCTGCGGATGATTTCGGGGTGAAAGAAGCGTGGGTCGCGTGGGAGACACGCCGCCTCGGCGAGAAGCTCACGGCGCTGCCTACGGAGAAAAAAGAGGGCATTCTTGGCGGGCTGCTGGATCAGTGGACGCTGCAAATAGCGGCGAAAAAGCAGAAGCCCTCGGGGCCGAGCGAGCTGCCCCGCATCGCTGGCGGGCAGACGTTGCGCGAGGTGGGCAAGCCGCTGACTTGGTCGCCGGCGGAGCTGGGCATCCCGCAGGATACGGTGGTGGAACTCACGGGCTACGCGCTCGATTTCCTGCCAAAGCGCAAGGCCAGCGAGTCTGCAAAATATACGATCTACGTCCTCAGTCCCGAGAAGCACGCGGAGCGCATCCGCGAGCGGATGGACCAAGTGCTGAAGCAGCTCGACGAACGCATCCGCGATGAAGAGCGGGCGCTGGAGGAGAACAAAGCCATCGCGGAAAACAAAAAAGATTTGGCCACAGAAAAGGCGGCGGACGACATCAAACGCGTGGAGGCGAGCGAGCGGGCGAATGAAGATTCTCTGCAAAAGCTCACGGCTCAAATGGGCGACATCATGAAGGACGCGCTGCGCAATAAAGAGATCCAGCACGACACGCTCGCCGAGTGGAGCAAGATCGCGGAGACGCTGGAGCAAAAGGCGCAGCCCGAGATGCAGAGCGCGCAGAAGCAGATGGCGCAGGCCAGCCAGAGCGCGCAGCAGCGCGAGGCAGAGATGCAAAAAGCGATGGAGCACCAGCAAGCCGCGTTGGCGGCGATGCGCGAAACGGCGTCCAAAATGCAGACGAATAACGAGAACCTCTTTGCGCGCAATTTTTACAACCGCCTGCGCCACTCGGCCACGGTGGAGCTGACCATCTCGGAGGGACTAAAGAAGCTCGCGAGAGCGACAGTGGGCTTGAAACCGGAGGAGATCGGCGACGGGGAAAAGAAAGATTTCGAGGGCGTGGCTGGGCAGCAGGATGGGGCGGTGAAGGACGTGGATGCGCTGCATAGTGATATGTCCGCTTTCCTCCGCCGCGTGCCGAATGAGAAATATCAAACAGTCGTAGGCGAGATGGAGGAGACGCGTGTAGTCACAGAGCTAGGCGAGCTGGCGGGCTACGTGCGGGCAAATCTCGGGCTCAAGACCGTGGGCCGCGCAAGGGTGTGGGGCGATCAATTCAACAAATGGGCGGAGATGATCCAGAGCGAGTGCAAAAGCAAAGGCGGGCAGGGCGAGGAAGACCCGGATAAAATCGAGCTGATGATCGCGATGGTGCGCGCCGCCGTGGCGCAAGACGGCATCCGAGATCAGACGGGCGAACTGGAGAAACAAAAGGCCGACAACGCGAGCTATGTGAGCGATGCGAGCAAGCTCGGGGTCACGCAAAATCAACTCGGCAGCTCCGTGCAAGAGATCCGCGACACGCCGAAGTTTGCAAAATTCATGGGCGATGTCGGCCCCGTGCTGGAAAAAGCACAGGAGCTCATGGGCGAGATCTCTGGGGATTTGCAAAGGCCAAAAACAGATGCCGAAACGCTCGCCGTAGAGGGCGCAGTGATCGAGCTCCTCGTGCCGCCGGATAAGAAAGGCGGCAAGCAAAGCCAAAGCATGACGCAGATGCAAAAAAAGATGCAGCAAATGATGCAGCAAATGAGCAAAGCACGCACCCCAGGCCGCAACGCCTCGCGCAATGCGAGCAGCCTCGCAGGCATCCCAGCGCAGGGGCCGGGCGGGGTGAAAACGAACGCGCGCACCGTAGAAAAGAGCGCCGGAGCAGCGAACGCCGGCGAGCTGCCAGAGGAATTCCGCGATGCCTTGCAGTCCTATTTCCAAGGCCTCGAAGAGCGGAAGAACTAAGCGGCACGGCGGCGCGAAAGTGACACAGGCGTCCCACCTGTGATCCGCGCCGCACAGGCGGGACGCCTGCGGCACTTTCCCCACCGCCACGAAAATCTTCCGCTGCCTAAGCGATTTTCCTCGACCTCTCCATGACAAAACATTATCTCCCTCATCTCGTGAACCTCATTGACAAATCGCTTCAGTCAAAAGCCTCTGCTAATCGGAACGGCGGAACGGCGGAACGGCGGAACTTTGCTTTAGAGACGGCTGGAGATAAAAGGCGAAAGGCGAGCGGAAACTTAGGTTCGAGTGGCGGTAGTTTATTGTCTGCTCGGGGTGGTTTGCCGCGTGTTGGCGGTAGTTTTATCCGCCCTGTTGGTAACTTTATCCGCCACGGATATAACTTTGTCCGGCTCGGACATAACCTTATCCGGCTCGGACAAAGTTTTACACGCCCCGACATTACCTTATCCAGCTCAGACAAGGTTATCTCCGGCACGGATAAAGTTACACCCAAGCCAGACAAGGTTACATCCCGAACGGATCAAGGGATGTCTGCCTCAGATTTAACCTTATCCAAGCCGGATAAGGTTACCAACGAGCCGGATAAAACTCCATCCACCGCTCCTTTTGCGCCATTCGGCCTGCAAAAGCACCCATTTCTCTCAGATAAAACTAAACACAACCACTAGAAAACCAACATCATGTCCCAACTCCGCGTCCAACTCGGCTTCACAAGCGCCCCCGATCATTCACTAGGGCGTGTTTACACTAATTGACA
>JAYVQK010000094.1:0-8889 GCA_043757005.1 Verrucomicrobiaceae bacterium
GAAGGCATTCCGATACCTGTTCAAACTGTTCTTTCGTGAGTTCCATCCCTCTCTTTACTCTTTTTTAAGAGGTTGTCAATTAGTGTAAACACGCCCTAAGAGAGTTGGGCTATTCCTATCGGTGAGAGTCCGCTGCCCATTCTATCCCATATGAGGCTGCACAAAGAGATCAGCTTCGAGATCGAGATCTGCCAGCACCTCGCCGCGCACGGCTGGCTGTATGCGGCGGGGTATGACCGGGGGGCGGGCGCTTTGGACGGCGGACGTGCTGGCCTGGGTGTAGGAGACGCAGCCGCAGGCGGGGGAGACGTTGCTGGGGCGGGTGCGCGATCAGCGCGGGACGCTGGAGGTGCTGCGGCAGGGTGTGGAGCTGCTGGGGAGAAAGCAAAGAAAGCGCCGTAAACCTTACCAGGACAAATAATGGATGCCTGCGTCTGGATGCTCTCCTTTGAATGAAAAACGACGCCCTTGATTTATTCAGTCGTTCCCTAAAAAGTCGCGCCCATGCTTTCCATCGTCATCCCGCTCTTTAACGAGGAGGACAACATCGCTCCGCTGCAAGATGAACTCGCCGCTGCCCTCGCCGGGCGCGACTACGAGCTCATCCTTGTGGACGATTGCTCGACCGACAAAACGCTCGACCGCATCCAGCGTGCGCCGAATGTGCGGGTGATCGAATTTACCCGCAACACCGGCCAGAGCGCGGCGATGTATGTGGGCATCTACGCGGCGAAAGGCGACATCACGGTCTTCCTCGACGGCGACCGCCAGAATGATCCCGGCGACATCGTAAAAATGCTCGGCAAACTCGATGAAGGCTATGATCTCGTCTGCGGTTGGCGCGTGAATCGGCAGGATAATTGGAGCAAAAAGATCAGCAGCCGTATCGCGAATTTCGTTCGCAGCCGCTTCACCCGCGACGGCGTGCATGACACTGGTTGCTCGCTGAAAGTCTTGCGCACTGAATGCCGCGATTCGCTCTTCCTCTTCCGAGGGATGCACCGCTTCATCCCCGCTCTCGTGAAAGGTCTCGGCTACCGAGTCACCGAAATGCCCACCCACCACCGCCCGCGCACTGCTGGCGTGAGCAAATACGGCTTTGGCTCCCGCGCCTTCAAGGCGACGTGCGATATGTTCGCCGTCCGCTGGTTCCTCTCCCGCCAGCTCCAAATCCACACGCGCAAGGTGGAGTAAAAAACGACTCCGCGTGTCCTTAAGAGGTTTGAATTTTGAGTAGTGGTATAGTTTGGATTTGAACCACGAAGAGCACGAAGAGCACGAAGGAAATATCAGGGATAGAGTGCCCTTTCATCCCTCCTCTTCGTGTCTTTCGTGCCCTTCGTGCTCTTCGTGGTTCAAAATAGACCACTACCGAATTTTGCCGTCGAGCATCGTCCAGAGGATGGGGTGTGAGTGGAGGAGGACGGTCTCGTGGGGGTCGGCGGCGGCGTGCGGGAGGGCGATCATGTCGGCTAATGCACCGGGCGCGATTTCCCCAGCTTCTACGCCGAGGGCGCGTGCGCCGCAGAGGGTGGCCATTTTAATAATCTCGGGGGGATCGAGCCACGGCTCGCCGCGCCAGAGCAGCCGCATCTCCTCGAAAAGTGAGAGGCTGTGAGTGCTGGCGAGGCTGTCGGTGCCGAGGCAGACGTTCACGCCAAGCTCCAGCAGGCGCGCGAGCTGGAAGGGGCCGTGGCGGAAGTAGCGGTGGCTGCCGGGGCAGTGGACGATGCTCGGGCGACTAGCGCGCGGGAGATTCGCGAGGAAGGCGAGGTCGCTGGCGTCGAGTTCATTCATGTGCGCGAGCAGCCATTGCGGGCCGAGGCGCTCGCGCGCGGCGACGTGGGCGAGGGGCGTGTGGCCGAGTGTGCAGTCGCTCATTTCGCGCCCGAGCGAGCGCATGAAATCGTGCATCTCGCCGCGCCCGTGGCGGAACATCTCCCACTCTTCGCGCGACTCGGCGACGTGCGTGGTGATGGGTAGCCCGAGCCGTTCGGCAGCCGCGCCGGCCATTTCATAAAGCGACTCGCTCGCGGTGTAGGGCGCGTGCGGACTGAGGCCGAAGCCGCCGAGCCAGCCGGGCTTTTTCTCGAAGAACGCGAGTGCTCCGGCGACGACTTCCTCGGTCGCATCGCGATGGCGGACATCGAGCATTTCCAGAAACCACCAAGTGCGAATCGGTGGCGGAGCCATGTCCAGCAGCAGGTCGGGGAAGGATTCGATATTCGCCACGCTCGTGGTGCCCCACTTGCGCAGCTCGGCGAAACCGCGCGCGATGGCGGCACGGTAGTCGTCGAGATCGAGGCTGCGCTTGAGCGCATTGATGCGGCGAATCCAGTCCGTGAAGCTGCGCTGTGGCTGGATGGCGCGGCGCATCATCGTGTAGTCGAGATGGCAGTGCGCGTTCACGAGACCCGGCATCAGCACTTGCTCGCCGAGGTCTGTGACCTCGCCGGAGTGCGCCGCACGGATGTTGGAAAAAGTGCCGACTGCGGCGATGCGATTGCCGGCGATGACGACCGCGCCGTCCTCAATCGGTGGCGCGGTGATCGGCAGGATGGTGCGGGCACGGAGGATCACGCGGCTCCTTTCACCGCCTTGCGCGCCTCGGCGACGAGCAGGTTGCAGGCTTCGTGGCAGAGCAGCGGCAAGCCGTCGCTCTCGCGCACGGCGAATTTTTCCGCTGGCAAAGAGCACACGGGCAGCTCGGCGTTCACGCGCCAGAGGATCGTCTTCATGCAGCCGCCGGCGCTGCGGCAAGTTGTGCCGATGAGTGCCTGCGCTTGCTCGTCGCTGAGTTTTTGCGTGATGCGATACATCCCCGTCTGCCGCGCGAGCGTGTCGCGCAGATGCACGGGCGCGAGTTCGCCGCGTGTGTGCGCCAGCCATAGGCCGAGCATCGCGGGGTAAAAGAAATCCAGCGCGCACTTCACACCCCCCACACTCGGCAGCACGAGGCGCCAGCCGTGGCGGAGATTCGGCGCGGTCTTTAGCGGGCGGAAGGCTCCAGCGTCATCGAGATTTGCCAGCGCGCGGGCGTCTTCCCATTTCGTAAAAAGTGCGAGGTCTGCGCGTGCTGCATCCTCCGTATGCCGTAGCTCCCAGCCCTCGGCGACGGGTGCGATAGTGAGCTGCCCCACGCGGCGGATGCTGCTCCCAAGCCACTCCGCGAGCCATGCCTCCATATCGCGCGTCATACGGCGGCGGCGTCGAAGGCCGAGACTTGATCGAGGATCACCTGTGCGAATCCCGGCTCTGTGCCGATGGAGCTGGCGTAGTAAAGCGTGCGCCCGCGCAGCCGATAGGGATTCCGCGCAAAGAGGCTCTCGCCCGCTGCGCTGACTGCGCCGGGCGATTCGCTGGCGATGCCGAGCAACACCGGGATGTCCTCATAACTGTGCAGCCCGTCGGCGATGAAAAACGGCACGACGACGACATTCTGCTGAGTCGCGAAGGTGTCCCATTTTGCGATGAGCGGCTCCTCCTCCATGTAGGCGCTCTCCACTTGCGCATAGAGCCCGAGCGCGCGGATGCGCTCCACTTCGCGCTTGGCGGCGACGGCGGAGTTATCGTTCAGCCCCGTGCCGTGGCCTACGATGAAAAGACTCGTCTCACGCGGCGGCACGCCCGGCGCGATTTCGGCGGCGCGCTTGAGCAGCAGCTCCGTCATGCGCGCGTGATTCCCGACTGGCTCGCAGTATTTCACCAAGTGCCCGCCCACCTCCGCGCTCGTTCCCTCGATCCCAAATTCACGCGGGATCACCGTCTGCGTGAAGTAGCCCTCGCTGATGAAATTGGGCACCACATACACCTCGCGCCGCTCCACGCAGTGCAGCACTTGGCGCAGGCTCGGCTCCTCTTTCCAGAAAGCACAATGCACCTCACCAAAGACTCCACGCCGCGCGATCTCCGCCGCGTGGTCCCATGTCGGGCCGCTCGAATCCGGGTTCACCGTGGAGCCATGCCCCACGATCACTAACGCGCTGTCAGGTTTTAAAAACATCCGCATCATCGCTAGAATCTTCGCGGTGGAGTGTCGAACTCTTACGCAGCCTTTCCCCATAAGACATCCCCCGCTCGCCGATTACCTCCCCACCATGAAACGCATCGCTTTTCTCGCATCATCCATCGCCTTCTCCGTTGTCTCGTGGGCGGGCTCGCCGAATGTCGGCAACGTGAACCCAGCGGCAGCGCAGCGCGGGATGGAGGCGGACATCGTGTTCTCGGGAGCCAGGCTGGCAGACGCTCGGACGATTCTTTTCGACGAACCCGGCATCGAGGTGCTCGGCGTGAGCGCAGCGGAGGGCGGGAAATTTACGGCGAAGCTGAAGGTCGCGCCGGATGCGCGGATCGGCGAGTATGTCTTCCGCGCGGTTACGGCCTCAGGCATCTCGGATGTGCGGCTTTTTTATGTGTCGCCCTACCCGGTGCAAAAAGAAGCCGAGGAGGAAAAGGATGCGCCCTACAAACCCCAGCCTGCGCCGCTCGGCGTGACGATCTACGGCTCCACGCCGGGCGAAGATCAGGATCATTTCGAGGTCGCGCTAAAGAAAGGCCAGCGGCTTTCGGCGGAAGTCGTAGGCATGAGACTCTCCACACAGCAGCAATATGACGCCTACATGACCATCGCAAAGGCCGACGGCACCGTGCTCGCGGAGGCGGACGATAGCTCCTTCACCCGCCAAGACCCCGCACTCAGCATCATCGCGCCCGAGGATGGGAATTACCGCGTGATCCTCCGCGAGGCCACGAATAGCGGCAACGGCCCGTGCCAATACCTCCTCCACCTCGGCAGCCACCCGCGCCCGCTAGTCGCCTACCCCGGCGGCGGGCAGGCAGGGCAGGAGCTAAAAGTGCAGATGCTTGGCGATGCAGCGGGCCCTTATGAGCAGACGGTGAAGCTGCCCGCCGAGCCCGACGCGCGCTTCGAGCTGTTGGCGCAAAAAGACGGCCTCACTGCGCCCCAGCCCAATTACCTGCGCGTCGTCAATTTCCCCAACGTCATGGAAGGCCCCGAGCCCAACAACTCCGTCGCCACCGCGATGGCCACGAACGCCACGCTACCGCTCGCTTTCAACGGCATCGCCGAGACTAAGGACGATATAGATTTCTTCAAATTCACCGCGCAAAAAGGCGTGGCCTACGACTTCACCAGCTACTCGCGCAACCTGCGCTCGCCGATTGATACCGTGGTGGATCTCTGGGATGCAAAAGGCGCACGCCTCGCCGGCAACGACGACCTAGGAGGGCCGGATAGTTACTTCCGCTGGACGGCTCCGGCGGATGGCGAATTCTTCCTCTCCATCCACGATCAACTCGGGCGCGGCGGCCCGCTCTACACCTACCGTATCGAAGCGCAAGCCGTGCAACCCAAGCTCCTCACCTACCTGCCCGACATGGTCATCAATAGCTCCCAAGAGCGCCGCGCCATCCCCGTGCCGCGCGGCAACCGCTACGCCACACTCGTCCGCGTAAAGCGGCAAGACATCGTCGGCGACACCGTGCTGGAGCCCCAAGACCTGCCAGCAGGCGTCACTTTTGCCACGGATAAAATGGACAAATCCGTGGACACCGTCGCGATGGTCTTCGAGGCCAAAGCCGACGCCCCGCCCGCGCAAAAGCTCTTCACCATCCTCCCCAAACTCACCGAACCACCAGCCGATGCCAAGATCGTGGCCAAAGTAAATCACCGCGTAGAAGTGACTGAAAACGGCAACCAGCGAGCCTATTACGGCGTGGATGAAGACACCCTCCCCATCGCCGTGACCGACGAAGTCCCCGTGACCCTCAACCTCTCTCAGCCCAAAGTGCCCGTGCTGCAAAACGGCTCGATGAATCTAAAAGTCACCGCCGAACGCCGCAACGACTACAAAGGAGCCATCTCCATCGCCGTCCTCTACGGCCCGCCAAATATCGGCACCGGCGGCGGCGGCACCATCGCCGAAGGCCAAAACGAAGGCATCCTCAACATCAGCGCCGCAGGCAACGCCACCACCACCAAATGGAAACTCTGCGTCGTCGGCACCGTGGACACCGGCAAAGGCGCGACATGGATTAGCACCGGCCTCATTGAGCTAGAAGTCGCCCCACCCTTCGTCGGCGGCAGTCTCGTCCGCACCTATATTGACCAAGGCAGCGACGGCACTATGACGCTCAAGCTCGATCAAAAAGTCCCTTTTGAAGGCAAAGCCAAAGTCGCCCTCCTCGGCCTCCCCCAAGGCGTCACCACGGAGGAAAAAGAGATCACCAAAGACGACAAAGAAGTGCGCTTCGTGCTCAAAGCCACCCCCACCGCCCAAGTCGGCCAACAGAAAACCGTCATCGCCAATTTCACCCTCCTAAAAGACGGCGAACCCATGACCAGCACCATCGCCAGCGGCGGCATCCTCCGAGTGGACAAAGCCACACCCCCAAAAGTCGCCGAAGCCGCGAAGTAAAGCCCACTCCAGTTGAAAATCAGACGACACGGAAAAACCACGAGAGCGCGCAGGAAAGCCTCTCTGCAAAACCATTTTGTTTCTTATTGTTGAGTGCTGGATATATCCGCTCCGCTTCGTCCCATTTTCATCTGTCTTTGGTAAAACAAAGGTTCGTAGCCCCCAGAGATTCCTTTGAATTTCCGCCCGCCCGCACTACGAAACACCTATGATTACCGAAATCGCATTCACAGGCACCCCCGTCACCGACATCCAGCGCGCCCGCGCATTTTATGAAGGCATCCTCGGCCTAAAGCCCACGATGGAATCCGCAGGTGGAGCCTGGGTGGAATACGAGGTCGGCACCGGCACCTTCGGCATCGGCGCATACGGCGACATCTGGCAGCCCTCCCCGCAAGGCACCTGCATCGCCTTCGAAGTGGACGACCTCGACGCCGAAGTCGCCCGCCTCAAATCCCTCGGCGTCCCCATTTCCATGGACACCATGGACACCCCCGTCTGCCGCTTCGCCATCATTTGTGATCCTGACGGCAACAAAGTAATGATCCACAAACGCCGCGAAGGGTGCTGTTAGAGTCACTTCTTCTGAATGCCTCCGTGACCAAATAAAAGCCTAATTGCCGTTGAGAAGACGTTAAGACTTCTCTTTCTCACTCTGTTGTTTGCGATCGACCAGCCCAGCGCGAACTTCAGGTAATAATATTTCAGCGTCAATAATACGTTTTTTGATTTCCATTAAGAAGTCGGTGTCCTCTGGTTTCAAAAAAATATTTTGGACACACTTGAAAAAGACCAAACAGTTGGCCATTGCGATACTTAAAGCCTCACCAAGTTCATTGATTTTTGCATCCATAGACGAGAGGGTAATGTGTGCAATCGTTGTGTTAATCCAATCCTTTAGTGTGGGTTCAAGGATTGTTTCAAATAGCTCTGGAAAATTCCAATCCAATGCGAAGTTGTCATTTCTTTTTGGGTTATCAGGGTAATCTTTTCGGAAAAAATCATTCAAAGCTCTGAAGCTAACGAGCGAGAAGTTTTCGGCGCTTTTTTTGAGAATTAAAACCGCCGCCTTCGCTGCTTGTTTTTCTTCGCTTCCCTTTTGAAATTCATAATGTTGGCAGTATCCGTTTTTTGCAAAAAGCATTCTCCAACACCAAGCAGATTGCATCGTGTCAAAGTGGTTTATTACTCTGTTTAGAGCGCGTAGTTTTGTTTCATACGGCTCAGATTGGAATAGTTCGATCCGATTATCTGATTTGGTTTTTGCTTCGGAGTGTTTGTTTGTCATTTTCTGTATTGGAGTGTTGGCGTGATGGCTCATCAACTTAAATGAGACACTGATTCTAAAAACACTGTATAACGCCGGAGGCGCGGGTGGGATAGTAGCCGGTGGCGCGAGCCACCGGTTTGATGTGTTTAGAGCGCGAGCCCCGGAGGGGCGGGGGAAAGGGAAGATTCCGCAAGTTGATGAGGTGAAGAGTATGGCCGAGTTTTTCCGCTGCCCCTGCCGGGGCGCATCTTTTTTTTGTCGCGTTACCGGTGGCTTGCGCCGACCGGCTACTCTCCATGCAGCCCTCCGGGCTTCATACAGGCAGCGCCGGATGTGGCGGCGGATGTAGCGCCGGAGGCGCGAGTGGGATAGTAGCCGGTGGCGCGAGCCACCGGTTTGGTATGTTTAGAGCGTGAGCCCCGGAGGGGCGAGGGAAGGGGGATTACCACAGGTAGCGGTCGTCGTATTCCACGCCGCCGCGTTGGAGGAATTCTAGGTATTCTTCTTGGAATGTTTGTTTGTGGTGGTGCGTCTCTTGTCGGGCGATGTAGTCGCGCACGGCGGGGCATTGGGGGGCGCCTACGGTGAATCCGCCGTAGCCTTCTTGCCATTCAAAGGTGCAGTCGCCGATTTCATCGTGGACCCAGCGGGAGGAGACGCATTTGATTTCGCGCATCACGTCGGCGATGCAATGGGTGGGGCGGAGGCTGAGGAGGAGGTGGACGTGGTCGGCGACGCCGCCGATGGCTTCGGGGACGCCGTGGAGCCCTTTTACGATGCCGCCGAGGAAGGCGTGGAGGCGTTCGCTCCATGCGGGGAGGATGAGGGGGGGCGCGGCCTTTTGTGGAAAAGACAAGGTGGTAGTGAAATGAAGTGTGCGTGGAAGGCATACGCACGGGATTCTTTCAGCGCCCCTGCCGGGGTGCAGTCTTTTTTTGCGGATGATCCGGTGGCTTGCGCCGACCGGTTATTTTCGGGCTATGCCTCCGGGACAAGATTCACACATATGCCGTTTCTTCGTGTCTTTGTGTGAGAGGAGCCACGACACTCTTGTCGTGAATGGCGAAGTTGAAACACGACAAGGGTGTCATGGCTCAGTTTATATAGACCTCGGCGCGCGCGGCGATGTGACTTTATATTGTTTGCGTTTTGGAGTGCGGTGGCCCCCTGGCGCTTTTGGCG
>JAYVQK010000095.1:0-31652 GCA_043757005.1 Verrucomicrobiaceae bacterium
TATCTTTTCACGCTTCGAGAAACTCGATGTCATGCTCATCGGTTTCATTCACTTTGTCCTCATTGTCGAGGCTCTTCGATAGTGTGAACACGCCCTAGCATCTCGAAGGTGTTGCAATAGTTCACACCGAACTCTTCGCAGACATTCGGCATCGGCACTCTCGCCCTCGCTCCAGTCTGGCGCGTCTCATGCGTCACGAGGCAAAATCCTCCCTGCTTTGCCGTCGCAATCAGCCAGCCATCCGCATCTGTGGCGAATTTTCCCTTCGCCGCCGGGAGGAAATCCCGCCCGGATATCCAGGCCATCATCGGAGCGTATTCAGCGACAATCGCCGCCACGGAATCATCGAGAAAAAATCCATCCGCCAATTCACCCTTCACCCATACGGCCAGCGCATCTCCACCGCGTTGCACTTCTACTCCCACCCGCTGCGTGCTAAAAATCCGCCCCGCCGCAAATCCCGCCTTCACGGATTCCCAAAAACCCGGACACAACTCAAATGCGTAGTAGGCCCGGTGAGCCGCGATCAGCACATTGGCATCCACCAGAAATTTGCGCCCCTCCTTCGTCATACTGCAAAGCCCAGCTCCCTCCCGAACCGGTCGTAGCTCTCCCCGCTCAGCCCCGTGAGCTGATACGCCTCCCGATACTGCAAATGCCCTCCCTTAGCCGCGCTATACACCGCCGCCGGGAATCGCTTCCCGAGTCGGCTACCCAGCGTCAGGTAAAAATTTCCACCTCCAGCGCTGCGTGCCTGCCTTGCCACAGCAGCCTCCTTGTATTCCTTGTAAAAAGCGAAGTATCCGGCGCGGGAGATCAACTCCAAATCCAGCGCGCGCCGCGCCGCCACCACCGGGCTTACCTTAAAGGCCCGCGCCAGCCGCTCGAACGGCTTCACCGTCCCCCGCGCCTCCTGCCACGCCGTCCGCATCTCCACCGCAGGCACGAGAAACTCCGCCGCCACCTTGTTGCAGAAAATCTCCACCGCGTTCTCCGACGGCAGCAGCTCCTTGAAATCCGAAACCCCTCCCTGCCCCAGCCACAGATGCGCCAGCTCATGCACCAGCGTGAACATCTGCGCCGCCTTCGCATCCGTGCCATTGATGAAAATCACCGGCGCGTGCGCATCACTCAGCACAAAGCCCCGGAACTCCTCCACGTCCAGCGGGCGGTGCGTGTTATTCTCCACCACCCCGTTGATCATCACCAGCACCCCCACGCCCTCGATTTTCTGCACCAGCGTCCGCAGCGCCTCCTCCCATGTATCCAGCCCCCGGCTCCAGTGGTCCTCCAGCCCCAGCGTGTGGCGGATGTCCGCCGCCACCGCCTCCGGCCTGTCTTGCAGCGTGCGCGTGCCGATAAAGCCCAGCGCGGGCTCCCCCTGCTCGATGAGAAAGCCACGCATCCACTCCTGCCGCAGTTGCACCGCGTAGATTGTATCGAGCAGATGTGGCGAGGGCCGCGAGACTCGCCGGTCCGTCACCGTGCGAAAATCCGGGATCGGCAGCCGCTCCTCCGGCGGCTCGCTCAAGAAAAAGTAGCCCAGTGGCGTGAAAGTCTGCGCCGCAAACTTTTCGAGCTGCTTCACCGTCGGCTCCGCTTCCGCGTTGAGCCATAGCGGATACTTCGGGAACTTCTCGCACAGCGTCTCCACGCTCATCCCCGAACGCTCCTGCGCCCATCGGAAAAGCTTTGGTTTGATCTGCACCCGGTCGCTCATGCTGTCGGGAAGCTATCGCTTCGACCCCCCGTTGCAATCCCGCACATCAATCAGGCCGTCACGGCGGCGGAGGTCCGCGCGGTGCGGCGTTCTTGCAGCAGGGCGAGGACGCGCTGGGCTTCGGCGGCAAGGGTGTCGAAGTTGCCCGATTCGGTAGGGCCAACGGCCCGAATCATGCCAGCCTAGGGCAACGCCCTGAGTTCAAGGGCCGTGATGAAATAAGCCCGGAAGGGGCGGGCCAGAAGCGTTTCACCGGTCCAACTTCCCAATGCTCTGGCACGTCGCCGAGCCACTCCACGCCGCTGTCCTTACACCCACTTCAGCGAATAAACAGACACGGAGCGATGCGTTATTGTCGCAGAAGAACCAGTGAGTCCATCGTTGGTGTCGTTTCCCGAGGGTGGCGCGACGGGGCGCGCATGGCACAGGCGTCTTGCCCGCAGTCTCGCTACCTCGGATGCGGCGAGGCAAATCACTCGCCTCTCCAATTTTTCCGGTCTTCATACACTTCCGCGATGTAGGCGTTCCCCTTTTCGAAATCGAGACCGCCGCCGGAAGCAAAAAGCTCGCGGAGCATGGCGACTGGGTCCGGCTTCTCTGGCTAGGTTTGCTTCTCCGCTTGTTCGACGGAACGACGGACGACTTCGGCCTGGGAAACCTGCCAGCGCGCGGCCAGTCGTTTGAGGCGTTGGGCCGTCGTTTTGTCCAAAGCGAACGTCGTGCGGTGTGTCATGGCTGGCATACCATCGTTCATACCATTGCTTTTATGAGCGTCAAGGCAGGTAAGGGGTAAGGATGTCCTCGCAGCCTTAATCCAGCAGCATCCCGGGCTTGTAGCGGTGGCAGATGAAGATGCGGATTTTGCGGAGGGGTTTGCCGCCTTGTTTGAGGTCGTAGTCGCCGGCGATTTCCCAGTGGTCGAAGGTGCGGATGAGGGTGCTCGGCGGTTTCTTTTCGTCGCGGGTGGTGATGTAAAGGGCGCTGCGTCCGGCGAATTTATTGATGCCGTATTCGGCGGAGTCTTCTTGCTCGTCGAGGACTTTGCCGGTGCGGGGCTGGTATTCGTCGTAGCGGCCCCAAAAGTGGAATTGGTTAGCGGCGACAGGGGATTCTTCGACATAGACGGCGGGGTGGCCGGGGGACTCGATGCGTTTATCGTCGAGGTAATGGCAGAGCGACCCGGCGACGCCGTAATTTTCCGCGATAAGGAAGACGGGGCGACCAAGCTGTTGCTCCACATTTTTGCGCACGTCGCCGACGACTTGCGCGGTCTGCTGCCAGCCGCGCAGGCGGGCGGGGTAAGGGAGATCTACCATCGTGGTGAGGACGACGGCGGCGGCGGTGATGGCTGCGCCGAGCGCGATGCCGCCGATGGCGACGCGGCGCATGGGGCCTGATTGAACGCACTCGATCCAAAATTCCACGGTGAGGATGAGCAGGCTGACGCTGGCGGGGGCGGTCCAGTTCACCTCGCTATCGTGGTGCAGTGCGATCCATGCGTAGCCGACGACGAGGGGCAGTGAGAAGGCGATGAGGAAGCGGGATTTCCAATGGAGATTCGCGGCTTCTTTGCAACGGCTGATGCCGGCGAACGCGGCGACGATAAGGACGATGACGGCGGCGCTGTGGAGAGCTGGGATGTCGAAAGCATTGCCGAGAAAGAAGAGCGAGAGAGCGACGAGCAGGGTGATCGTGGTGGCGAGGGGATGACGGCGCAGGCCGCGCGGGATCGCTGGCAGGCATCGGGCGGTCGCTTTTCCCCAACGCACGAGCGAGTCTTGCGTGGAGAGCCAGAGTGCGCCGAGCATGGCGGTGAAAATGATGGGAGAATAGACGATGAAGTGCAGCCCGAAGAAGCCGCCGAAGGAGCGCCAGTCGAACTTCCACCATGCCGTCTCCAGCCCGCCGCGCGCGGAGAGATGGTGCAGCACGGGCCAGCCGCGCGGGTCTTGCCAAACCCACACCGGCCAGAGCGCGGGGAGGAAGGCGAGGAGCATACTCCAAAAGCCGGGGCGGCGCAGCTCGTGGCGGTAGCGCGGGGTGAGCGCGAGCAGGAGGAGGACGCTGAGGAGTTGCACAGCGTTCGTCCATTTGCAGAGGAAGCCCATGCCGATGAGCAGCCCGCTGGCAGGCCACCACGCGCTAAAGGCGGGGCTTTTTTCCAGCGCCCGCCAGAGGGTGTAGAGCGCGGCGGCCCAGAAGAAAATCGAGAGCGGATCAATGGTCATCAACAAGCCGCCGCCGTTGAAAAGCGGGGTGGAGTTGGCAAGCACGACCGTCCATGTGGCTACGCGCTCGTCGTAGATGCGGCGGGCGAGCGCGAAGAGCAGCAGGCTGGTGCCGAGCGCGAGGAGCGGGGCAAAAAAGCGGACGCCAAATTCCGCATCGCCGAACATCGCTGTGCCCGCGCGGATGGCGAGCGCGACGCCGGGGCCTTTGCTAAAGTAGCAGGTGTCGAGGCGCTGGCTCCATTGCTGGTAGTAGGCTTCGTCGGGCGAAAGCTCGAACGTGCCGATGGTGACGAGCCGCAGCACAGTGAGGATGACGAGAAAGGCGATGAGCCGGATATTCATGCAGAAAGTAACGACGGATGGAGCGCAGCGAGGCGCAGAAAAAAGCGAGGGCCAAAGCGCCGCCACGCCCATTCCGAGAGCGTGAAAGTGAGCAGCGCCACGCCGATGCCGAGACAGATGCCAGCGGACACATCGAGCGGCCAATGCGCTCCCGTGTAAATGCGAGACCACGCGACGGCCAAGGCTGGCACAAAGGCGAGCCAGCCTCGGCGACGCCAAAAGAGCGTGGCGAGTAGTGCGGCGGCAGCGGTGTTTGAGGCGTGGTTCGAGGGGAAGGAACGCCCCTCTTCATCGCGCCCGGTGCCGAGCGAGATCTTCACTTTCACTGGCGCAAAAAGTCCGCGCCACACAGGCCGCGCGAGATCGAGCTGGCGCACGCCGACTTCGCTCTGGTGCGGGCGCAGACGACCGACGGCGTGTTTGATCGCGTTGCCGACGACGCCATCATTCAGCGCCAGCGCGACGAGCACGACCGCGAGGAAAGCGCGCCCTTTGAACCCACCCCAGACCAGCAGCGCCAACACGGCGACAGCAAGCGGCACGGCCCAGAGCGCCGCGCTGGAGGCGACCACCATGAGCCGGTCGAGCACCGGGCTCGTCCACTCGTGATTGATGAGAAAAAGGAGCTTTTGTTCCATCCCGTATTGGCGAAAGTTCGCAGCCTATGGCCCGCACTTTTTCTGTAAAGCTCCTGCTCGCTTTTGCTTTGTCCGTCGCAGTCTGCGCGCGCGCTGAAGTGGTGCCGGATGCACAAGCCCTGCTCGCCGCCGCCCGCGCCGCGCAGTCTGCGCAAAACTGGAATCTCATCGGCCACTTAAAAATGGGCCGCTCGGAATATCCGCTCAAACTCACGATCAATAAAAACACGACCCGCTACGAATTCACCGACAATGGCGACGTGCTCACCCTCCGCCTCGGCGAAAAAAGCTCTTCGCTGGAGGAAACGAAAGCCGGCAAAACCGCGCGTATCACGGCGGGGGCTTTCGCTGAGAAACTACGCGATACCGACATCAGTTACGAAGACCTCGCCATGCGCTTCCTCTATTGGCCCGAGGCCAAAGTCGTCGGCAGCGACATTATCACCGCTCAATCCTGCTGGAAAATCGAAGTCATCCCGCCCGCCAAAGCCGAATCCCAATACACCCGCGCCATCCTCTGGCTGAGTAAAGACGGTAGCGCACTGATGAAGGCCGAGACCTACGGCGCAGATGGCAAATGGATACGCCGCTTCAACGTGAACAACGGCATGAAGCGCGATGGAGTCTGGCTACCGAAAGAAATGAGGATCGAAAGCGCCGCGAGCAAAAGCCAGAAATACACTTATCTGATCATAGACGACGTGGTGAAGTAAGCACTGCCCGCCCTCCACAGCCCCAGCCTCTATTTCCTCATCCCACCCCAGAAACTCCCCGCTCAGCAACGCAGCCTTCTTTTTACTCAGATCGGCACTGGCCCGCCGCCTCGTCGTAAAACCCCTCCAGCGCCGCCGCCGTCGCCCGCAGGTCGAAGGTGCGCGCGACGCTTTCTGCGGCGGCGCGGCTCATGGCGGCGTAACGCTCGGGGGTGGCGGCGAGGGCGAGCATCTCGGCGGCGAGCGAGCGGTGATCTCGCTCGGGGACTAGCAAGCCGCTCACGCCGTGCTCCACGGCTTCCGGGATGCCGCCGTGCGTGGTCGCGAGCACGGGCAGGCCGCTGGCCATGGCCTCCAGCATGGAATTGGGCACGCCTTCCTGGTTGCCGTCGGTGCCGAGTTCGCTCGGGTGGAGGAAGAGGTGCGACTCGGCGTAAAGCGCGCGCAACTCGGGCTGGTCGAGGAAGCCGGGGAACGCCACCGCCACGCCGAGCGATGCGGCGAGCGAGCGCATCGCCTCAAGCTGCGGGCCTTCCCCCGCGATGGTGAGCGTGGCATGGGGGTGTTCTTTTTGAAAAGTAACGAAGGCGTGGAGCGTCGTCGCCAGCCCCTTTTTCGCAATGAGGCGGCACGCCTGCACGCACCGCCACGCGCCGTCGGTAGGCGCTGCGCGTTGGGTAAATGAGACTTCCGCGAGCGGGATGCCCGTGCGGTGGATGCGGATTTTCCCCCGCGCTGCACCGAGCGCGACGAGCCGCTCGGCGAGGCTCTCGCTGCGCACGAGCAGCAGCGTGGCCACGGCGAGAACGCGCTGCATGGCGGTGAGGTGGCGCGGCTTTTCCATATCCACCTGCGCATCCGCCCCGTGGAAACTGACGATGACCGGCACTGGCGCGATCTCCAGCAGCGGCAGCAGATGCACGCCGATGCGGCCGAAATAAACGTGCAACACCCGCGCCCCGCCGCGCGTGATCTCCGCGCGGAGCCGCCGCGCTTCCGCTGCGTAAATGGTGATCGGCGCACGGAGCACCGACTTGCACCACCAGCGCCGGAGCTGATGGCTCCAAGGCTTGCGCACGATCTGCACGGGCGAAAATGGGAACCGCTCCGCATTTTCCCGCTTCTGGCAAATGACGGCGGCCTGCCACCGCCGGAGCGCCGTGACTTGCCGGTAGATGTGCAGCATCTCGGGCTTCAAAAAAGTGGCGATGTAGCTCGCGACGATCGGTGCTGGTTGGACTGGATTCGGCATGGTTTCAGCGGGCCGTCTTTTTAGTCCACGGAAGGACACGGTGAAGTTTTTTTTGAAACGCCGTTGCAGTGTCTTGTGCTTTCCGTGTCTTCCGTGGCGGAAGCGTCGCCCTAGCTCTCTTTGCGCACTGGGAGCGGCTTTGGCTTCTCTTTCTTTGGTTTTTTGACTTCTTTTTTGTGACTGTTATTGCCTTTGGCCATATCGAGTTTTTGGTTGGTGCATCCACCCGCTTTGTCGTTTTGGCGAAGCATGGCGGCGACTTTTCGGAGATTGTCGGAGCGTGCGCGGAGGGCAACCCGAAAAAAGATTTTTAATAGTTTTGCTATCCCGTTTGGAGACTGTGATTGCTTCTGCTCTATGGGCGACAAATCACCAAAAGCAACGAATAAACAAGCCTCGCAGAAACAAGCGAAGGTCAACTCCAACGATCAGAAAAAGAAGAGCGCCGCTGCGGCGAATCAGGCAGCGAAAGTGAAGAAAAAATAAAGCGTCCCCCCGCGTTGGAATGAATAAAGCACAGCACTTCTAAGCTGTGCAAAAGTGGTGGCGCAGGCTGGAAAGCTTGCGCCACTTTTTTACTCCCCGAGCCGCCAGAGCGTGCTGTCGGTGCGGAGGAAGACGTGCGAGCCGTTCAGCGCGGGGGTGCAGAGGATCAGCTCTTTGGTGTCTTCTTTGAGCGGGAGCTGGAGCTGGCCGAGGACTGCGCCTTCCGGGGCGGCGGTGTCCACGATTTGCACGAGGCCTTTCTCGCTCACGGCGAGGAGGCGCGTGCCTGCGCCCACGGGGGAACTGCTAAAGGGGCCGGTGAGGCGGAGCTTCCATTTCGCGTCGCCGGTCTTGGTGTCGGCGGTGGCGATGACGCCTGCTCCGTTGATGCTAAAAAGGAGGTCGCCGAGGACGAGTGGGCTGATCGTGGAGGGGCTGATTTGGCGCGCGCGCCAGAGCTGCACAGGCTCAGCGTTGCTGGGCTGTGGGGCGAGTGCGGTGATGCCGTTAGAGGGGGCAAATAGGACGCCGCCTGCGACGACGCTGGAGCTCATGGTGGACGCGCCATCCGTGTATTCCCAGAGCTTGCTGCCGCTCGCGGGCTCGATGGCGACGATGCCTTTCGAGGATTGCAGCAGGGCGACGGCGGGGGATTTTGCATCGGCCCGCCAGGGGATCGGGCTGGTCCAGTTGGCGGCTTTGGGGCGGTCGAGTTTCCAGATGTTGCGCCCCGTCGTGGCGTCAATGCCGAGGCTGTAGCTCTCGCTGTCGTTCTCAATCATGGCCACCACGGTCTCGCCGATGACGATGGGCGAGGAGGCCATGCCGAGGCTGTTGCTGGCGTTTGGGTAATCCGCCGTGAGCCCGCGCACCCACAGCAAATTGCCGTCGAGATCGAACGCTGCGAGATCGTTGCAGCTCCACAGCGCAAAGACGCGCCGCCCATCGCTGCACGGCGTGCAGGAGGCCACAGAGGTTTTTGCATACGCCATCGTGCGCCCCGTCGCCTGAAGCTGGCGCTCCCACAGCTTGCCGCCATCGCTCGCGCGAAAGCAGAGCACGTGCAGCCGCTCCTGCTTCGGCCCGCTGGAGGCTGTGATGAAAACGCGATCCCCCACAACAATCGGGCTCGCCAGCCCGCGCCCCGGCAGCGCCGTGCTCCACTCGATCTTGGGCTTCGCAGGGATCTGCGCCTCCGCAGTGCCCGTGCTATCCGGCCCGCGAAACTGCGGCCAATCAGCGGCGGCGCTGGTGAGTGTGAAGGCGAGGAGCGCGAATAGTGGAGCGGTCATGGTGAGTTATTTCGTAGCTGCGAGGATCGCCGTGCCCGTGCTGTCGCACACGCGGAGCTGGAATTCCCACTCCACCGTCCACTCCTCCTTCTGCTCATTTTGGCAGCACTTCACGAGCACCATGTTCGCGCCTTTTTTCAATCGGCATTTGAGCGTGTATTGATCCATCTGCTGCCCTCGGTGATATTCGTCGCGGGCAAAAAGCAGCTCCCCATTCAGCCACACCTTCCACGCATTCTTGCCGCCAAATCGCAGCTCTACATCGCGCTCGGTCGCCGCCTCAAAAGTCGTCGCCGCATACGCCGTAGCTTCTTTCAGCATCCCGAGTGGCTTATTAAAATCTAGCTTCCCGTATTCGTCCGCGCTCTCGAATGGCTGCCACTTCACCTGCTTGCCTTTGCCATCGTAGGCGGCACCGAGCGCGATCCCTTGCTCCGGCGGGAACGCTGTGCCAAAGCCATTCCGATCCGTGTTGTCGAATGGCCCGATGATGTTCCAGTGCATCAAAAAACCGAAGTGCTTCGGCAAGTCCACCACCACCCCGAGCTTCTTCAATTCTTCCGCGATCTCCTTTGTCTGATCCTCATCCCGCACCGCCGCCAGCGCCTCTTCGTATGCGGCCTTCGCGGTGTCGCCCGACTTCGCTTTCGCCTCATCCATCAGCCGTTGCACCGCGCCGCGCCGTAGCTCCTGCACGGGGTCCGCGAGGAGCGAGGGCACCAGTGCTGCCGCCCGCGCCGCGTCCGCCTGCTGGAGCAGGTCAAAAGCAAGCCGCCGCCCCGCCGCCGCGTGCGCCGTGTCGCGGAGGAAAGCCTCCACCTCCGCGAGAGGCAGCGCCGCTGCATCGCGCAGCGCAGTCTCCACGATCACATCGCCCGCGAGCCGCACCCAATTATCCGCCACCGCACTGCCGCGGCCCGCCGCCGCGAGCAGTGCTGGGAGCGCCGTCGGCCCCGCCTTCACCACCTCGCGCCAAGCCGCACTCGCCGCCTCATTTCCCTTCCCCTCGCGCTCTACAGCCGTGAGCGATTTCAGGGAATCCTCCACCACGCCTGCGTGAAGATGCAGTGTAGCAAAACCGACCGCCGCGAGTAGCCATTTCATGCGCGCAGAATGAAGCGAGCGCCGCGCGCAAGGTCACGCTCTTTGTCCTATGCGCTCTGCTTTAAATCCAAATACGTCGTTGGCCTTCTTGCGAGGGCGGGCTGGCAGGGTTGATTGGCGATCGGCGCGCAGGCGCGCGTTTTCCCAAACCAACAACTATCATCCATCAACCACCGCTCGGCGCGCTGCACAGGCTGGAAAGCCGGTGGCACTTTGGGGGCAAAAAAAGGCGGCTCTCTTTCGAGAGCCGCCTATTTTGTAAGTTGTGCGGTTAGTTTAGCCAGTCGTAGTGGAAGAATTGGCCGGCGGGTTTGTCGGTGCGCTCGTAGGTGTGGGCTCCGAAGAAGTCGCGCTGGGCTTGGAGGAGGTTCGCGGGCAGGCTGGCGGTGCGGTAGCTATCGAAGTAGGCGAGGGCGGCGCTGAAGCTCGGGGTGGCGACGCCGTATTCGATGGCGGTGGTGATGGCGATGCGCCAATTGGATTGGGTGCGGTTGAGCACTTCGGCGAAGAATGGATCGAGGACGAGGTTTTTGAGGCCGGGTTCTTTTTTATACGCCTCGGTGATGCGGTTCAGGAAGCGGGCGCGAATGATGCAGCCGCCGCGCCAGATGCTGGCGATGTCCTCGAAGTTGAGGTTCCAGTTGTAGAGTTTGCTGGCTTCGCCGAGCTGGACCATGCCTTGGGCGTAGCTGATGATTTTCGAGGCGTAGAGGGCGTCGCGGACGGCTTCGATGAGCTTGGTGCGGTCGCCGGTGAAGGCGTGGGGTGCGGGGCCGTGGAGGACGGCGCTGGCGACGACGCGCTGGTCTTTGATGGAGCTGAGGATGCGGGCTTCGACTGCGCCGCCGATGACGGAGAGGGGGACGCCCATTTCTACGGCGTGGCCGACGGTCCATTTGCCGGTGCCTTTTTGGCCGGCTTTGTCGAGGATGAGGTCCACGATGGGTTTACCGGTCTCGGGGTCTTTGCGGGCGAAGATGCGGGAGGTGATTTCGATGAGGAAGCTGTCGAGTTCGCCTTTGTTCCAGTCGGTGAAGATTTGGGCAAATTCTTCGGCGGTGGGGTTGATGGCGGCTTTGAGGATGGCGTAGGCTTCGCAGATGAGTTGCATGTCGCCGTATTCGATGCCGTTGTGCGCCATTTTTACGTAGTGGCCTGCGCCGTCGGGGCCCATGTGGCGGCAGCAGGCTTCGCCTTCTGCGACTGCGGCGATCTTGGTGTAGATGGGGGCGAGGGCGGCCCAGCCTTCTTTGGAGCCGCCGGGCATGATGCTGGGGCCTTTGAGGGCACCTTCTTCTCCGCCGGAGACGCCGACGCCAAAGAAGTGGATGCCCTTTTCCTTGAGGTATTTTTCGCGGCGCTGGGAGTCGGTCCAGAGCGAGTTGCCGCCATCAATGATGATGTCGCCGGGCTCTAGCAGGGGGATGAGTTGCTCGATGACGGCGTCCACGGGTGCGCCGGCTTTGACCATGATCTGTGCTTTGCGTGGGCGCTTGAGGGCTCCGACGAATTCTTGGAGTGTCTTGGCGAAGACGAAGTTTTTTCCTTTTCCGCGTGCGGCCTCGAAGGCGTCCACGACGGAGGTGGTGCGGTTATAGACGGCGACGTGGAAGCCGCGGCTTTCCATGTTGAGGACGAGATTTTCGCCCATGACGGCGAGGCCGATGAGGCCGATGTCGCAAGTATTCGTGGTGCTCATGTGATTATTTTTGGTTCGGTGTGATTTTGTCTTTGAAAGGGCGGGGACGCTAAGAGCAAGTAGGGGGCGTTGGCAATCTGCCATTTACCACACGCCGCACAGCACCATGAATCTGCCAAACAAACTCACGCTCTCACGCTTCGTGGTGATGGCGCTTTTTGTCGGCAGTATGGCGATGGGGGAAGAATACGACACGCTGCACGCGCCGGGTCGCCCGGTGGGCTGGAATTTCGCATACACGGCGGCGCTGGTGCTTTTCCTGGTGGCGGCGGCGACGGATTATCTCGATGGAGAAATCGCGCGGCGGCGGGGGTTGGTGACGGATTTTGGTAAGCTGATGGACCCGCTCGCGGACAAGATCATGATGGCGGCAGGCTTTACGTGCTTGCTGCCGCTGCGCGCGATCCCGGCGTGGGTGGTGATCGTGATTGTGAGCCGGGAATTCCTCATCACCGGCCTGCGCCTGCTCGCGGCGGGCAAGGGCGTGGTGCTGCAATCGGAGCGGCTCGGGAAGCACAAGACGCTCTGGCAAATCGTGACGGTCGGCTTTTTCCTGCTGCTGCTCTCGCTCATGGAATTCCAGCGCGCGGGCGTGGAGCTACACGCGCAGACATGGTGGTGGCCGCTCTGGCGCTACGGCGGCGGGACGTTGGCGGGCGTGGCGCTGGTGCTCACGATTTACTCGGGGCTCGGCTATTTCTTAAAGCACCGCGCTTTGATCGGGGATGGGGAGTAGGCTCTGGGGCTCCGTAAAAAAACGATGTCGGCTTATTCACTTATTTCATTTTGCCGCGAGCGCACGGCTTGCTGTGTCAGCGGTTGATGTCTGAGTCTTTTAATCGCGTGGAGATCCACGCTTCGGTATCTCACCCGCGCTTTTTTGCGCCTGGGGCGAGCGGTGTTTTGCTCTCGATGAAAGGGTCGCGCGAGTGAAGTTTCCGCCACCTCTGAGGATTGCGATTCCCGTGCTGCTTCTGCTTTTCAGCGCAGCCACGGGCATGCTGTGCTTTTACTATGATCGGACCTCGAAGGGTCGCGACATCATGCACGAGACAGCCGAGCAAGAGCGCGCGAAAGACATCCAGCAACTCGCGTTTGGCGGGACCGTGATGCTCGGACTCTGCGCGGCGTTTGCCCTCTTCTTTCATAAAACGCTCACCTCTCGGGTGACTCAGCTCCTGAGTGCCGCCGAGCGTCTCGCGCAAGGCGACCTCAGCGTGCGGGTGGGCCTCGTGGGCGGCGATGAACTCACGCTGATCGCACGCGCTTTTGACCAAATGGCTTCGCAGATGCAGCGACGCGAATCCGCCCTCGGAGAGAGCGAACAACTCTTCCGGCAAATGGCCGAGAGCGTGGAGGAAATCTTCTGGCTCTATGACTTCCAAGAGAACCGCGTGCTCTACGTAAACCCTGCATTTGAGCGCATCTTCGGGCTACCAGTCGCCGCTTTCCTAAAGACCAGCGACGTGTGGAAAAACGCCATCCACCCCCAAGACCGCGACTGGGTGCTCGCCGTTTTTGCGAAGGAAAAAGACGGCCCGCGCGACATCGAATACCGCATCCTCCGCTCGGACGGCTCCGTGCGCTGGCTGCGCGATAGCACCTTCCCCATCCTCAGCGCGGGCAGCAGCGTGACTCGCGTCGCCGGAGTCGCCGAGGACATCACCCGCCGCCGTGCCGATGCCGAGGAAAAAGCCGCCCTCGAAAACAAGCTGCAAGAGACCCAGCGCCTCGAAAGCCTCGGCGTGCTCGCGGGCGGCATCGCGCATGATTTTAATAACCTCCTCACTGGCGTGATGGGCAACGCCAGCCTCGCCCGCATGGTGCTCCCGCCCGACGACGATGCGCAAAAATACCTCACCGAAATCGAGGCCGTCGCCCTCCGCGCCGCCGACCTCTGCAAGCAGATGCTGGCCTACTCGGGCAAAGGCCGCTTCGAGGTGCAGCTCCTCGATCTCAGCGCGCTCGTAAAGGAAACGACGCAGCTCCTCCAGCTCTCCATCTCGAAGACCGCCACGCTCCATTTCAACCTCCCCGCGCAACTCCCAGCCGTGCTCGCAGACCCCACGCAGTTCCGCCAAGTGGTGATGAATCTCGTCATCAACGCCAGCGAAGCACTCGGCGGGAAAGTAGGCACCATCAGCCTCCAGACGAACTTGCTCCACGTGGACAGCGACTACCTCGCCTCCACGGTGCTCGCCAGCGAACTCGCCGAGGGCGACTACATCACCCTCGAAATCGCCGATAACGGCCAAGGCATGAGCGCCGAGACGCAGGCCCGTATTTTCGATCCCTTTTTCACCACAAAATTCACCGGGCGCGGCCTCGGACTCAGCGCCGTGCTCGGCATCGTGCGCGGGCACAAGGGCGCGCTGAAAGTCTATAGCGAGATCGGCAAGGGCACGACCTTCAAGCTCCTTTTCCCCGTCGCCAAAGGCCAAGCCAAATCGCTCCACCGCGAGCCCGACATCATCCAAGACTGGCGCGGCACCGGCACCATCCTCGTGGTGGACGACGAGGACACCGTGCGCACGGTGGCTGCCCGCATCCTACAGTCTTTCGGCTTCAAAGTGATCACCGCCTGCGATGGGCAAGACGCCATCGAGCAATTCATCTCCGCGCGCAGCGAGATCGTCGCCGTGCTCATGGATCTCACGATGCCCAATGTGGACGGCGAAGAAGCCTTCCGCCATCTGCGCCTGCTCCAGCCAGACTTGCGCGTGCTTTTAATGAGCGGCTTCAACGAACAAGAAGCCATCAACCGCTTCATCGGCAAAGGCCTCGCAGGATTCCTGCAAAAGCCTTTCAAGCCCTCCGAGCTACGCACCAAACTGCGGGATATGCTGGGTTAGCGGCGGCGATGCGCGATGTCTCGACCACTCTCGGGCGAGACAACGAGCAACGCGCATCGAGTCTCTAAGCCTTCCTCGGTCGCTGGGTCTTTTGTCCTGCAAACCCGCTATGAAAAACATCTACCGCATACTCGCACTCACCCTTGCCACTTCGTCCGCACTTTTTGCCGACGAGGCTAAACCTGCCGCACCGGAATTCAAAAAGCTCCTCAGTAAAGTGGAGCTGAAGGACGGGGACTCATTCGTCTTTCTCGGCGACTCGATCACGCACCAATGCCTCTATACGCAGTATGTGGAGGACTACTTTTACACCCACTTTCCGAAGACACGGATTCACTTTCACAATGCGGGCGTCGGCGGAGATCGCGCCTCGGATGCGCTGCGTCGTTTCGAGGATGATGTGGCGGCCTTTAAGCCAAAATACGTGACCATTTTGCTCGGCATGAATGATGGCGCGTATCGCGGATTCGATCAGCCGACTTTCGACACTTACTCGGCGGGAATGACGACGATCCTCGAAAAAATCGCAGCCCTCGGCGCGACCGCGATCCCGATGACGCCGACGATGTTTGACTCTCGCCCGAAGCGCGCCAAGGGCGACAACGGCGAGCCCCGCAACTCGCTCTACAATGGCGTGCTGGCCTTCTACGGCTCATGGCTGCAAGACCAAGCCTCGCAGCGCGGCCTCGGCTTTGTGGATATGTGGAGCCCGCTGAATAACCTCACGCTGGAGCAGCGCAAGACGGACGCGAATTGGAACATGATCCCCGACGGCGTCCACCCCGGCCCTGTGGGGCAGACGGTGATGGCCGTGGCCGTCATCAACGACATCGCGCCAAAGTCGCCCGTCTCCGCGATCACCGTGGAGGAAAAAGACGGCAAACTCGCCGCCAGCGCCGCCAACGGAGCAGTGAGCGATTTTGCCCAACAAGGCGACGGAGTGAGTTTCACCTTCCTCGGCAACGCGCTCCCCTGGGTGCTCCCTCCCGACACCGCCGCTGCCGAAGCACTGACCCATCGCGGGCATAAACTTAGCAACGAGAAGATCACCGTGCGGAACCTCAAAGCCGGCAAATACGAGCTGCGCATTGACGGCCAGCCCGTAGGCCAATGGACTGACGGCCAGCTCGCTTTCGGCGTAGAGCTGGAGGCCAACGAAAAGACCCCGCAATACCAGCAGGCGCTGAAAGTCGCGATGCTGAACAAGGAGCGCAACGACCGCGTGTATCAGCAAATCCGTGGCAACTACAGCCAGCTCAAAGGCAAAGGAAACGACTTCCGCAAAGCCGAAGCCGCCAATGGCCCCGACCTCCCCGAGAAAAAAGCCACCTTTGAAAAATGGCACGATGAGATGAAGACGAAAGTCGCCGGTCTGCTCGAAGAAGCAAAGAAGCTCGAAGACAAAATCTACGAAACCAACCAGCCCGCCGCGCACAAATACGAGCTGGTGAAGATCTAGCCGCCACCGCGCGTTGACGCCCTGCGATGGCCCGTGCATCGTATCGGTATGAGTTCGCTCGCTGAAATCGAAGAGGCCGTCGAAACGCTGCCGCCCAAGGAGCAGCATAAGCTGTTGCAACATCTCGCAGCGCGTCTCGGTATGCCCAAGCCCCTGCCGCAGCCACGCCAGTCTGCACATGATTTGATGAAGGACGGCTGTGGCATCGTGGACTCCGGCAAGCGCGATCTCGGCTCGAATAAAAAGCATCTCAGCGGCTATGGGCGATGAGTAACGCAGTGCTCATGGATTCTGGGTCGCTAGTGGCTTATCTCGATAAAGCCGAGCAATTCCACGATTGGACGCAGGCTCGTTTTCAGGAGCTTTCCGCTCCCTTCCTCGTGCCCGAGGCAGTGCTTTCAGAAGTTTGTTTTCTGTTCGCCGATGTTCCGGGTGGCGTCGCGAAAGTGAGCGACTACTTGCGGCGGAAGCTCCTCGTGCTGGCACCCGTAGGCGCAGCAGCACAGCCGCGCATTTTCTCTATGATGGCCAAGTATGAGTCCGTGCCGATGTCCTATGCGGATGCTTGCCTGCTCTGGCTGGCGGAGGCGCAGCCGCACAGTCGTGTGTTCACGCTGGACTCGGATTTTAGCATCTATCGCCTCGACCGCTCGCGCGGTGTGCCGGTGATCGCTCCGTTCTAATCCTCACTTTCGCCCTTGCGGGAAGCCGCTTTGCGGGGATGATGCGCGCCTTTTCTCATGCAATACCGCACGTATCTCCTGCTCGGCGCTCCGGGAAGTGGCAAGGGCACTCAGGGCAAAATCCTCGGCACAGTCCCACGTTTTTTCCATCTCTCGATGGGCGACGTTTTCCGCGCGCTCGATACGCGCACGGTGGTGGGGCAGAAATTTCTCGATTACTCCAGCCGTGGCCAGCTCGTGCCGGACGAGGTGACGATGGATCTGCTGCGCGCACACATCGGGCATCTCGTGGGCATCCACAGCTTCAAGCCGGACATTGATTCGCTCGTGCTCGACGGCGTGCCGCGCAACGTGCGCCAGGCGGAGATCATGCGGGATATGATTGATGTGAAGAAGGTCTTTCACCTCTCGTGCCCGGACCGCGAACAGCTCGTGATGCGTATCCGCAAGCGGGCGCTGAAAGAGAATCGCTTCGACGATGCAAACGAGGAGACGATCCGCGCGCGGCTGCAAACTTACGACGCGGAGAGCGAGCCGCTGCTGGATTTCTACGGCCCGGAAATGGTGTGCAATATTGATGGTCTGCAAACGCCCGTGAAGGCGCTGCACGACATCCTCAGCGCAATCGTGAAAGGCTGATGCGCGTCGTTTTCATGGGCACGGGGGAGATTGGGCTGCCGTGCTTCCGGTGGCTGTTGATGATCCGCGAAATCGAGGTCGTCGCGCTCGTGACGCAGCCGGATAAGCCCGTGGGCCGCAAGCTGGAGCTGACCGCGCCGAAGATCAAAGTGGAGGCGCTGCAATACGGCGTGCCCGTGCTCCAGCCTGTGCGGATGCGGGCTCCCGAAGCGGTGGCGGAGATCGTGGCGCTGGAGCCAGACGTGATCGTGGTGATGGCGTATGGCCAGATTTTGCCAAAGGCGGTGCTGGATGCGCCGAAGGTCGCGTGTCTAAACCTGCACGCATCACTCCTCCCGCGCTGGCGAGGCGCGGCTCCGATCCAAGCGTGCATCGAGGCGGGCGATGCGATGACGGGCGTGACGGTGATGTATATGGATGAGGGGCTCGACACGGGCGATATGCTGCTCATGCGCGAGATGAAAATCCGCCGCCGCGAGACTGGCGGCGCATTGCACGACCGCATCGCTGAGGAAGCACCCGGCGCACTCGCAGTCGCGCTGGCGATGCTGGGAAATGGCAGCGCGCCGCGTGTGGCGCAGCCGACGGAGGGCGTGACTTACGCGGGCAAACTCGGGCGCGAATCGGGCGAGCTGGACTGGGCCGCTGGGCGCCTGGCCACCGAGCGCCGCATCCGCGCGATGAACCCGTGGCCTGCGGCGGCAACGACGCTGCCGACGCGCGAGGGCGTGAAGCGGCTGAAGGTTTTCTCGGCGATTCAATACCGCAAAATCAACGGCCCCGCTGGCGTGGTGATTGCGGCGGATGCGCACGGATTACTCATAGGCACTGGCGACGGCGCGCTGTTGCTCACGGACATCCAGCTCGAAGGCAAACGCCGGATGCGCGCGGGGGAATATTTGCTCGGCAACCCCGTAGCGCCGGGCACCCGGCTCGGCGTATGAGCTCGTTCGAAACTCGTAGCGCGGACGCCCCGTCCGTCTGCTGTCGTGCGGACGCCCTCGTCCGCAGCAGGCACGCGGGGCGCGTGCGGCGACGTTACGGACGGGGCGTCCGCGCTACGAGGCAACCGCACCTCTTTCCGTGTCTTCCGTGTCTTCCGTGTCTTCCGTGGACATTTTAAAATGAGTCGCCTCGAAGAACTCGTCATCCAAATCCGCGCCTGCACGCTGTGCCCGAAAATGCACCGCCCAGCGGTGAGTGGCGGCGCGGTATTTTCCCGCGTGATGAGCGTGGGGCAAGCACCCGGCGTGAAGGAACCAATCATGGGGCGACCTTTCGCTTGGACAGCAGGGAAGACGCTCTTCAAGTGGTTCACGCAAGCGTGCGGCTGGAGCGAGGAGGACTTCCGCAATCGCGTATATATGGCGGCGGTGGCGCGCTGTTTCCCCGGCAAAGGAAAAGTCGCCGGCGACCGCGTGCCCGATCCCGGTGAGGTGGAGACTTGCTCGCGCTGGCTGGCGGAGGAGATCGAGATTTTGCGCCCGGCGCTCGTCATCCCCATCGGCAAGCTGGCCATCGCACAATTCGTATCTTTTGAAAAACTCACCGAGGTCATCGGTGGCCAACTGCGCGTGACGAAATACGGCCACACCTTCGATCTCATCCCGCTCCCGCACCCGAGTGGCGCGAGCACTTGGCACCGCATGGAGCCGGGGAAAACGCTGCTCGCTCGCGCACTCCAACGCATCGCGGAGCACCCGGCTATCGTGGCAGGCTGAGATTTCCGTTGCGACTCGGGGCGGGCACGACGATAAGAGCGCGGCTGTTTTCGCAGCATCATTCAGATGGTCAAAAAGCTCTTGCACACACGCTACCGCGTCACCGACTTGGAAAAGACGGTGCGCTTTTATCGTGAAGTCATCGGACTCGCGGAGGTGGATCGCAAGGTGAGCCCGCGCGGCTCGAAACTCGTCTTCCTCAAGGCTCCCGAGAGCGAGGAGCTGATCGAGATTTGTGAGTTTGCGGAGAGCGGTCCGGTGCTCGTGGGGCCGGATCTCACGCACCTTGCTTTTGAGGTGGAGGACATCGCCGCTTTTGCCGCGCACGCGGCGAGTAAAGGCTACCCGCTCTCGGATGGTCCGACGCCTACGGGCAGCGGGAGCATCATCGCTTTCGTGGATGCTCCCGAGGGCTACGAAGTGGAAATTATTCAACGCACTGCACATGGAATTTGATTGGCTCGACGCACCGTTTGACCTTCGCGTGATCCCGCCGAAGGAGATCGAGGAGACTTTTGAAGACCCCTTCAGTCTGCGGCTTTTGCCGGATGTGGAGATCGCGGGCGCTGGGCACGCGCGGTATTTTAATCTCGGCAAAACTATCGGCGGACAGGGGGTGTTCACGATTTTCTGGACGGATGGGAAGCGCATCCGCTGTTTGCTCTCGCGCCCGATGACTTCCGAGGATTTGTCCTACTACGACCGCAAAAATCAGGAACTTAGCTAACGCATGAAAGTCATCACAAACTGGAGTGAGGTGCCGAAATTTGAGAGCGAAGATGACGAGGCAAAGTATTGGCTAGAGACGCGCGTGGACGCGCGCCTGATGAATGGCTCGCTGCTAAAGGCGGACAATCGCGAGAGCACGACGATCACTCTGCGCTTCGACCCGAGGATGCTGGCGCGCATCAAGCGCGTGGCGCGCTCACGATATTTGAATTACCAGAGCATGATTAAGCAGTGGCTGAGTGAGCGGTTGGAGAAAGAGCTGGGGTAGCAGCGACGGCCCCCGTCGCTTGTAGAGCGGACGCGGTGTCCGTCTTGGGAGCCATTGTTTGAATCGAACAGGGGCAACGAAAGCCGCTAAAAGGTGTAAAAAAGCATCCATATCCCCATTTTTCGCCTTTTTTTGCGGCTTTCGCTGATTAAATCAGCGTCTTTTGGCTGTTTTGCCATGTGCAAGTTTTCGTAGTAGCCTCCCAACGCTTGTTTTGCCATGTGCAGATTTCCGCAGTGGCTTCCCGAACGTCGTTTTGCCATGTGCAGATTTCCGCAGTGCCTTCCCGAACGTCGTTTTGCCATGTGCAGATTTCCGTAGTGCCTTCCTGAACGTCGTTTTGCCATGTGCAGATTTCTGTAGTGGCTTCCTGAACGTCATTTTGCCATGTGCAGATTTCTGCAGTGGCTTTCCAAACGTTTTTTTGCCATGTGCAAGTTTCTGAGCATGGAGGGGGAGGGAGATTTTGATTAGGTTGGGTTTTTTAGCGCCTAGATGCTGGGGGCTGGCGGTGGCGCTATAAAGGCGACGGGGCGTCGGTTTTATGGCACCCATTCACCGGCGAGGTCATAGACCTGGGTGCCGGTGATTTTTACTTGGATGAATTCGCCGACGGGAGCGGGTTTCTTTAGCAAAATGCGGCCATCTATGTCGGGGGCGTCGGTCATGCCTCGGGCGACGAGGGGCTGATCTACGAGGGCGCGGATGGTTTTGCCGATTTGTTTGCCGCTCATTTCGGTGGCGATCTTTTGCTGGAGCTTCATGGCCTTTTTATAGCGGGCCTGCTTGGTCTTGGCGTCGAGCTGGCCTTCCATCTTGGCGGCGCGGGAGCCTTCTTCTTGGCTGTAGGTGAAGATGCCGAGCCGCTCGAAGCGCGTCCTTTTAATGAAATCGAGGAGGGTCTCGAACTCCTCCTCCGTCTCGCCGGGGAAGCCGACGATGAAGGTGGTGCGGATGGCGATGCCGGGGATGCCTGCGCGGATGCGGGCGATGAGGTTTTCGATGTGTTCGCTGGTGGTCTCGCGCTTCATGACTTGGAGCATCCGGGGGTGGATGTGCTGGAGCGGCATATCAATGTAGCGGGCGACTTTTTCGCACTCGGCGATGCCTGCGATGAGCTCGTCGCTCCAATGGGCGGGGTGGGTGTAGAGGAGGCGGATCCAGAAGTCGCCGGGGATGGCGTTGAGCTCTTTGAGGAGCTGCGTGAGCGTGGTGCCGCGCGTGCTGTCCACGGGCTGGCGGGGGCTGGCTTTTTCCTCCCAGAGATCCATGCCGTAGTAGGTGGTGTCTTGGCTGATGAGGTTGATCTCTTTCACGCCTTCGGCGACGAGGCCGCGCACTTCGGCGACGACGCTGGCGATGGTGCGGGAGCGGTGTTTGCCGCGCATTTGGGGGATGACGCAGAAGCTGCAGGGGTGGTTGCAGCCCTCGGCGATCTTGGTGAAAGCGGTGTGCGACGGGGTGAGGCGGACGCGGGGCGTATCCCAGTCCGGGATGTAGGTGGGCTTGCGGGTGACGAGGTTCAGCGGCTCCCAGGTTTCGTCGAGGAGCACCTCGCCTTTTTTACTCACTGCGGAGCTGGAGACGCTGGCTGGTGGCTGCGTGCGCCCGAGCACACGCTCGATGATGCTGCCCACGTCTTTGACTTGGTCGAGCCCGATGAAGGCGTCCACTTCGCCGCGGAACTCGCCCGCGAGCTCACTGCTGAAACGCTGGCTCATACAGCCAGCAACGATGAGTTTTTGCCCCACGCGGCGCTTTTTCAGCCCCTTGCTTTCGTGGGCTTCGAGGATGGCTTCGATGCTTTCTTCTTTCGCGCTATCAATGAAGGCGCAGGTATTCACGATGAGCACGTCGGCGTCGGCGGCGTCGTTGGTGATCGTCATGCCGCGCGCGATGACGTCGCCGAGCATGATCTCAGCATCCACGAGGTTTTTAGCGCAGCCGAGAGAGATCATCCCGATCTTCGGGACTCGGGCTTTGGACTTTGGCGAAGCGGCAATGGTGCTCATTTTTTTGGAATGCGGACAATACACGCGGCGTGGCGAGAGGCGAGAGAAAGGCTGAGGATAAAACTTTAAACCTAAAAAGGATGCCTCACACAAAGGCACGAAGGCACGAAGGAAAGGCTCATAAGCCTGCACCTCGCCGCACGAAGCGTTTCTTTTTTAGCGGGATGGACTTTCCATCCATCGCAGACATCCAATGTCCCCATTGGCTTCCCTTGGAAGCCAGCCGCTCCCAGAAGACTCTTCTCCCCCATGAGCGCGACCAAAACCAAACTGACTCTCGAAGTAGTCATGGCCCACCGAGAACACATCCACAGCCTCGATTTGTGGACCTACAGCAAGATCGAGATACCCGCCCTCGAAGCACTCTCGGGCCTCAAACGATACCTCAATCTCAGCGGCCTGACCGCACTCACCGAGGCCACCGCCGAGGCGCTCTCCCGGCACGAGGGAATCCTCGAATTATGCGGCCTACGATCCCTTTCCGCCCCCATAGCTATGTCGCTTTCCAAAATGAAAGGCGGTCTTTGGCTCGACGGCTTAGTGCGGCTCCCCATCCACACCGCCCAAGCACTCACCCAGCACCGAGGAGATCTCTACCTCCGAGGCCTCCGAAGGCTCTCCGAGCCCGCCGCGGAAGCCCTCTCCACCCACCAAGGCTTCCTCTCACTAGGAGGACTAAAAAAGCTGACCATGATCGCCGCAAGATCCCTCGCGAAACATCCCCAGTGCGCCATGAAAGACTTTCGCAAATGAGGTCAATACCACCAGCAAGCCAGCATCCGCGAACACTGCACCCATCACTTTGGCCCTGCTTCCGGTCAAAACTCGCGAGGTGTTCTTTATCCGTAGAAAGATCCCGCTTTCCACTCGCACCAAGTCGCTCCGGCTTCTCAAAAAGATCGCGCACCAGATCATAACAACTCAGCCCCCCACTAAGCCGTTCAGACAAGTGGCGCAGCAAAGTCTGCTGCTGCTTTCGAGGCAAAGATTCCACCGCCTCTTCGATTTCAGCAAGCGTGCTCATGGCTGGAAAATGACCGGAGTCTGATTGGGCGTCAACCTGCTGCTTGTGTGGCACTCAAGAGGCTATCTAGCGACCAAAGGGTTTTAGCTACGCCAAGAATTTTGACATGGCGACGCTCTATAGCGGCCTTGTCCCAGACAGGCCTTATCGAATCCGTAACAAATTTAATTATTTCCTTCTGCTGATTTAGAAGATTATCATCTCCGTAAGATTTAACTTTGGTTTCGAAAGGCCGATTGCCAATAGAGCTATTGTGGCTTTGTGAAATAAGCATGAGGTTCCCCAAGCAATTCATCCATTCACCCGAAACAATTCCATTATCAGGATTTTCGGCGTCAACGTAAACCCCATACCCGTTAGCCACAGGGTTGTTATCTGTTTGGGTCTGTGGAGCAATATGCTCAATACTCTCATTGTTGATCAAATTACTGTAATTGATCTTTGATACGGAATAACTTGTTTCGGAGCTGAGGTGCATTTCATATCTCCAGAGCACGTAATTATCCACGCGATTCTTGTAAAAATAATTATCAAGGACATCTAAAACTTGATCAGACCAATAAACCCACCATCCATTATTGCGTAAATCGCGGATCATTCCTGTGATAATTCTTTCGACATATTGCACATCTGCTTTTGCCCTGAGATAGACGTTCAATCGCGATTCAATACCAGCTCTCCCACCTCTCAATAGAGCCCGGAAAGTGATATTTTCTAATAATTTAGCCAAACATTCCACTTGTAGCTTTGACGCCCCATGATTTCGTGCCCGAATCAAAAACGGATAAGCTAGAGCCATTGTGTTAAGATAACGCAAATTTTTGATCTCAGTGGATTCACTCTTCTCAACTTCTTCAACAAGGCGGAATGAATTAGCAAGAGCCGCCATGAACTCTTTGATTCGCTCACAGATTTCATCTGACGAATCCCCTAAAACCCAAGTTTTTACTTCTTCCACAGTTTTTTCACTATCAAATCCTCTGCTATGAGAAGAAGCCAACCAGCAGTAACGCAGGACATCATCTTCTTTCAGCTTTACCCTAACAATCTGCTTATAAATAATAGAAATTTCCGACTCTAAATATTTTATATATTCAGCTTTTGTTTCGGTAGTGCCGCCATGTAAATAGACTTGCAGCATGAAATACGATTTCAGTTTTTCGAAATCAGAGAGAGGTTTGCCTCGGTCGTTCTGAAATGCAAAGATTCGCGCAGCTGCTATCTTATCTATCACTCTATACTCCGTGCATTTAGCGTAAGAAACGAGATTATACCAACGTTCCAACTCTGCCAAAGTTACCTTGCTAAACGCATCTGAAAATAAAAGCTTCGCATCCCGAATACGTTCTTGAGACTTAGTTCCGAAATTAGCGTGTAGAGAAACTTTGCGATCAATAATTTCATCCGCAAAGAAGTTGTTGTCATCAACTACGGTCTCAAGTTTTTGGATACGTTTACGGGTGTCGCGGAGGTAAATATGAACGATGTCTTCCAATTCGATGCTACCTACTTCTCCTACAGCTTTTTTATTGAGTAATTCTTGGTAGAGTGAACTAAAAAAGATGATGCAAGTAGTTAGCCGTTGCTGCCCATCTATAATGAGAAGCGTATTGGACAAAGACGTTTTCATTGGCGTCTGATCTTGTTCAAAAAGAAAATGCCCCATGTAGTATTCTTCCTTCGCGTCTCTCAGATCTTGAATAAATTGTAGTATATTCTCTTTTTCCCACGAATAGGATCGCTGGTAGGATGGTATTGTAAATCTTCTATCTTGGTCGTTGAAGAGCTTCCTGATGTTTGTTTCCATAAATTTAAATTTGTAACGATTTATTCTGCGAATGACAAGTATTATCTTATATTATTAAGTAATTTTTTGGAGTTATACTTTCAATCTTTTCTGGCGATAGGGAATTGAATGTCCCCAATGCGTGTCTTGCGGGCGATGGATCTGGAGTGCGGGGGCATGACCCCGCTTTGGAGGGCGAGGAACGAGCGGGTGGGTCAGTCTCTCGCAAGGTCGGAAGGTTTGCCCGCCCAAAGGCCCCTCCAGAGCGGGGTCATGCCCCCGCACTCCAAATACGGCTTCCGAGTTTTTGGCAGTTTCTAAAAAAACTTCTCTTCCCCCTTGCGCTATTTTTTCTCTCCGCATACAAACTCCGCCCCTCGCGAAAAAGGGTAGATACCGAAGTGGCCAAACGGGGTGGACTGTAAATCCGCTGTCTCTGACTTCGCTGGTTCGAATCCAGCTCTGCCCACCCTCACTTTTTTCTTTTCTCCCCCATCCATCCCCACTCCACTCGCCCGCATGAAGTCACTCCTCTTCGCGCTCCTTATCACCACCGCCACTGCACTCACTGCCGAGCGGCCCAATATCCTTTTCATCATGTCCGACGACCACGCGGCCCACGCGCTGTCGTGCTACGGGAGCAAGGTGAATGAGACGCCGCAGCTCGACCGCATCGCGAAGGAGGGCGTGCGATTTGCGAATGCTTTTGTGACCAATTCCATCTGCACGCCGAGCCGCGCGACGCTCCTCACGGGGAAGTATTCGCACATCAATGGCGTGACGGTTTTCAATCGCTTCGATGGCTCGCAGCAGACGGTGGCGAAGCTCCTGCAAGCGGCGGGCTATTACACGGGGATGATAGGAAAATGGCACCTCGGCAGCGATCCGACGGGGTTTGATCGGTGGATTATCTTGCCAGGGCAGGGCGTTTATTTCGACCCCACCTTCCTCACGCCAGCGGGGCAACTCACCATCACGGGACACTGCACGGAGATCACGGGCAATCTCGGCATCGAATTCCTAGAGACTCGGCCCAAGGACAAACCGTTCTTTCTCATGCTGCACCAAAAAGCCCCGCACCGCCCATGGGAGCCAGATGCGAAGAACAAGGCGCTCTTTGCTGGCCGCACCATCCCGGAACCCGCGACGCTTTTCGACGATTACGCCACGCGCCCCGCTGCGCTGCCGGAGAATGAGCAGACCGTCGCGCGCGACCTCACGCGGCGTGATTTGAAGATGGAGCCGCCCGCCGATTTACCCCCCGGCCCGAAGCGCCAGCAGTGGCTCGGTGCGAAGCCGATGGAAGTAGAGATCAGCCCCGGCAAGACGCTCACCGGCGACGCGCTCGTGCGCTGGAAATACCAACGCTATATGCAAGACTACCTCGCCTGCGTGCAGGGCGTGGACGATAGCGTGGGCAGCGTGCTCGACTACCTCGACAAGACGGGTCTGGCAAAAAACACCGTCGTCTTTTACACCGCCGACAACGGATTCTTCCTCGGCGACAACGGCCTTTTCGACAAGCGATTCATGTATGAGCCCAGCCTGCACGTGCCCCTGCTCGTGCGCGGCCCCGGCATCCACACAGGCGCAGTGAGCGACCGCTTCACGCTGAATAACGACTACGCCCCCACCTTCCTCGAACTCGCCGGCCTCCCCATTCCCGCCGAGATGCAGGGCCGCTCGCTCGTCCCGCTTTTGAAAGGCGACGCGCCTGCCGATTGGCGCACGTCCATGTATTACCGCTACTACCACGACCCAGGCGACCACAACACCCGCGCCCACTACGGCGTCCGCACCGCCACGCACAAGCTCATCTGCTTTTGGAAAAAAGACGCATGGGAGCTTTACGACCTCGTGAGTGATCCCACCGAGCAAAAGAACCTCATCAACGACCCCGCACAGGCCGCGAAAGTCGCCGAGCTGAAGGCGGAACTCACCCGCCTGCAAAAAGAGTTCGGCGATACCGGCCAATTCGCCGACGCCTCACCCAAAGACGGAGTGGACGCCCCAAGCAACGCGCCAAAGCTCGGAGTGAAGACCGTGGCCGAAGCGGTGGAGACGGCGGCTGGGAAATAATGGGACAAAGGCTTCCCAGCCTGCCATGCCCTTTGCAAAAACCAAATCTACGAGAGGCTTGTATGGCCGGAGCGCACGCGTCCCGCGTGCAGCGTTGGGCATCCTGCCCAGCGCATGGAGCGTAGCGACTCGAAGTGGCGCATCCTTGATACTCCTCGCGCCGCACTGCGCCGGGCAGGATGCCCGCCGCTACACGCAAGATGCGTGCGCTCCGTCCGCGCGCACGCCCTCGCGGGTGTGCGAATACGGCTCTGGGCTTGCTCGCATAGTTCCCGCGCACGCACTCTCGCCCCATGCGCGTCGCTTTCATCTTCGCGGCCTTCGCGGCCTTCGTAGTTTCCAATCAACACGTCCGGGCGGAGGAGCCCTTCCTCCATCCGCACGATGTCATCGCGCTCGTAGGCGGCGAGGACATGGTTGTGGCGAGTGAACTCGGTCTGCTCGAAACGCTGCTCCAGCGGGCCTTGCCGTGCTACCAGTTCAAAGTCCGCAGCCTCGCATGGGAGGGCGACACGGTCTTCGAGCAGCACCGCGATTTAAACTACCCCACACTAGAACAGCAGCTCGAAAAGATCGGAGCGACCGTGGTAATCGCGCAGTTTGGGCAGATGGAGAGTCTCGCGGGGAAAGCGCATCTCGCGGAGTTTGCGGAGGCATACGAGAAGATGATTGCCCGGCTGGATAGTGGCGGAAAACGAAGACTCGTTCTCATCGCGCCGACCGTATTTGAAAAGGGGAAATCTTCTTATTCCCGTCCGCCCGATTCATCTCCCCTGCGCAGCTTTGCTCAGCCAGAGCCGAATCTCGTGCTCGGCGAATATCGGATGCAGATTGGTTCCATCGCAAAGGCGCATGGCTTTCCTTTTGTGAATGGCACACGCACGAAGGCCGAGCTTTTGGAACAGGGACGGGGGATAGATGGGGACTTCGGTTCAGGTTGGCCTCCGTCCATTACAGGTTGGCGAGCGCCCATTACCACGCGCGACGGCGTTCATGCCGACATCAGAGGGCATGGAGTTTTAGTGATGTATTTTAGGCAGGCTTTTCCCGAATTGCGTGCGGCTCTATTATATCAACCAAACGATGATGATGGACGTATCGTCCGCTCAGAGCACTACGAAGAACTCCGCCAACTCATCATCGCCAAAAACCGTCTGTGGTTCCACTACACCCGCCCGCAAAACTGGGCCTTCCTCGCGGGCGACCGCACGAATCAGCCGAGCAGTCGCGATGACAAAGACCCGAACAAGCGATGGTTCCCCGAAGAGCTGGAACGCTTCGTCCCGCTCATCGAGGCGAAGGAACAAGCAATCTGGGCCGCTGCTGCAAAACTCAAATGAAGACCGACGCCAAAGCAGTTCCAATGCTGCGCTCCACACTCACGGTGCTTCTCGCTGGATCCTTCGCTTTTTGCGCGCACGCGCAGACATCCACCGACGATCCAGCCGCCGAGCTGGCGAGTTTCAAGATCGCCGATGGGTTTGAGGTTTCACTGTTTGCCTCGGAGCGCGATGGCGTGACGAAGCCGATCCAATCGCGCGTGGATCGCCTCGGGCGGCTGTGGGTGATCGTGAGCACGGCTTACCCGCAGCTCGTGCCGGGCGAGGAGCCAAACGACAAGGTGCTCGTGCTGGAGGACACGGATCACGATGGCCATGTGGATAAAGTGACCACGTTTGCCGATGGACTGATGATCCCCACGGGCATCGAGCTGGATGGCGATGCGCGCGGCTGTTGGGTGGGCGAAGGCACGAAGCTCTGGCATTTCCGCGACGACGATGGGGACGGCAAAGCAGATAGAAAAGAGGTCGTGATGCGCGGTTTTGGCACCGGGGATAATCATCAAAACATCAACAGCTTTCGGTGGAGCCCCGGCGGGGAACTCTTCTTCTCGCAAGGGCTCCACGCTTTCACCCGAGTCGAGACGCCGTGGGGTGTGACGAAGCTGGACGAGGCGGGCTACCTCCGCCTGCGCCCGCGCCGCCAGCAGCTCGACGCCTTTTGGGGTGGCCCCGCTGATCCGCAGAATCCGTGGGGTTTTGCGTGGGATGATTGGGGCGCGCTTTTCGTGCAAGCGGGGAATAATGGCGGGCTCTTTGATGCGCTGCCCTCGCAATTCATCGGCGGCGTGGCGAAGCGCCCTGCGAGCATCTGGGCCGAGGCGCGTGGGCGCAAATGCAGCAACCCGGAGATCGTCGGCACGGCGCATTTCCCGCCGGAATGGCAGGGCGTGCTGCTCACGGGCGGCTATATCAATCACGCCGTCTGGGCGCTGAGACTCACGCCCGATGGCTCGTCGTGGAAGGCCGCCGATCTACCACCACTGCTCACGAGCACGCACGAAAGCTTCCGCCCGGTGGATGTAAAATTTGGTCCCGACGGCGCTCTCTACATCACCGACTGGTATAATCCGATCATCGGCCACTACCAAGCGAGCTTCCGGCATCCCGACCGCGACAAGGCCCACGGGCGCATCTGGCGCGTGACCGCGAAGAGGCGTCCACTGGTGGTGTCGCCCGTCGTTTTTGGGAAAGGAACCGCCGCTCCTGTCGAAGAACTTTTCAGCACGCTGGAGTCCCCCGAGCGCTTCGTGCGGCAGACGGCCAAGCGCATCCTAGCAGCGATGCCAGCGGAGAAAGTCGTGCCCGCACTCCGACTCGGTGCGGCTTCTGAGCACGTGCTTTTTGAAATACTCGGCGTCGCAGAAGATCACGAAGCCATCGAGCCCGAGCTACTCCAGCGTGCCCTCACCGCCAGCGAGCCGCGTCTCCGCGCGTATGCAGTGGGCGTGCTCGTGCGCTGGTGGGAGCGACTGCCTGTGGAGTCGAGAAAGCTCACGCCGCTCGCGCGAGATGCCGACATCCGCGTGCGCCTCGCCACAGTCGTCGCGGCGGCAAATCTGCCGAGCGTGGAGAGCATCGCGGTCGTCCTCACGGCCTCCGAACTGCCGACAGATGCGCCGCTCGACTACGCCATCCGCCAAGCCATCGCCCGCCTCCGGCCTCAATGGGAGCCAGCCTTGCCGCGCGCCGAGTCGCTTGGCTGGAAGCCAGAGTGGGTGGCTTTTTTGAAAGCGCCCGATGCTCCCGCCAAACTCGCGCAGAAGGCCGATGCGAAAGTCGCCGCGCTCGTCGGCGATGCCATGCGCGCGCAGCCAGTGGCACACGTCGCGCCGGAATTTATCGCGATGATCGCAAAGGAAGTCCGCGAGCGCGGCGACGCCAAACGAGGGCGAGCCGTCTTCCACCGCGCAGAACTCGCTTGCCTCGCCTGCCATCGCGTCGGCGAAGAAGGCGGCAGCATCGGCCCCGACCTCAATAATATCGGCAGCGCGCAGCCGCTCGACTTCATCATCGGCGCAGTGCTGGAGCCGCAGCGCGAGGTGAAGGAAGGCTACGAGGCCATCATGGCCACGATGAAAGACGGCACCTCGAGCACCGGCTTTCGCCGCCCCGGCGAGCCGCAAGAACTCGTGCTCTTCGACGCCGCCCAGCAACGCGAAGTGCGACTACCGCGTGCACAAATTATGAGCGAAAAAGTCATCGGCTCGCTCATGCCCGCCGCTCTCGTGGACAAGCTCTCGCACGAAGACTTGAGCGATCTCTTCCGCTACCTCAGCGAACTCGGCAAGCAACCGCGCTAACTGATCCATGCAGGGAAATGAGGGCGAAAGTCATTGAAGTGCATTCCAAGCACTCTCACCCCAGGACTCCTACCAACCTCAGCAATCGAGCAGAACTTTAACACCAACTTTGAGAAATAAGACGACTACGAAGCGCGCGAAGGAGTGATGGGCTCCTGTCTTTCCATTCCGCTCTTTGCGCTCCTCGTAGTCGCCTTTGTATGGCCGGGTTATTTCCGAAAGATGGGATGATCTAATCACGCAGAATCGTTTTTTTGTGCGACGAAGGGAGCGCGATCAAATAAACGTTTCTTCAAGGCAAAAAAAGGCCCTCGGCGCGGAAAGGCGCGCCGAGGGCCATGGTCAGTTTATTGTTTAAGCTTCGAGGCGGTAGAGACTTTCGCCGATTTTCTTAATATTGGCGTTCTTCTTTCCTGTAGTAGCAAACCAGATGAAGAGGTTCTTCACCTTCACACTCAATTTTTCAGCAATATCACGCACTTTCATGCCTGCTTCGCCGGACTCTTGGAGAGCGGCTACGATGCGGGCTGCGAGTGCGCCACGAGGGCTGAGTGGCTTCGTGCTGTAATTGCGCTTTCCGCCACGGCGTTTGCCTTGAGGAGCGGATTTCCGCACTGGCACGATAAGCTCCTCCGCTGGGATTTCGCCTTCGAGACGGTATTGAGCATCGCCGATCTTTTTGACCTGCGGGAACTTCAGATGGACGGTCTGAAAGAACGAATAAATATTCGCAGGTTTCACACCGAGGGTGTTGGCGATTTCCTTTACTTTCAGTCCGCGCTCGCCAGCCGCCACGAGGGCGGTGAGGACTTGCGCTTTGAGTTCACCCCGTCCCGCGCGTGGCGGCTTGGGACCCTTGGGAGCTTTCGGCTCCTTTGGTTCCTGCATCGCGGCTGCGGTGAAGAGGCTTTGTTTAATGGTGACGAGGCGGGAATTGAGCGCGTCAATTTCTACTCGGATGGTTCCAAGCTGAGATTGAAGGTTGGCACGCTGCGTTTCCAGGGTAATTGCTTCGCGGTAGAGTTCAATACGAGGATTAATATCATTCATCGGACTACCTGTATCCCTCATAGCTCGCATGAATGCAAGTATATTTTACAGGAATTCGGCATTTTTATTTGGCTATGCTCTGCGCCAGCAGACGGTGCCTTCGCTCAAGTTGGCAGATAACAGATTATTCGGAGACTCCCGAAGGTTCCTCGCTACTTTCAGTGGGATGCGGGCATTTGCAGGGCACCCCGCTGCTTAGAGTGGGTGGAACGATGGAGAGCGCCGGACGA
>JAYVQK010000096.1:0-8825 GCA_043757005.1 Verrucomicrobiaceae bacterium
CCTTTTAGAGCCGGGAGACCCCGGCTATGTGCCGCCACCTGCGCCACCGACCGCTCTCCCCACAACCAAAAAGAAACGCAACTATATGGCATCCAATCCAAGAGCGCCGAGGGACTGACAGATTATTCGCTTAGAAAGCAGCACAGAGAAGAGCGGAAATGGACAGCTTACCCTCTCTCAAAGCGTGCGTTGCTTTTGCCGTGTAGCGGCAGCCTGAGGGTGGCCGTGGTTTTTAACCATTAGTTGAATGTTTATTCTGGAACAACAAGTAGCGGCAGCCTGAGGGTAGCCGTGGTTTTTAACCCGGATGCGCTTTTGTGAACCGCAGATGGAGCGCCTTGTCGTGCGTGCGGGAAGCGTTAGCGCCACGCCGCCTTCCGGCAGCAGGGGCGACTCTGGGGCTTCGAGAGAGCGCGCGGAGGCAGGCTACACGCGGCTCTTTCTCCACGCGCCGCCCCGGAGTGCGGTGTGGCGTTGACGCTTCCCACCGCACTCCAAGACGCTCTCGCGATGGGCGACGCTCTCTTTAACCCGAACGCCGCATTGGTGAACCGCAGATCAGCGCAGACCAGCGCGGATGCTTGGGGGCGGAGGCAAGTATCCTTGGCAGGTATGGTGCGTTTTTTTCTATATCTCTCGTCCCACTTCATCTGCGTCCATCTGCGCCCATCTGCGGTTTCTATCGCGGCGTTCGGGTTCAAACACCCCGCTGGATGACTTTCTACGCGAGAAGCACGCGGCGGGAGCTCGATGGTGATGGCGGCGAATGTGCAACTCCCGCTTTTACATCCGCGCAGACTGCGCTAGATACCGCGTATGAGTCGTATCGAAGCCATTCAGGAAAAAATCGCCATACTGCCAGAGAAGTATTTTGGCGAAGTCGAAAGCATCTTGAACCGCGTGAGCAAGGAGCAGGAACTGCGTCGGCAGCGCGTGCAAGAACTCGCAGGAGCGATGAAAGGAAAGCTCACCCCGCTGGATGACTTTCTACGCGAGAAGCACGCGGCGGGAGAACGATGGTAGCGCACGCTGTTTTGGATTCGTCTGCGTGGATTGCCTTTCTTGCAAAAGAGCTGGGCTGGGAACGTATCGCCGAAGTCTGTGCGGATTCTGCGATGACGGTTCACATTCATGCGGTGAATCTCTGTGAGGTCTATTACGACGCACTGCGGCGGGCAGGTGAGGAGAACGCGGAACAAGCACTGGCAATCGCGAAGGAACTCGGGATCGAAGTGCGAAGCGACCTCGATGAAGCATTCTGGAAATCCGTCGCGCGGCGCAAAGCTGCTGGCCGCATCTCGCTGGCGGACTGTTTTGCCCTCGCTCTTACGGAGCGTTTGAGCGGCGAGCTTTTCACTTCTGATCACCACGAGTTCGACCGCCTTGCGACTGCCGAATCCGCCATTAAAATTACTTTCATCCGATAAAATACCACCATGCGCCAATTCATCATCTCACTCGCCCTTGCTACCTTTCTCTTTGCCGAAGACGCGCCGGAACCGCCGAAACCTGCGGATAAAAAGGATGACAAGAAGGAGGAGAAAAAAGACGACAAAAAGCCGGAAGATAAGCCCAAGGAAAGTAAGGGCACCGCGACCATCGGCGGCAACGTCATCGAGTATGCGGTGAAGACGGGGACGCTGCCGATTTTGAAAGAGGACGGCTCGCCGCGTGCGAATGTGTTCTACGTGTATTACGCGGCCAAAGGGGCGAACGGAAAGCCACTCGCCAGTGCCAGCGCCACCACGCGGCCCATCGTTTATTGCTTCAATGGTGGCCCCGGCTCGGCGGCGGTTTGGCTGCATTTCGGCGGGCTCGGGCCGCGCAAAATCTCGCTGCCGCCGGATGGCAAAGTCTCCACGCCCATCGGCACCATCGCGGAAAACCCCAACAGCATCCTCGACGTCGCCGACCTCGTCTTCATTGACCCCGTGGGCACCGGCATCTCGCGCGCGGCAAAGGGGGAGAAGGCCGAGCAATTCTTCGGGCCGGATGAGGATGTGGAATCCGTCGGCGAATTCATCCGCCTCTTCACCACCCGCGAGCAGCGCTGGATGTCGCCGAAATTCCTCTGCGGCGAAAGCTATGGCGGCATCCGAGGCTCGGGCCTCGCCGACTACCTGCAAGAGCGCCACGGCATGATGCTCTCCGGCTTCATCTGCGTCTCCGGCGTCATCAATTTCCAGACCCTCAGCAGCGCCATCGGCAACGACCTGCCCTTCCTCAGCTTCCTCCCCAGCTTCACCTCCGCCGCCCATTACCACGGGAAGTTGCCCGCTGATTTGCAGGCGCTCACCGTGGAGCAGGCCGAGGCTGCCGCGCGGGAATTTACCCACGGCGCATACCCGCTCGCCCTCCTCCGAGGCCGCACCCTCCCAGCGCCCGAGCGCCGCAGCATCGCGGAGAAACTCGCCCGCCTCACCGGCCTCACACCCGAGCAGTGCGACGAACAAGACCTCCGCATCAGCCCCTCCTATTTTCGCGAAATGCTGCTCCGCAAAGAGGGCAAAATCATCGGGCGCTTCGACGCCCGCGTGACCGCCGAAGACGGCGACCGCAGCGAGCAATCCCCCGAGTTTGACCCATCCTTCACCGGAGTCATCGGCCCCTTTAATGCCATGGCCAACGCCTACCTGCGCGGCGACCTCGGCTATGAAACCGACGAGCCCTACCGTGTGCTCGCCCCGCTCCCGTGGAGCTTTGCGAAATTCGGCGGGCGCTACGTGGGCATGGAAAACCACCTCGCCGACGCCATGAAAACCAACCCGCAATTCCGCCTCCTCATCTGCTCCGGTCGCCGCGATCTCGCGGTGCCGCCCGACGCCACGCGCTACTCGCTCGACCACCTCCCCATCCCCGAGAGCCTGCGCAAAAACATCCGCTTCGAGACCTTCGAGAGCGGCCACATGATGTATTTCCTTGATGCCGACGCCGCGAAGCTGCGCGCCAACATCACGAGCTTCATCAGCGGCCAATAGCAGAGCCCAAAGCGCCAATGGCCACACCAGCTTTCAGAAGTAAGAAGACCTCAACGAAGCAGGAGAGACTTGTATGGCCGGAGCGCGCGCGTCCCGCGTGCTGCGTTGGGCATCTTGCCCAGCGCGCGTGAGACGAACCACTCGAAGTAAGAACATCTTTGCTACTCCCAGCGCCGCACTGCGCCAGGCAGGATGCCCAACGCGGCACGCGGGACGCGTGCGCTCCGTCCGCACAAGCCGCTCGGCTTAGTAGAGTCGTTTTCATTTTGAAAGCTGGCCCTCACTCTCCGAGATACACGCGCAGTTTTTCCTTTAGCTCCGTCCTCGCGCGGAAGAGCACGCTTTTTACGGCGGGCACGGTCAGCTCCATCACCTCGGCGATTTCCTCGTAGCTCACATTTTGGTAGCGGCGCAAAACGATGGCCATGCGCTGCGACTCGGGCAGCTCGGAGATGGCGCGGTCCACGGCCTCTTGCAGCTCGGCGTCGAGCAACGCTGCATCCGGCGGCTTCGCTCCTGTGTCCTCGAATTGCTGGGGGCGGTCGCCTTCCTCGATCACGGCATCCAGCGAGCGCGTGGGGCGCTTCGAGCGGCGGCGACTTTCGTTAAAAACCAAATTGCGCAGGATCGTGTAGAGCCATGTGGTGAACTTCGCGGTGGGCTCCCAGCGCGCCGCACTTTTCCACACGCGGATGAAGACTTGCTGCGCCATGTCCTCGGCCTCCGCGTCGTCACTGAGCATCCGCGCGGCGACGCCGATGACGCTGCGCTGGTGCCGCTCGACGAGTTCGCGAAAGGCGTCCTCGTCGCCCACTTTGATCCGGTGCATCAACGCCCAATCGCACGCGGGATCGTCCCCCGTCGTATCGTTTGGAAAGCTCGTCGGTTCATTCATGATGGCAGAGCAAAGTGTTCGGCACGTTGCGAAAGAACCCGTGCCGAGGCAATTTGTTTCAATGATTGCGCGAGCACGTCCTTGCGGCGCTGGGAGGGCTCGGGTAGCTGTGCAGGCTCATGCTTCGTCCTTTGATCGAAAATCTCATTCTGCTCTACGCGCGCGTGCCTTATCACGCTGGGAAGTGGCGCGTGGTGGAGGCGCTGATCCGCGTGGGTGGGCTGGAACGTGGGCCAGCGCTTACGCGCGAGGTGGTGCGGCAGGGGTTGCGTTGGCGGTTGAGCACGGATTGCGCGTTGCAGCGGCGGCTGCTGTATCACGGCGTGTTCGATGTCCACGATGCGCGCGCGCTTTTTGCCGATGTCCGCGCGGGCTCGGTGTTCTTGGATGTGGGCGCTTACTTCGGCTACTACTCGCTGCTGGCGGCACGGCGCGGGGCGAGCGTCCATGCGTTCGAGCCGGTGGGGGAAAATTTCACGCTACTGGAGACGCAGCGCGGGCTGAATTCCCTCGCGCAAGTGCAGGCGCACCGCGTCGCACTCTCGGACGCAGTGGGGCAGGCGAATTTCGTCCTGCCGGACGCCGAGAATCGCGGGCGCGGGCGACTCGCGGGCGGCGTTGCTGGCGCAAAGATGGAGCAAGTGGAGATGACGACGCTGGATGCCTTTGCCGAGCGCACAGGCCTCTCACGGCTCGACGCGCTAAAGGTGGATGTGGAGGGCGCGGAGATCAAAGTGCTGGCAGGTGGGCGCGAGACGTTGCGGCGCTTTCGACCGACGATATTGATCGAGCTGAATCCGTCCTGCCTGGAGCGTTTCGGCGCGAGCGAGGCGGAGTTGTTGGAGGCGCTGCGCGCGCTGGGTTACGAGATTTTCCGAGCGACGCACAGCGGGCTGGAGCTTTATCGCGGGTTGGCGGCGGAGGAGAGCTACTTGAACATCATCTGCAAAGCAAAGGCGTGACGCCCGCTCGCGGAAACTACTCGCCCGCCTCCAGCGCGGCGGTGACGTGTTTGCGGAGTTTTGCGCCCACTTCATCCCAATTATAAGTTGCCTTGGCGTGACGTTGCCCGGCCTCGCCCATGCGCTGACACAGCGCCGGATCGCTCAGGAGTTGGAGCAGTGCCTCGGCTAATTTCTCCACATCATCCACCGGCACCACGCGCCCAGTCTCCCCGTCGCGCACGATCTCTGGCAGCGCGCCGATGTCGGAAACGACGGACGGCACGCCTTGCAATGCGGCCTCGATCGGCGCGATGCCAAACGGCTCGATGCGGCTCGGTAAGCAGCATACAGCGGCCTGCGCGAGGTATTCGCCCACTTGCTCTCGCGGCACTCGCCCGACGATCTCTACGCGCGGGTGCGCGATCTCGGGGCGGCATCCCACCACGATCAGCCGCGCTTCTGGCAGATGGTGGAGCACTTTCTCGAACGCTGCAAAGAGCGCCTCGCCGCCTTTCCTCTCCCAATCTACGCCGACGAAAACAATCGTCTGATTGCGAAATCCATCATTCGCCAGAGCACCCGGTGCGACGTTCAGATTACTCCCGGCGTGGACGGTAAAGACGCGTTCTTCTTTCACCCCATAATCCCTCACGACGCTCTGGCGCACGTGCTCGGCCATGGTGAAAACGCGCGTCGCTGAGTGATACATCGCGCGCTCTTCGGCGACCCAATCCGCACCTGCGAGCAACGCCCTGTCGAAGCTCGGGTAGGTGAGATTCGCGAGGTGCGTGTGGTCCATGAAAAGAAAATGCGGCACGCCCGGCAGATGCCCGTCGAAAAGCGACTGCGTCTGAAAGGTGAAAGCAAACTCCTCCGCCCGATGTGCGAATCGGCGCTGCACCTCGTCTCGCACCGCGTGCAGATATTTGGGCGTGCGGCCAAAGGCGTTGCGCAACGACAGCTTCCCCGTGCGGATGAGCTTGCCGTAGAGCCTCCAGGCTTGGGCGAGGTTGCGGAAAAAATATACGGGATGCCGCTGCAAACACGCCCGCCCGAAGTCGAAATCTGCGCCCATATCCACATCTATGAGGGGGTATTCGGGGAAGCACCGTCGCAGTTGCGCAGCAGTGCTTTCGTTACTGTAGGAATAAAGACCGCGCCGCAAAAACAGTAGCTTACGCGCAGACGTAGGTTGACTCATTGTCTCAAGTGATTACCGCCCGATTGGTTGTTTCGCAATCTGCAATCTGCGAACGGTGAGCAAATTGAGATTTTAAGTGCAAGGCACGGGCTTGAGCCGCGTCGGCGTTGATTTGGGTGCGTAGTGCCTCGACGTCTGGGAAGCGGACTTCGGGGCGGAGAAAGTGGTGGAATTCCACCTCGATGTCGTGGTGGTAAATGTCGGCGTCGAAATCAAAAAGATGCACCTCCAGCACGCGCTCGCGAGCGGTGTCGCAGATGGTCGGGCGGTTGCCGATATTGGCGACGCCTGGGAGCCAGTCGGCGCTGATTTCCGGGATTTGTGCGCGAACGGCATAGACGCCGTCGGGTGGGAGTTGCTCGCGTTCGGGCGTGAGATTGGCGGTGGGGAATCCGAGCTGGCGTCCCATTTTCCGCCCCTCACTCACGGTGCCGTAGATGCTAAATGGGCGACCAAGCAGACGCTCGGCGGTGGCAAGATCGCCCGCTTGAATGGCGGCGCGGATGGTGGTGCTGCTCACGATCTGCCCTTCGATGGCGACGGCTGGGAGGCCGACGGCTTTGAATCGCAGGGCGTGACCGAGGAGCTGGAGGAGGGTGAGATTTCCTTTGCGCCCGTGGCCAAATGCCCAGTCCTGCCCGACGCAAATCTGGCGCAGTTTGCACGCGTGCGTGAAGTCGGTGATGAAGTCGGCGGGCAGGGTTTTGGCAAACGCGGAATCAAACGGAATGATGAGTGTATTGGCGACGCCAAGCTGGGCGAGGAGCGAGAGTTTATGCCGCGTGGAGGTGAGCAGCGCTGGGGATTGTTCGGGGCGCAGGAGCTGCGCGGGATGGGGATCGAAGGTGACGACGACGGCGTTTTCGCCGCTGGTGCGGAGGGCTTCGGCGATGACGGCCTGGTGGCCGAGATGCACCCCATCAAAGACGCCTATGGCCAAGGACACTGGGCCCGGCAGGGCGGCGAGTTCAGCGATGTGATGGTAGATTTTCACCGCCTACGCGCCGCGTAAAATGGAGACTTGGGGGAGGGTGAGAAGTTTCTTCAGTGTCTCGCTGGGGTCGCCGTGTTTGAGCTGATCTACGGTGACGGCTTGGTCCACGGAGAACTTGCCGCTCTTCGTGCGGCGTAGGGCGCGGAGGTGCGCGCCGCAGCCGAGTTCATTGCCGATGTCGAAGGCGTAGGTGCGCACGTAGAAGCCCTTGGAGCAGACGACGCGGAAGTCCACTTCGGGCAGGCGCACTGCATGGATCTCGTGGGCGAAGACGCGCACGAAGCGGGGCTCGCGTTCGACGACTTGGCCTTTGCGGGCGAGCTTGTAAAGCGGGACGCCGTCTTTTTTGATCGCAGAAACCATCGGTGGCATCTGGTAAAAGTCGCCTTGGAATTTGCTAAACGCGGCTTCGATTTGCTCGCCGTTGAGCCCCTCTGGCAAAGGCTTGGCCTCCACGAGCACGCCGTCGGAATCCTGGCTGTCGGTGGTTTCGCCGAGCTTCATGGTGCCGATGTATTCTTTGTCCTCGGCCATGAGGAGGTCTTGGATTTTCGTCCCGCGCCCGAGCACGAGGATGAGTAGGCCGGTGGCGAGCGGATCGAGCGTGCCGCAGTGGCCGATTTTTTTGGTGCCGAGGCTGCGACGCGCGATGGCGACGACATCGTGGGATGTCATGCCGGGCGCTTTATCAATCAGCAGGACGCCGTCAATTTCACGGAAGTTGTTCATCAATAGCTTGGAGAATTCGTTGTTGTGCGGCGGCCAATGGGCCGCTCATGCGGATGCCAGCGGCGAGTGTGTGTCCACCGCCGCCGAAGAGCTGGGCGACTTTGCACACGTCTGCACGCGGGTCTTTGGAGCGGAGGGAGACGCGGATTTTACCATCCGGCATCTCTTCAAAAAATACGGCGACGATGACGCCCTGCACGGCTCGGATCGTATCAATGAGCCCCTCGTTATCCTCCGGTTGCGTGCCGAGCGATTGGCTCACGGCCTGTGTGAGGGCGAAGCTGGCGACGCAGTCGCTGCTGGAAAATTCGAGGACGTTGAGCAGGGACTTCAGCAGCTCGATGCGGCGGCGCGGGTAGCTCTCGTAGAGCTTCTGCGCGAGGTCGCCGACTTTTGCGCCCATGCGCACCAGCTCCGCGCCGATCTCGTAGGTGCGCGCGGTCGTGCTGGGATATTGGAAGCTCCCGGTGTCGGTGCTGATGGCGACGTAAAGGTTGTCGGCCATTTCACCGGTCAGCGGTAGTTCGCATTGGCGGAAAAGTTCGAAGAGAATTTGCCCGGTCGCGGGCGCGCTGGAGTCTATGTAGTTCAGATCACCGTAGCGCGGATTGGAAATGTGGTGGTCCACATTCACCCACACATCGGCGTGCCCCACGGAGGCGAGGCAGGTGCCGACGCGCTCTTTCACAGCGGTATCGAGCACGATCACGGCGTCGAAATCCTGTTTCTCGGCGGTCGGCTTTTGCACCAGTTCGGAGCCAGGGAGGAAGGAGAGTTTTTCGATGCAGCCCTCTTCATTCCAGAGCGTCACATCCTTGCCGAGTTGGCGGAGGCAAAGCCCCATCGCGAGCGTGCAGCCGAGCGCATCGCCATCCGGGCGGAGGTGCGACATCACGAGAAATCGCTGTTTCGTGCGCAGCACTTCGGCGATTTGGGAAAGGGTGCAGTTAAGCTGGCTCATGCGTCATTCGTAGCGCGGACGCCCCCCGGCTATCGCGGATGTGGGACAGGTGCCTCGCCTGTCGTGGTCCGACAGCCGCCCCGGCTGTCGCTGCGCGACGGATGGACAGGCGGGGCGCCTGTC
>JAYVQK010000097.1:0-2277 GCA_043757005.1 Verrucomicrobiaceae bacterium
TTGGGTGGGCGGGCGCACCTCGGTGATGAGCGCGGTGGGCCTCGTGCCGCTGGCGCTGCAAGGCGTGGATACCGGCGGCATTTTGCAAGGCGCGGCGGACATGGATGAATGGACGCGCATCGTGGATACGCGGAAGAATCCCGCGATGTTGCTGGCGCTCATGTGGCACTTCATCGGCGGTGGCAAGGGCGCGAAGGACATGGTGGTGCTGCCGTATAAAGATCGGCTCGCGCTTTTCTCGAAATACCTCCAGCAGCTCGTGATGGAGAGCCTCGGCAAGAAGCTGGATCTCGATGGCAATGTGGCCGAGCAGGGCATCGCCGTGTATGGCAACAAGGGCTCCACGGATCAGCACGCTTACGTGCAGCAGCTCCGCGACGGGGTGAATAATTTCTTTGCCACACTGATCGAGGTGCGCAAGGCGCGCTGCACGGCTGGCATTGATGTGGAGCCGGGTGTGAAGGCGGGGGATTTCCTCCAGGGCTTCTTGCGTGGCACGCGGTTGGCGCTGTTTGAGGGTGGGCGCGCGACCATCACCATCAGCATCCCGGAGGTGACCTCGCGGACGGTCGGCCAGCTCATCGCGCTGTATGAGCGTGCGGTCGGTTTTTACGCCACGCTGGTGAATATCAACGCCTACCATCAGCCCGGCGTGGAGTCGGGCAAAAAAGCGGCGGTCGGTGTGCTGGCGCTGCTACTCGCGGTGCGCGGCGCACTTTCCGCGACTGCACAGACGGCGGAGGAGATCGCGGGGAAACTCTCGGCGGACCCCGAAGGTGTCTTCCACGCGCTCACGCATCTCGCGGCGAATGATGCAGCGGTGAAGCAAGTGGCAGCGGGTGCGCCGGGGCACCAGAGCTTTTCACTCGTCTAAAGCGCACGCCTTCTCGCGGCATCCATGCGCCGATTTGCAACAGCCCTTGCTGATCTAGCTGAACGTCTCAAAGCCGATGGCACGTTCGACATGGAGCATCGCGTGCCTGCGTATCTCGAAGCACTGGAGAAGGAGAAGGATCTCATAGATGCAAAGCGTGCGAGCCGCAGCGGGCTGGAGGATGGCCGCAGGCGCACGGGAGTAATGGATGATTTCCTCGTGCATCTCATGGATGAAGCCGTGGCGGCGCTTTCCAAAAAAGGGAAGAAGCCGCCAGCCATCACACTCATCGCGCTCGGCGGCTATGGGCGCAACGAACTCAATCCCAAGAGCGATGTGGACATCACTTGGATTCACGCGGGCGGCGTCAAATTCCCAGCGGGCTTCGAGGAAATCGTGACCGAGGTGTATAACTACATCCTCGCCTGTGAATTCGATCCCGGCCACTCCACGCGTAGCCTCGATGAGACCATCCGCGAGGCCAACAAGGAGATGAAATCGCGCACGGCGATGCTGGAGGCGCGCTTCGTGTGGGGCGACACCGCGCTCTTCACGAAGTTCCAGCAGCGCTTTCTCAAAGAGTGTTTGACGCCTCATGTCGCCGCGTATTTGAAAGCGCGCGTCGCGGATCAAACGGACCGTCACTCCCGCTACGGCGAGTCTGTCTATATGCAGGAGCCAAATCTCAAGAGCGGCTGCGGCGGCCTGCGCGACTACCAGAATCTGCTGTGGATGTCGTATTTCAAATACGGCGCGCGCACCACGGAAGAGCTGGTCGCCAAGAAATACCTCAACGAATCCGAGCGCCGCGAACTCGACTGCGCGTATGATTTCATCTTCCGCCTGCGCACAGAACTCCACCTCCTCACAGGGCTACACACAGACGTGATCTTCCGTGGCCAGCAGCTCGAACTCGCCAACCGCCTCGGCTACGAGACCGAGCCCGACATCCTCCGCCGCACCGAGGCACTCATGCGCGACTACTACCAGCACGCGCGAAATATCTTCGAACTCACCGAACTCATCTCGCAGCGCCTCGCACTGCCCAAGCCCGAAGACCCAAAGCCACGCGGGCTTTTCAGATTCCTCCCGCTCCGCAGAAAGAAACAGGCGAAGCGCGAAGAGTTCGATGGGTTCGTAGCAATCGGCGATCAGCTCTACCCGCAGGATCGGCTGATTTTCAAAGAAGACTCGGGGCGCATGATGCGACTCTTCCGCCACGTCCAACTCCAAGGCGTGAGCATGAGCGCCGACCTACGCCAGCTCGTGCGGCGACGGTTGAAATATGTGGACGATACTTTCCGCTACGCGCGGGCGAACCGCGAAGTCTTCAGCGAGATCCTCCGGCAAAAAGGCCAAGTCGGCCACATCCTCCGGGCCATGCACCGCGTGGATTTCCTTGG
>JAYVQK010000098.1:0-8682 GCA_043757005.1 Verrucomicrobiaceae bacterium
GCACCTGGCTCGCCTTCGCCACCAGCACCGCCCTCGCCGCCCTCATCCAATTCGCCATCGCCTACAGCATCGCCATGCTCGCCTTCTGGCTCCTAGAGATCTCCACCGTCGTCTTTATGGTCTTCTCCTTCGAGTATTTCCTCAGCGGCCAGATCTTCCCCCTCGATATGCTCCCCCCGTGGCTCGGCGGCTTCATCCACTGGGCCCCCTTCACCTACGAGGTCTATTTCCCCGTCCAAGTCTTCATGGAGCGAGCAAAAGGCGACGCCCTCCGCGACGGCCTCCTCATCCAAGCAGGCTGGGCCGCCCTCCTCTGGCTCCTCGCCCACCTCGCATGGCGCGCCGGCATCCGCCGCTACCAAGCCGTCGGCGGGTAAAGGTCACATTTCTCCCTTAAAACACAGCCGCAAAACTCCCAAAACAGCGGCACAGCACCTGCTGATTTTAGCGTATGCTTCTTTCATTTTCACAAAAGCAGTCCACCTCACCGCCGACACACCGCGCCAGCCTGCGCAAGCTGGCTCCCCGGCTGCGCGCCTTTACCATCATCGAGGCCGTCGTCGCCATGGGCATCGTCGCCATCGCCTACGGCATGACCACCCAGGGCCTCCTCTTTATGAACCGCGCCGCCGCCTTCTCCCGCCTCCGCACCAGCGCCCGCATCATCGTCGAGCGCAACATCCTCACAGCCCTCAGCATCCCTTACTCCGGGGCCATAGCCCCCGCCATCCTCGCCCTCACCAGCGCCAGTGGCACAGTCTATGACGACGACGGCGGCGGCGATAACCTCGTGGACCTCATGGTTCAAGACACTGGCGGCCCCGTCCTCGTCTGGGGCACCCTCACAAGGATCGTCACCGCCATTACCAACACCGCAGACGCCGACATCCGCCGCGTCACCTTCCGGCTTGACTATACCTATGCGAGAAGGAATTTCAGCTACGAAATCACCACCATCCGCTCCAGAGGCTAAAGCCATGCACACACTTCGCAAAAAAACACACGCCTTCACCATCATCGAACTGATGGTCGGAGCCTCCATCTCCCTAGCCGTCGGCCTATTCATCGCCTCCACCGTCATCACCAGCAGCATCCTCTTTGCCAAAAATACCGCCACCAACCTCACCCACAACTCCCTCCGCTCCGCCATAGACCGCTTGGAGCAAGACATCACCATGGCCAATGGCGGCTTCACCCTCGTCACCGTCAACGGCACCACCGTCGCAGCCGGCGCAGCCGCAGGTGTGGTATTCGATAAAGTCCTAGGCAACCCATACATCGTCACCCCTCCCACCGCCACCGGCATCATAGCCACCACCTCCGCACTCACCATCACGCGGACCACCGCTGTGGACCCTACCTACACCCCTGCTCGCTCCTATTCCCCTCCCATCCCAGCCACAGACGATGTCATATTACTCGACGGCGAAGACACCACCCGCCTCCGCGTCTGGAGTGCCGCAGCGGGCGCAGTGGTTCCAGCGACATCCAGCCAGCCGCTCGCCATAACACTCACCAGTGCCGTTGGCAAAGTGATTAACTGGGCCGCTCCTGCGACTAAAAATGCTAAATTAGTGCGAAAGAGCGCCTATGTAGTCATCCCAGTTGGGACAAGAAATGAATTGCGCTACTACCCATCTGCTGAAGGTATAGTGGATTACACCTTAGCAGCAAGCTACGTCGTCATCGAAAATAATATAGGAACAGATGCTGGCGATGGCACCCCATTCTCGACTACCACGATTACAGGCACCGCATCCCGCGGGAGCCCGACAAAATCCTTCTTAAAAATGACCGTTCGCATTCGCACACAAGGCTACGACCAAGTCATGCTCAAGCGCGAAGCCAATAAATTTTCATCAGTCCAAAGAGTCGAATTCCTAATGTTCCCCCGCGTCACGAACTAATAGCAAAATAAAGTCCCATGAAACCTATCACAAAAATACTAGATGGCTCTATTCTAGTCGTCGCCCTCAGCACCATAGCAGCCACAGCCGTCTTCGTAGGTGTCGCCGTCTCCATGACCACCCACACCATCCGCATCTCAGACCGCAGCCAAGACATGGCCATCTTAAAAGCCGCCGCAGAAGGTTCGCTGGAACACGGCTATGCCATATTCAAAGGCAAACTAGCCCAGAGTAATCGCGCTTTGACTGGTGCTGAGTTAAATTTCGCCGCAGGCCAAGCAGATCCAGCTCAATCATTCCCAAATCTAATACCACTCGTCCCCGACGTAACACAACCAAACCAAACAGAAGATTTAAAAGTCACCGTCTGCGATCAATACGGTGCCCCGCAACTTCCTGCCGCTGCGCCAATCTCAGCAAAAATTGATCTCGCAGGTTACCCAGGCTGGCGTGGGCGCGGCTACACTTACATGGCCAGTGTCAAAATGCAGTCCACGAATAGCCTAATCAATAATCCAAATGTTGCCGCACAGGCAAATGTAGAAAAACTAAGCTACGGCGTGAAACGCTACTTCTATTACGTCGAAGCCCCTCTATTCCAAACCATGTATTTCTACGAGCACGACATGGATTTATATGCCTCTGGAAAAATAACTATCGCAGGATTAATGCACAGCAACGGCTCTATGTTTCTAGGTCAAGGTGGGAATGCAGTGGATATTTTAAATCCTGTTTCACTAGTCGGTGGATTTAATTCCAAGTATTTTAATACAACTTCAGGATATTTACCTGCGGGATCCACCCTCCCCGCACCTGATAACACTGTTCCGAATGGCCCTACTTTTCCGTATAAAAATGATACAGGAAATTCAACATATCCCACATCTGAAACGATGCCAAATTTTCCAACAAGCGGTTTTCTCTCCCAAGTGAAACAAGTTTCGCGACTTGAGCCCTTTGGCCAAGACCCAAGCTTAGTTTTAGACGCCCCCCCAACGCCAACTGCTACCAATACTGCGCCGAGCGGCCAATTACTTGTCCCAGATGGGGATTCTGACGGCAACCCAAATAATGATAGCATGCACGAGCTGATCGAAAGACCAGTCTCAGGCTTCACCGATCCACAAGAAATATCATCTCGACGCTTAGTTAACAAAGCAGCTATTGTCATCTCTATCAATGGAGCGGTAAAAACCGTTACTTCGCAAAATGGTGCAACTCTAACCGGGGCGCAATCAACCGCCATTCAGACAGCGATAACAAATTCATTGATATATGACCCCAGAGAGCAAAAAAATGTGCGCGTATCTAATTTAGATATAGGAAGTGCTTTGACTGCACTGAATGGTGTAACTAATTTTAATGGCTTGATTTACATGGAAGACGTCACGCCCACAACCGTCGGAACGCCATTAAACGCTGTTCGACTCAAGAATGGCGGCGTTTTACCGACCAATGGACTTACCGTGGCAAGTCCAAGCGGTGTTTATATTCAGGGTGACTATAATACTGGGGCAACATCTACTGCAACCGCTGCAACGGTTCCTTCCAATGTCGGTAATTCACTGAATAATCAATCACCCACTTTAGGTGCCTACATCCGGAAACCTGCCGCCGTTATTGGTGACGCGGTCATGTTTTTATCTAACGGGTGGGTAGATGCAGCATTGGTTGCAGGAGTGCCCCCCGTGCCCACAGATTTTTCAACTAGAACGGCCTCCAGCACTACCTATAATACAGCAGTGTTGGCAGGATGCATAACAGGCGGATATATTCCTGCTGGAGGTGGCGCGCAATATGGATATTCAGGCGGAATAAATAATTATCCACGTTTTCTAGAAAACTGGTCTAGTAAGTATGCCACATACTTTGGTTCAATGGTTGAATTGTTTTCTAGCACTAATTTTATTGGAAAATGGGCTCTAGGAATTGTCTATCAGCCACCAATAAGGTGCTATAATTACGATTCAAACTTCGATGCAACCGTTCCTCCTGGAAGCGTAGATGCAGTATCAGTAAATCGCGGAACATGGGCTCGTTATTGATTTCTATGCTAAAGCGTTGTCTTTATCTTTCGCTATTGATTTGTTTTCAACCAGCCCTACAGGCTGAAATCAATTGGACGCCACATCTTGATACTATCTTTGCAGAGGGAACCTCTGTAAGCACTATGTATTTCTCCGATGGAGAAAAGAAATATGCGATCCTCTTGGATGGCGAAACTAAGGTTAAGTCTGTAGATGGCGCTGCTAAACTAATTTTTTTGAAGCCAACTTCATCCGTTTTCAAAATCAGACCGCCCATATCCGTCGTAGCTTTGCCGGTCGCTCCCGATCAAGTGACTGAGTATAGAAAATCTGCGCAAGCTTATGCTCCTAAAGATGTTGTTGCATTTTCTGATTTCGAAGAAACCTCTAATATATATCGTTTCACAGGATCTAAAAGCTATCGTGTGCAATTTTCTTATGCTCACTTTGGTCAGCGCATTCGCCACAGTGTGACATTCCTAACTTTCGCAAGCGGGCAACAGGTTGTTTTCGATATTTCTTCCTACGAGAAAGACATTCCAATAGCGACGTTGCGAGCAGATCAAATGATCCTCACTTGGTGTGTTTGGGATGCAACGCCTAAAGTAAAAGCCTGCGGCAATTAAATGAGATACTGATTTAATCAGCTAAATCTGCTAGCCATTACCTCTGTAGCGAAGCTGTAGGTGTATCCGAGCGTCTGCGCTAGTAGATCACGATGGAGGAGATGGGGATGGGGGGGAGGTTTTGGCGTCCGTGGAGGAATCCTAGCTCGATGAAAAATTGCACGGAGAGGACTTGGGCTTGGCAGTCTTGGAGGAGTTTTATGGCGGCGGCGGCGGTGCCTCCAGTGGCGAGGACGTCGTCTATGAGGGCGACTTTTTCTCCTGGTTCGACGGCGTCTTCGTGGAGTTCGAGGGTGGATTCGCCGTATTCGAGTTGGTAGGAGGCGCGGTGAGTTTTGGAGGGGAGTTTGCCTTTTTTGCGGATGGGAATGAAGCCGATGCCGAGGCGGTCGGCGACGGCTCCAGCGAAGATGAAGCCGCGCGCATCAATGCCCGCGACGCGGGTGACGCCGAGGCCGGCGAGCTGCTCGACAAAAAGATCGATGGTGGCGCGGAAGAGTGCGCCGTCGCCGAGCACGGGGGTGATGTCTTTGAAGATGATGCCGGGTTTTGGAAAATCCGGCACGTCGCGGATGGCTGCGCGAATGCGGTCGGTGGATGTCATAAAAGTCCGGCTACCACTGCACGACGCTGCTGGCCCAGGTGAGGCCGCCGCCGAAGACGACGAGGAGGACGTATTCGCCGACTTTCATGCGGCCTGAGCGATTTGCCTCATCGAGTGCGATGGCGACGGCGGCGGCGCTGGTATTGCCGAAGCGGTCGAGGTTCACCATGAAGCGGTCGAGCGGCACGTCGAGCCGGTCGGCGATGGCTTCGATGATGCGGAGATTGGCTTGGTGGGGGATGATGCAGGCGAGGTCGGCGCTGGTGAGGCCGGCGTCTTCGAGGACTTGGTGGGAGGCTTCCACCATGGCGGTCACGGCGTGTTTGTAGGTCTCGCGGCCATTCATGCGGATGGTGGCGAGCTGCTCGTGGGCGTTCTCTGCGGTGGTGGGGAAGGCGCTGCCGCCGCCGGGGATTTGCAGGATGTCGGCGAGCGCGCCATTGCTGCCCATGCGGGTGGCGATGACTCCGTGGCCGTGCGCGCGGTGGCGTAGGATGGCCGCGCCCGCGCCGTCGCCGAAGAGCACGCAGGTGTTGCGGTCTTTCCAATTCACGATGCTGGAGAGCTTCTCTGCGCCGATGACGAGGATGGTGTCGTGGGTGTGGGAGGTGATGAATTGTTGGGCGACTTCGATGGCGTAGAGGAAGCCCGAGCAGGCGGCGCTGAGATCAAAGCAGACGGCATTTTTCGCCCCGATCTTGGTTTGCACAAAACACGCGGTGCTGGGGAAAAACATATCCGGTGTGACGGTGGCGACGATGATCAGATCTATCTCTTCTGCCGTGATGCCTGCGTTTTCAATGGCCGCCAGCGCAGCTTTCGCCGCGAGGTCGCTTGTGCGCTCGTCCGCCGCTGCGATGCGGCGCTCGCGGATGCCCGTGCGGCTGGTGATCCACTCGTCGCTCGTCTCCACGATGGTGGACATCTCCTCATTCGTGAGCACGCGCTCCGGCAGGTAGCTGCCCGTGCCGATGATGGAGACGGTTCGTTTTGGCGACTGATTACGTGGACGCGGGTGTGGCTGTGGCGGTGCGATCATGGTGCTGTTTTACGGCTTGGATAATGTGCGGATTGACTTCGAGGCGGATCGTCTCGCAGGCCATGCGCAGTGCGTTCTTTATGGCCAAAGCGGACGCGCCGCCATGCGAAATAATCGTCGTCCCATTGAGCCCGAGCAGTGGCATCCCGCCGTATTCATCGGCGTTGGTTTTCTTGTGGATGCGCTTAAATGCAGGCTTGGCGAGCAAACCGCCGATTTTGGTGCGGAGGCTAGAGTGGATCTCTTTTTTAATCATGGAGAACATCGCGTGCGCCATTGCCTCGCAAGTTTTCAGCAGGATGTTGCCGACAAAACCGTCGCACACGATCACGTCCGGAGGGTCGTTGAAAAGATCGTGGCCCTCGACGTTGCCACGGAAATTGAGGCCGGGGACGGCTCTCAGCAGTGCCCGCGTTTCTTTCGTGGCGGCGTTGCCTTTTTCCTCCTCGGTGCCGTTCGACATCAAGCCGACTTCAGGGTTCTCCCGCCCGAGCATGCGCCGCGCGTAGGCCGCGCCCATGAGGGCGTTTTGCACGAGGTGCGCGGGCTCGGCGTCGGGATTTGCGCCCGCATCTATGAGCACCCAATGCTTGCCGAGCGAAGGCATGATGGAGGCAATCGCCGGGCGATCCACACCGGGCAGTGTGCGGAGTTTGATGAGCGACGCCGTCACCGCTGCGCCGGTGTGCCCCGCGCTGACGATGGCCTCGGCGCGGCCATCTTTTACGAGGTCCACGGCACGGGAGACGGAGCTGTCTTTTTTCTTCCGCACGGCATCCAGCCCGCTATCCGCCATGTCCACAATTTGGGTGGTGTGGACGATCTCAATGCGCGCGTCGTTGCAACCGTGCTTGCGTAATTCCGCCTCGATGCGCGCCGTGTCGCCCGTGAGGAAGAGCCGCGTGATCTGCGGGAACTCCGCGAGTGCCTGCACAGCACCGTGGACGATGTTTTGCGGGGCGTAATCACCGCCCATCGCATCGAGCGCGATCTTCATGTTTGGAGCACTTTTTTCATGCAGGTAAATGAGCGTGTCATGGGTAAGCGCGGCGCTTTCTGCATCAAGGCAAAAAACAACTCAGCCGCCGCGCTGAGAAAGCAGCGAGGCGGCTGAGGAATAAAATTTGGGCGAAAAATTACGCGCCGATGGTGAGCACCTGACGACCGCGATAGTAGCCGCAAGCTGGGCAGGCGCGGTGCGATTGGATTGTGCTGCTGCATTGGCCGCACTTGTTGAGTAGTGGCGCTTTCGAGCGGAGTGAGGCTTTGTGCGTGCGAAGACGCATCTTGGATTTTTTACGTTTTGGGACTCCCATGGTCGGTGATGATTAAAGTTTGATGTTTTCTAGCGCCTTCCAGATATCGCGCGGCTCTTCGATTGGTTCGGTAGCTTCGCTCTCGGTGATGATGAAATCAGCTTTGCAGACGTTTTCACCACTCCAATCGCAGTGCGGATGGGCAGGAAGGACGAGCAAAATGTCTTCTCTGAGGTATTCTGTCAAGTCCACCGTGCCACTCTTGTCTAATTCTATTTGGCAGGCGAAATCGGGCACGCCGAGTTCCATTTGGAAGTGGGTGAGGCAGCGGACACATTCGCACTCGACCTCCACGGAGACATCGCCGGTGGCGAAAAGACCGCCTTCGCTCAAACCTACGTCGAGCGAGTAACGGATGGGGCTCACGGCGCGTGCGCACGCCGCGCTCAATCCCAAGATGTCGCTCGGCTCTTCGCCCTCGAAATGTTTGCCGTCTTCGGGCACTTGATTCACATACACTTTCATAGCCGCAGAGCCTTAAAGCAGAGCGGTAGGAAAATCAACTGTGGTCTGCTTTTGGAGACATGGAATTCACTTGGATCCAGAAGTCAGCTACACCTCACCTGCGCTGAAATCCATATAAGACACCGCAGGCAAAACACCCGCTGGCACGAATGGCACTCAGATAAGCCTTCCAGCTCGGAGGCGCGGTAGAGGTTTGTGGGGATTGCTCAATAGGCATTGATTTTCTACGAGAGAACCAAAAAAAAGGAGGAATGAAATGCCAACAATGCGAGAGCGAGGAAGTGGTGAAGAATGGGAACAGCCGACATGGAAGACAGCGATCGCTGTGCCGAGGGTGCGGGAGAACGAGCGGGGAAAAAGATCATCGGCGAGTGTCGCCCGAGAAGCGAGCGTCGGCGCTGGCGCACTACCTTGAGGGGGTGGGGCTGCGAGCTACCGAGCGGCTGGTGGGCGTAAGCCACAATGCTGTGATGAACTGGGTGCGCGAAGACGTGGAGGGCAAGGCACTGGCCGCCGCCAAACCGGAGGAAGTAAAGTGGGTGGAAGCCGATGAACTCTGGACGTATGTGGGCAAAAAAAAACGGCCTACTGGCTGTGGTGGGCTATTGATCGTGCTACCAAGAAAGTGTGCGGATGGACGCTGGGCGATCGTGGAACCCAAACGGCCCGCCGCCTGGATGCGCAGCTTCCTCACGGCG
>JAYVQK010000099.1:0-8677 GCA_043757005.1 Verrucomicrobiaceae bacterium
GCGCAAAGCCCGCCGCGTGTTTTCTCGGGATGAATTTCAACGGCAACTATCGGCTGCTCGACGACCCGCTCGTGCAGATGCCAGCAGGCTGGGTCGCGGGCGCGCCTCCAAATCGCGCCGCTGAGTCGGGGCGCGGGAAGGACAAGGCGATGTGGGATGTGGAGCAGACGCTGGATCGCGGCTACGCAGTGGCGACTTTTTACTGCGGCGATGTGGTGCCGGATAATAAGGAACTCGCTGAAGCAGTGCTGCGAAAATTTCGCACCAGCGAGGAGCGTGGCGATGCCGATACGGCGGTGATTATGGCGTGGGCGTGGGGCTTTTCGCGGATGCTCGACTACGTGCAGACGGTGCCGGAGATAGACGCCCGGCGCGTCGCCGCTGTGGGCCATTCGCGCAATGGAAAGACGGCGCTCGTGGCGGTGGCGTTCGATGAGCGATTCGCCCTCTGCATCCCTACACAAGCGGGCTGCGGCGGCACGGCACCGAGCCGACTCTCGCCGGAACTCGCCGCGCTCCGGCCCAATGGTCGCCCCGGCGCGGAGACCGTCGCCGTCATCAATAAAAACTTCCCGCACTGGTTCTGCGGCAACTTCAAAGCCTTCAACGAAGCGACGGAAAAGCTGCCCTTCGATCAACACGCACTCATCGCTCTCTGCGCGCCGCGCCCCGTGCTGCTGAGTTGCGCGGAGGGCGATCAATGGGCGAATCCGGAGGGGCAATTCGCCATGCTCGCCGCCGCCGCGCCCGCTTACGCGCTCTTTGGCCCCGCGCCCACGTTGCCCGCGCAACGCCCAGCCATCGGCGAGCTGCTGAATGAGCGCCTCGGTTACTACACCCGCCCCGGCGCGCACTCGATGATCAGCGCGGACTGGAAGGTGTGGCTGGATTATGCGGACAAGTGGCTGCGGTAGGCGGGGCTTTCCTACAGCTTCTCCATCCGCCACTGCACGATCTTCAAGACGCCGCTATCGCGCTGAAAGTTCACGCTCAATTTCACCGCCGGGCGCTTCTTGCACAGCGCCTCATACACGAGCATCCCGTAATCCGCATCCGTGCTCGTTTCGCTGGGGATGAGCTTTTTACTAAACACCGCGCCGAACTCGTGATTGTAGAGCCCCTTGATGACTCCATCGAAAAAAGCCGCATCCGCAGGCGGCTGCGCAGCCGTGGAAAAGAAGCGCAAAAAGCGCGCGCCATCGAGCGAGTTATAGTCCGCGAGCGCGTTATCGAGGAGCAGCTCCAAGTCGTGCTGGCTCCCCGGCGCGAGCGTGCCCACGGCAGGCACGGGCGCAGGCTTTGCCTCGCCGCGCGGCCACATCGCGATGGCGATGAGCGCGAGGTTCACGCCGACGATGAGCATGAAGTAGCTCTTCACTTTCGCGGCCTTCGCCAAGGCTTCCGGGCTGTTTGGTGCTGGTGTGGGATCAGACATAAAGCCCAGTCATACCCGCGCAGAGAGGCTGGCGTAAAGCGCGGCGTAGTGCGTGGCGAGCGCGTCCCAGTGGAAATTCGCCCACGCCCAATCCGCCAGTGCTGCACGTTTTTCTGCGCTGCGTTCCGTTTGGAAAAAGAGCGCGAGCTGTGCGCGCACGCTCTCCTGCTCGGGCTGCGCGATGAAGCCGCGACCGCCCGCCAGCGTGCTGGCCCACGGCGTCTCGGTGGTCGTGAGCGCGGGCGTGCCGACTTGGCAGGCCTCCAACACGGCGAGGCCGAAATTCTCCGAATGAGTCGGCAGACAAAAGAGATCCGCACTTTGAAAATACCGCCACCGCTCCTCGCTCCACACCGCGCCGAGCCATTCGATGCGCGGCAGCCGAGCCGCATGGCGCGCGGCGAAATCGCGGCAGCGCGCCGCAAATGCGGGCTGCTCCTCCGGCCCCACGATCACGAGCCGTGCGTGCGCGGGCAACGTGCCGTGCAGCTCGGCGAGCGCGTGCAGTAGTAGATCGAGCCCTTTCTTTTCGTGGATGCGCGAGAGGTAGAGCAACACCGTCTCCCCCTCCGCGTAGCCGAGCTGCGCGCGGGCCGCCGTGTAGTCGGGCCGCGCATCGCCAGTCATCCCGAGCGCGAGGGACTCGGTGCGGGTGCGGGGGAAAAAGCGGCGCAGCCGCGCGCCTTCCGGCTCTGCAGTGGCCAGCACACAGGCGGCGCGGCGCGTCCAGCCTTTCTCTACGAGATGCCAATACGGCAGCTTCTTCCACCACTTGTGCCGCCAAGCCCACGGCTCCAGCATCCCGTGCGGCGAGACGACATACGGGATGCCGCGCGCCGCACTTTCGCGCGCGATGGCTGGGTAGTCGCGCTGCCACATCCCGTGGAAATGCACCGCGTCCGCGCCCGCCAGCGTCGGCGGATTCACAAGCACCGAGTGCCCCGCACGCTCCAGCGCGGCTTGCAGCCCGCGCATCGCGGCGTCTAGCCCGCCGATCTTTTGTGCGGGCGGTGGTTCGTAGAAATGCAGTCGCATCCCCTAGAGTTTCCCCAGCACTTCCACGGCGATGTCGGCGGTCTTTGCCAAGTCCTCCGGCGTGTGCGCGAGCGAGAGGAACCCGGCCTCGAATTGCGACGGCGCAAAATACACGCCGCGCTCCAAGCAGCCGTGGAAGAACTTCGCAAACGTCGCTTTGTCGCTCGTGAAAGCCTCGGCCAAATTCCGCACCGGACTGCTCGTGAAGTAGAGGCAAAACATCGAGCCGATGCGGCGGAAATTGTAGTCCCGCCCCACGCGCTTCAGCCCCGCGCGCACACGCTGCTCGAAGTCCGCGCCAATCTCCTCCAGCCGCGCCCAGCCGCTCTCGCGCTTCATTTCACCGAGCTGTGCGAGCCCCGCTGCGAGCGCGAGAGGGTTGCCGCTGAGAGTGCCAGCCTGATACACGGGGCCGTCCGGCGAGAGCTGATCCATGACCTCCCGCCGCCCGCCAAATGCACCCACAGGCAGGCCGCCGCCGATCACTTTCCCCAGCGCCGTGAGATCTGGCACCAGCCCGCGCATTTGCGGGAGCTGCTGATAGCCGCCTGGCGCGAGACGAAAGCCCGTCATTACCTCGTCGAAAATCACCAGCGTCTCGTGCTCCCGACACAGCGCCCACAGCAGCTCATAAAAGCCCGGCTCAGGAAAATAGAGGCCCGCATTGGCAGGCACCGCCTCCACGATCACCGCCGCGATCTCGCGCCCGTGCTGCGCAAAAACCGCGCGCAGTGCCTCCGCATCATTATACGGCAGCGTGAGCGTCAGCGCCGCCAGCGCGGCAGGCACGCCCGCGCTGTCCGGGTGCCCGTGTGTGAGCGCGCCGCTGCCTGCTTTTACCAAAAGCGAATCCACATGGCCGTGATAGCAGCCCGTGAATTTCACGATCTTATCCCGCCCCGTGAAGCCGCGCGCCAGCCGCACGCAGGACATCGTCGCCTCCGTCCCGCTATTCACCATCCGCACTTTTTCGATGCTCGGCACCCACTCGCAAATCGTCCGCGCCATCTCCACCTCCGTGGGGTTTGGGATGCCAAAACTCACCCCCCGCTGCGCCGCCTCCACGATGGCGTCCGTCACCACCTGCGGCGCGTGTCCGAGGATCGCCGGGCCCCACGTGCCCACGTAATCAATCAGCTCATTCCCATCCGCATCCCACACATGCGCCCCCTTTGCCCGCTGCGCAAAGAACGGCTCACCGCCTACGCCGCGAAAGGCGCGCACGGGCGAATTTACCCCACCGGGGATGTAGCGGAGAGCTTCAGCAAAAAGAGCGGACGAGCGCGAGCGATTCATCCCCAGCGAAATGCCGCACCCCGCCAGAATCCGCAACGCCGAACGTGCGTGGGCAGCGAAAAATGTTGAGCGACTGGCAGCGTGCGAGTCAAAGCCATGCGCGCTGATACTTTCCCCGTGACTTCCCTCGCCGCGCACAGTTCTCTCCCGCGCGCATGACTGAAAACACCACCGCTCGCCAAAGCCCATTGCTCCACGGAGCGATCCTTCTCGTCGTCTGCTTTGTCTGTTTTTGGTGGCGGCTCGGCGGGCTCGGGCTCATTGATCCCGATGAGCCATTCTACGCGCAGACCGGGCACGAGATGGTTACGAGCGGGGACTGGATGACGCCGCAGATCTACGGCCAGCCGCAGTTCGAAAAACCCATCCTTTACTACTGGATGCTCGCGGGCAGCTACCGGCTTTTCGGCGAGAGTGAATTCATCGGGCGCATCCCCAGCGCACTCTCCGCGACCGCGCTGGTGCTGCTCGTGTGGGCCTTCGGCGTGCGTGTGTGGGGGCGGCGCGCGGGCTTTCTCAGCGCGCTCATTCTGGCGACGGGCGTGGAGTTTTGCGTGATGTCGCGGCTCATGCTCACAGACATCCCGCTGGCCATCTTCCTCGCGGGCTCCGTCTTCGCGTATTGGCTCGCTGTGGCAGAGCCGGAAAAGCGCGAGCGCTGGATGTTCCTCTACCTCGTGAGCGCGGGCCTCGCCGTGCTCACCAAGGGCCCCATCGGCTCCATCGTGCCACTCATGGCGGTGTTCCTTTTCCGCTTCGCGGGAAAGCAACCGCTGCCTGCGCGGGGGAGGGGATTTTGGCTCGGCGTGCTGGCGTATCTCGTCATCGTCGTGCCTTGGTATGGCGCGATGTTTGCGTGGCACGCGAAGCCGTTCTGGGAGGAGTTTTTCGTGCGGGATAATTGGCTCCGCTTCCTCCGCGCCGAGCATCCCGCGAACAACCACTTCTGGTATTACCCCGCGCTACTCTTCGGCGGCTCGCTGCCGTGGATGCCGCTGCTCGCCGTCACCATCAAACGCTGGTGGAGCGAAGGCCGCCACGACCGCGCGCAGCTCCTCATCGGCCTGTGGTTCGCCACGAGCCTCGTCTTCCTCACCGCCGCGCAATCGAAGCTCCCCACCTACGGCTTCTACCTCTTCGTCCCGCTCGCACTCTTCGCCGGCATCACGGCGGATGTGCTGCTCCGCGAAGGCTTCCGCACGCGCGGAGAAAAGAAACTGGCCGTGGGTTTCGCGCTCTTCCAGTTCACAGCGGCGGCGGTGGCTCCTTTCATAAAAGCGGCGGCTCCTTTCGAAACTCCGGCACTCCTCGTGGCCACGATCTTGGCCCTCGCGACGGCGCTGCTTTTCCGCCGCGATCTGCGCGCGTGGTTTGCCGTGAGCGCCACGGCATCCGCCACGCTCATCGCATCCGCACTCATCTTTTCGCGCGAGCCCGTGGAGGCGGAAAGCTCCGCGCGCCCTGTCGTAGAGGCCCTCCGCGCGGAGCAGCAGCCGGGCGAGCCGATCTTGTGCAGCAAGTTTTTGATCCGGGGCCTCATCTATTACATGAGGCAAGACATCACCGTGCTGGCCAGCGACGAGCATCCCTTCTGGGCTGATCACCCGCTGCCGATCCTCGTCTGGAATGGCGACGGGCTGAAACGCTACTTCGAGAAAACCCCCGTCGCGCTGTGCGCCCTGCGCAGAGGCGACTGGGCCGTGCTGCAAAAAAAGCCCACCTTTAAAAACGCCGTGGTGCTCAAGGTATTCGGCCAAAACCTCATCGTCCGCGTGCGCTCCAGCGAGCCTGCTCCAGTGGGTAATTCCAAATGAGCAATACAGGCCGCTGCAAACTTCGAACTCAGAACTTCGAACGTGGCAGCCTCGCGTGCGCCGTTCGAAGTTCGAAGTTCAGAGTTCAGAGTTCGAAGTTTGCAGCAGCCCTTCATTCTTAAAAACCACTAGCCGCATGGACACCCAAGACACCATCGCCGCCCTCTCCACGCCCTTCGGCGAAGGCGCGCTCGCGGTCATCCGCCTCAGCGGCCCGCAATCCATCGCCGTCGCCGACAAGCTCTGGCGAGGCAAGCGCACGGTCGCCGAACTCCCCGCGCGCTTCGCCGCATTTGGCAAGATCGTGGAGGGCGAACGCGTGCTCGACGACGTGGTGCTCACCGTCTTCCGCGCGCCCGCCAGCTACACGGGCGAAGACGTAGTGGAAATCTCCGGCCACGGCGGCGTGCTCGTCTCCCGGCGCTTGCTGGAGGCACTCCTCCGCGCAGGCGCACGCAGCGCAGAGTCGGGGGAATTCACCCAGCGCGCCTACCTCCACGGCAAGCTCGACCTCACGCAGGCCGAAGCCGTGATGGACCTCATCACCGCCCAGAGCGACCTCGCCCTCCGCGCCGCTGGCGAGCAGCTCTCCGGCAGGCTCGGCGAGCGTATCCGTGCATTAAAAGAGCACGTCCTCGGCATCCTCGCGCACATCGAGGCTTACATAGATTTCCCCGATGAAGACATCTCCCCCGATACCGGCGCGGCCCTCTGCGCAAGGCTGGATGCCGCTCTCGCCACCATCGCCTCCCTGCTCGATACCGCTGGCCAAGGCCGACTGCTACGCGAGGGCGTCCGCACCGTCATCGCTGGCGAGCCCAACGTCGGCAAAAGCTCCCTGCTCAATCTCCTCCTCGGCCACGAGCGCGCCATCGTCAGCCCCCGCCCCGGCACCACGCGCGATACGTTGGAAGAAACCATCCTCCTCCGCGGCCTCCCCCTCCGCCTCGTAGATACCGCTGGCCTTCGCGAGACCGACGACGAAATCGAGCGCCAAGGCATCGCCCGCACCCACGCCCAAATCCAACGCGCCGACCTAGTCCTCCGCGTCCACGACGCCACCCAGCCAAGGAGCAGCGACACTCCTGTCGCCCCCCCCATTGCGCGCAGCGCCCAATCACTTTCCCCAGAATCAGATTTGGCGCTGCGCGCAGAAACGACAGCGACAGGAGTGTCGCAGCTCCTTATCTTAAACAAAACCGACCTCGGCGAACACCCGAGCTGGCACGGCGTAGAAGCCGTCCGCCTTTCCTGCCGCACCACCACAGGGCTCGATGCCCTTGCCGACGCCATCGAAGCCCGCGTCCTCGGCGGCGCAGGCAGCCGCACCGATTGGACCGTCGCCATCAACACCCGCCACGCCGCCCACCTCGAAACCGCTCGCAACTTCCTCCTCGCCGCCCGCCGCGCCTTCGACACCGGCACCCACTCCGAATTCATCGCCGAAGAACTCCGCGCCGCCATGGACGCCATCGGCGACATCGTAGGCCGCGCCCACACCGAAGACCTCCTCGGCGTCATCTTCAGCAGCTTCTGCATCGGCAAATAACGCCAACCCTCCCCCACATCGCATCACAAGCGAGAAAGCCACCCCCCTTATTCGCCTTTGGCGAATCATCTGCCTGTCCCATGCGTTCTAAAAGCCCCCCAGCCAGTCGCCCACCCTCTGAAAAACCCGGATAGTTCAACCAGTGATGACTATGCGGCTACGCGCATAGACATCAGAAGTTGTTAGCCGTTTCGTTCGGGATAATTACCATTCGACTCGCACCTCAAAATTGCTCGCTCCCCCGCCTTCGTCCTTGACGTGAATAAGGAGTTTCTGCCCGTTCGTGTCTGTGGGAGGTTCGACGACGGTTGCATCGCCGCGGCCTTTGACCTTCTTGACCGTAACGGTCGCTCCTGCAAAAGGAGCAAGCTGAAGGGCGGTGAAATCATCGCTGTCGTTATCGCTCCACTGCGGCTTCCACGGCACGCCGTTGATGGAGATGTCTATGGGCTTTTGCCAGCCTCCGTGCCGAATTCTGATTTTGCCGTCCTGGATGGTGAACTTGTCGTCGCCATCAATGGACGCCTTGATGACGATCTTTCGCGTGAGTTGCGCGTTGGAGCGGTTGGCAAAAAATGGACTGGGCGTTGCAAGAGGTTGTCCGGGAGCGGGCGGCGCGGCCAAGCCTACATTCCCGCGCGCAGCCACTTTGGATGCCGTCTGGGGATCAGACAGCGTGACTACCACATCCATGCCTGCCTTGAGTTGGACCGCAGAGCCCTTCTGTCCGTTGACGATGATGTCAGAAAATGGTTTTAGGCGGTAACTCTTTAGCACGCCTTTCTGTTGAACGGTTATCAGTCCTCCGGCGGCGTCAACGGAAACGAGTTCGTCAGCAGCGCAAAAACTGATCGGAATCAGCAATGAGAGAAGTATGAGAATAGGATTTTTCATGTTTGTGGAAAGACGTGGCTAGAAACGCCTAACGACCCCAAGCTCAGCGACGGGCGCGGCTGGCGCGACCGCTGCGCGGCGGGGGAAAGGCGGAGGCAGGAAGCAGCGGGCGTGACAGCCGCGCCCGTTCGCTGCAGCGCATGGTTAGGCGTTGCGGCTTTTGTCATTTGCGTTTGGACGCCGAAGCGGAAAAGTGGATGGTTTCCGCTGCTGGTGGGCTACGGAGTTTGGAGTAGGCGAAAATGCCGACGATGGCTGCGATGTGAGCGCAGAAGAAGCCGAGGACAAGAGCTGAAACGAGTAATAGACCGCTCTGCAAAACTCGCTCGCGGAACAGACCTACAAAGCCACAGACGGCAGCGGCGAGAATGAAGATAAGTCCGAGCCCGAGAAGCCAAGACGTGAATACGCCGACGACGAGGAGCCAAACGCCTCGTTGCAGTAATCGGTCTCGCTGTGGTTTCGGCATGATGGGCTTCGGTTACAGGATGCGCGTAGCGACGCCTAACGACCCCAAGCTCAGCGACTCCGGGCCGGGAGCGCGCTCGTGAGCACAACGGCGCGAGGCGAAGGCGCGGGCTGTGCCGGGCTTCATGGCGGGCAGCACAGCCCGTGACTGAGCCGGTCGGACCACAGCCGCGCTCGGCAACTGAA
>JAYVQK010000100.1:0-31061 GCA_043757005.1 Verrucomicrobiaceae bacterium
TTTTCACGCTTCGAGAAACTCGATGTCATGCTCATCGGTTTCATTCACTTTGTCCTCATTGTCGAGGCTCTTCGATAGTGTGAACACGCCCTAGGAAACTGCGGCGGGAAGTGACGCGGCCTTTCTTGCGATCAATCCCGCACTGCCGCTGCGACCATCTCCAGCACGCGGCGGAGGCCGTCGTCCCCGCCCATACTGCCTTCGTGGAAGGGGCTGCGGGGGATGGGCACCCATGTGTCGCGCGCGGTGTCTTGCGCGGGCTGGGGGAGGCCGGTGAGTGCGGGGTCGTATTGGCCGTTGTTGCCGCCCATTTTATAAATGACCACATCGAGCGAGGGCACGATGAAGATGCCGAAGCCGCCCGCACCGGATTTATAAAAGGCATCGCGGGGTGCGCCTGCGACGTGTCCATCAGCGTTGTGCTCGAATTGCAGGCTGAATGGAGTGTGCGGGTTGTAGGGCGAGGGCTGGTTGCACTTCGCGAGGTAGTCGGCGGGGACGAGTTGCTGCGCGCCCCACTTGCCGCCATGCAGCAGGCAGTAGGCAAAGCGCAGCGCATCCGTGGCGTGTAGCGCGGTGCTGCCCGCGCCATTGGCGTGCGGCATGGTGAAGTCGCCGCGATGCAGGCAATAGCCCCACGCGCCCCAGCCCATCGGCTTTGCGAGCCGCTCGGCGATGTAGTCTTGCAGCTCCATGCCGCTCACGCGACGCAGCACCATGGAGGCGATGTGTGGGGCGGGGGAGGAATAGGAGTAGCCCGCGCCGGGCTCGGTCCACAGCGGCGCGCGGAGCGAGGAGCCATCTACATCGCGGATGTTTTGCCCCGGCGCGGGCTTCATCGGCGAGGCCACTCCGCGCACCACGCCCGTAGGCGCTCCGCCTTCGCCATTGATGCCAGCAGTCATGCACAGGAGCTGCCCGAGTGTAATGTCTGCACGGTGCGGATCGTCCAGCGGGAGCGCCTCGGGGAGATACTTCTCGGTGAAAACCTTGGTATCCAAGCCTTCGGGGATCTTATCGCGAAACTCCTGTAGCATGATGCCGCAAGCGATGCTGGTGAACGCTTTCCCCGTGGACGCCATATCTGGGTTCGCATCACGGCTCGCACGGCCAAAGTATTTTTCCAGCACGAGGTAGCCGTGCCGCACCACGAGCAGCCCGCCATTTTGCGTGGAACGCTGGGTGAAATCGAACGCCTGCTCCAGCCGCGCGAGATCCATCCCCGCCAGCTCGCGCACCTCCGCAGTGGTCTTCGCCGTGCGCCAGCCGCCCGCACTATCCGGCGGCGGGAAATAATCCGCCGCGTTAGCCAGCGGGCTCGCCGCGAGCAAAATAAAGAATGTGAAAGGACGGGCAAAGAAGTTCATGCGCGCATGGAGCCACGGCTGAAAAGGCCGTCAACTCTTCGATTCACCCAGCGGGAATAAGAGGGTCGCGCCGCGCTCTGGATAAAGAGCACCGGTGGATGCCGCGCGAAAAATTCTATGACCAAAATTCTGCAATTCGGACAACGCGCCTACGGCTGGCTGATCACTGGCGCGAGCAAATTACAATCGCCGCTGTTGCTGGTGCTGCGGCTTTACTGGGGATGGAGTTTCTTCCAGACAGGCAAAGGCAAGCTGACTCACTTTGCGGCTACGACAGAGTTTTTCACGAGCCTGCATCTGCCTTTCCCCGCTGTGAACGCCGCCCTCGCCGCGACGACGGAATGTGTCGGCGGGCTCTTTCTCATGGCCGGGCTCGCGACGCGCCTCGCCGCATTGCCGCTCACTTTCACGATGATGGTCGCCTACCTCACCGCCGACCGCGAGGCGTTGAACGCGATCTTTAGCGACACGGATAAATTCACCGAAGCCGCGCGGTTTCTCTTCCTGCTCGTCTCCGTGATCGTCCTAGTCTTCGGCCCCGGCGTGTTCTCGCTGGATTGGCTGATCGGGCGCAGGCTGCGGGGGAAACCGACTGCTCCCACGGTGTAAAAAAATCTACCATGCAGAGGTGATTACGAAGGACGCGAAGGGAGCGAAGATCAAAAGCAACGCTATGGTGCCCACGGAATCTTCGCGCCCTTCGTAGTCACCTCTTTACTGATGGCTCAAATCCGCAGTTTGACGCCACTGGCAAAAGCGCGCATCGTCCGCGCATGAGCATCACCTTAGTCGAGCAAGTCCGCCGCCTCAGCACCGAGGAGAAGCGGGATATGTTGGAGATGATCCAAGCGGAACTGGCGAAGGAAGACGACGTGCCGGAGTGGCAGAAAGAAGTGCTGGAAAGTCGCGCGCGCGAGGTCGCGGAGGGCAAGGTGAAGTGGCTGAATTTCGATGAGATGGCGGAGCAGCATGGAGCCGTGGTGGCGCAGCGACTGGCGGATTATCGCAGCGGCAAGGTGCAGGCGGTGAACTTCGATGAACTCGTGAGCGAATGGCGAAAGACCGACCACTCGTAGTCGAGGCGCTGCCCGGCGCGTGGGCGGACATCACTGAGGGCTCTGTTTTTACGAGGAACAATCCCCGGGACTCGGGCGGCGATTCATCGCGGAGATTCAAAATCTCGCGCTCTACGCCGGGACGCACAGCCAGCGTTTGGAGCATTATTTTGCCAAAGCGGATACCTGGTCTTGGGCCATGTATTATTTGCTAGAGCGCGAAAAGGTCGTCGTCACGGCGGTGATGAATTGCCGAAGGAATCCGCGATACATCCGACATCGCCTCAACGAAGACTGAGTTTTAATACACACACCGACCATGACCGACACCACCGCACTGCAAGCCGAGGCTCAAACTTTCCGCGAGGATTTCCAGCGTCTGCGCGAGAGCGTGGGGCGGGTGATCGTGGGGCAAGAGCGCGTCGTGGAGGGCGTGCTCACGGCGATCATCGCGGGCGGCAACGTGCTGCTGGAAGGCGTGCCGGGGCTGGGGAAGACGGAACTGGTGAAGGCGCTCGCGCGGGCGCTGGACTTGGATTTCAAGCGGATTCAATTCACGCCCGACCTCATGCCGGCGGACATCATCGGCACGACAGTGATGAGCGCGGGCGCGGACGGGCGGTATCAATTCGAGTTCCGACGCGGGCCAATTTTCACGCAGCTTTTGCTCGCCGATGAAATCAACCGCGCCACGCCAAAGACGCAGGCCGCTTTGCTCGAAACGATGCAGGAAGGGAGCGTGACGGCGGGCGGGCAGACGTGGGTGCTCAAGCCGCCGTTCTTTGTGCTCGCGACGCAAAACCCGCTGGAGCAAGAAGGCACTTACCCGCTGCCCGAGGCGCAGCTCGACCGCTTTATGTTCAAACTGAACGTGCCCTTTCTCAATCGCGCCGAGCTAAACGAAGTCGTCCGTCGCACGACACTCGGCGGCAGCGTGGACGTGCCGCGCATCATGGGCGGCGAACGCATCATGGAGCTGCGGAGCGTGCTGGAAAAAGTGGTCGTCGCCGACCCCATCCGCGACTACGCCGTGCGCCTCGTGCTCTCCACGCACCCGGACGCCAGCGAGAGCGGCGACACGGTGAGGCGCTTTGTGAAATGGGGTGCATCCCCGCGCGCCGTGCAAGCCCTCATCCGCGCCGCCCGAGTGCGGGCACTAGCGGAAAGCCGCGCACACGTCGCCTTCGAGGACATCCGCCGCTACGCGCCCGAAGTGCTAGGCCACCGCGTGCTCCTCAATTACGACGGCCTCGCCGAAAACCTCAGCGTGCCGGGACTCGTGGACGAACTCACCAAGCTCGTGCCGCTGGAAGCAGCGTAATCCTCCAACCCCATGCCCGCCGCCCAAGTCACCTCGCTGCTCACCCATCGCGATCTCGACCGCCTTTCGCGGCTGCGGCTGAATGCCTCGCGGCGCTTCACGAATCGCGCGCGCGGCGAGCATCTCGCGGCGAAGGGAGGGACGAGCACCGAGTTTTGCGACACGCGCGATTATTCGCCGGGCGACGATGTGCGCTACTTGGATTGGAACGCCTTTGCGCGCATGAATCGGCCTTACCTCAAGCAGTATCATCAGGAGGAAGAAATGCACATCGCGCTGCTGGTGGATGCTTCCAGTTCGATGATGTTCGAGGGGAAATTCGCACTCGCCCGCAAGCTCGCCGCTGCCTTTGGCGTGATGGGGCTGCGCGGCTCGGAGAAAGTGAGCGCCTGCGCGCTACAAAGCGCCAACCCCGCGCGGCTCGCTCCGTGCAGTGGGCGCGGGAGCGCGGCGAAGCTCTTTGCATTCCTCGAATCGCTGGAGCCCGGTGGAGAGCAGCCCATCGAGGCGGGGATCGAGACTTTCCTCCGCCAACATCGCGGGCGCGGAGTGGTCGTGTTGCTCTCGGATTTCCTCACCACGGGCGATCTGCGCCGTGCGTTTAATCTCCTCCACAGCGCAGGGCTGGAGCCATTCGCACTGCAAATCCTCGCGCCTTCCGAGCTGGCTCCCGAGGTCAGCGGCGACTTCCGGCTCGTGGATTCCGAGAGCGCCGCGACGCTCGACATCTCGCACGCCAACGACCTCCTCGCGCTCTACCACGAATACCGCGCCGCCCTCGAACAACAGCTCGCCACCCTCGCCCAGCAGCGCAGCGGGCGCGCACTCACCATCAGCGTCGCCGAGCCGTTTGAGCGGCTTTTCTTCGAGACGCTGCGGCGGAAAGGCTGGGTCGTATAAATTGACTAGCACGATAATCAAAGACACTTTCGCCACATGAAACTCACCGCAGCTTTTGTCCGCGCGCCAGAAGGCGGTTACACCGCGTTTGTGGAGGAAATTCCGGGCGCAATCTCTCAAGGTGAAACCATTGAGGAAGCTCGCGAGAACCTCGCTGACGCATTGCGTATGGTTTTGGAATGTAACCGTGAGATCGCTCGCGAAGAAGAGCCGTCTGACTCCGTGCGGGAGACCATGGAACTCGCCGCTGTGTGAAGCTCGCCGATCTCGAACGCCATCTCCGCGCGCACGGCTGCACACTTTATCGCGAGAGCTCCAGACACTCGGTGTGGTGGAATCCTCTGAATAGAAAAACGTCCGCCGTTCCTCGCCATCGCGAGATTAAAAATCCGACGGCTTGGGGAATCTGCAAAGCTCTGGAGATTCCGAAGCCATGAGCTTCGCATCGCTCAGTTCGGCGTGGCTCTTTGCGCTCATCATCCCGCTGGTCATCTTCTATTTTCTAAAGCTGAAGCGGCCCCGGCAGACGATCCCCTCGCTCGTGCTGTGGCAGCAAGTGATGAACGATCAGCGCGTCAATTCGCCCTTCCAACGCTTCAAGCTCAACCTGCTGCTCCTGCTCCAGCTCTTGCTGCTCGCTGCTCTTGTGCTCGCCGCGATGCAGCCTTTTCTCCGGCGCGAACCGCAGCGCGCGGCGCGGCTGCCGGTGTTGGTGGATGTCTCGGCGAGCATGGCGGCGCTGGATAAAAGTGGCGGGCGCTCGCGGCTCGATGAGGCGAAGCAGCAGCTCGGCGAGCGCATTGATGCCATGCTGCCAGACCAAGAGCTGTGCATCATCGCCTTTAGCAAATCTGCGCGGAAGCTCACCAGCTTCACCAATAACAAAACCGAACTGCGCGACGCCGTCGCCGCGCTGACGGTGGACGACGTTCCCGGCGCGCTGGACGAGGCATTGCACCTCGCGCAGGCGCTCGCTCGCACCACGCCTTTTAGCAACGTGCTCGTGCTCACGGATGGCAATTTGCCCGCTCGCGCAAACTTCGAGCTGCCCTTCCAGCTCGATCTACAAAAGCTCTCCAGCGCGGGCGCGAACATTGGCATCACTGCGCTGAACGCCCGGCGCGCGACGAGCGGCGAGTGGGAGGTCTTCGTTCAGCTCGCCTGCTCGGCGAATACCACCGCGACCACCGCCACGCTCGACCTCACGGGAAACGGCCAACCCCTCGCCAGCGAGCAAGTCGCTATCGCCCCCGGCAACACCCCGCGCCTCGCCTTCCGCCTCAGCGGCGAGCGACCTCTCTTCGTCCGCGCGAGCTTGCGCAGCAGTGGCTTCGATGCGCTCGCTGCCGACGACACCGCGTGGCTACGGCTCCCCGCCATGCGCCCGCTTGATGTCTTCTTGCCGGAGTCACTCGCCACCTTTCGCCACGCGCTCGCGGTGCTCGATGGGCTCCGCATCTTCCCCAGCAAAGACACGCCTTCGCCCAGCAGTTACGACCTCGCCTTTATCGAAAAAGTCGGCGACTCGCGGCTCGCCGCGCAAGTCCTGTGCAGCGTCGGCTACATTCCCGAGGAGCTGCACGCGCTCGTGAGCGTGGAGAAAAAAAGCGTCGCGGCGATTGATTGGCGCCGCGAGTCGCCGCTGCTCCAGCACGTCAGTCTCGACGAAGTGATCTTCATGGACGACCCCGTCACCGCCGCTGGCAAAGACGCGCAAGCCTTCCGCATCCTCGGCTACGAAATCCTCGCCGAAGGCCCGCGCGGCCCGCTCGCCCTCACGCGCAGCGAGGGCGGCACCGAGCGCGTCCACCTGCTCTTTCACCCCGACCGCAGCACGCTCCCCTACCGCGTCGCCTTCCCCATCCTAGTGAGCAATCTCGTGCTAGCCGCCCAGCGCGCAGGCGGCTTCAGCGAAGCCACCGCGCAGCCCACCGGCGTCCTCCGCGTGCCCGGATTTGCAGCGGCGGCGAGTGTGAAAGTGAGCGGCCCCGCGCAGAGCGCCCGCACCGAGCAGGCGGATGAAAGCGGCATTGTTGCAGGCATCCCCGCCCCTCGCGTGGGCGAATATCTCCTGGCCAGCGCGGGCCACGAGGAACGCATCGGAGCCAGCCTTCTCTCGTCCGAAGAGACCTCCCTCGCCGCCGTGGACGAGGTGCAATTCGCCGACCGTATCGCAGTGAGCACCGTCACCTTCGCGCCGAAAGCCGACCGCTCGCTGTGGTGGGCGCTGGCCTTCTCCGGCTTCCTCCTCTTGCTCATCGAGTGGTGGTGGTTCCAGCGCCGGGCGGTGTAGAAACCATCCCAGACGTTGCCAATTTCGCACCCTTGCGCGACAACCTCCCCCCATGTCCACCGACGCTCCAAAATTTGAAATCACCGCTTCGCGCCAATTCGTCTCGTGGATGCGCGAGCAACAGATCTCGCTCGCCTTCACCACCTACCAAAGTGGCAAACTCTTCCTCCTCGGCACCCGCGAAGAAGGCAGGCTCGCGGTTTTCGAGCGCACCTTCGAACGCTGCATGGGCCTCGCCGTCTCGCCCGATGCACAGACGCTCTGGCTCTCCACGCTCTACCAGCTTTGGCGTTTTGAAAATGCGCTACCTGCGGGACAAAGCGCGCCAGCGCCGGGGTCGAGCGTCGGCTTTGATCGCCTCTACGTCCCCCAGCTCGCCACCACCACCGGCGATGTAGATGGCCACGACATCGCCCTCCGCCCGGACGACTCGCCCGTCTTCGTGAATACGCTTTTTTCCTGCCTCGCCGAGCCCAGCGCCACACACAGCTTCCGCCCGCTGTGGCGTCCGCCCTTCATCTCCCGCCTCGCCGCAGAAGACCGCTGCCACTTGAACGGCCTCGCGCTAAACGCCGACGGCACGCCCGCCTACGTCACCGCCGTGAGCACCACCGATGTCCACGAAGGCTGGCGCGAACACCGGCACGACGGCGGCGTAGTCATCCACGTCGCCAGCAGCGAGATCGTCGCGCGCGGCCTCTCCATGCCGCACTCCCCGCGCCTCCACGGCGGCACGCTCTACGTGCTCAATAGCGGCGCGGGCGAGTTTGGGCGCATTGATTTCGCGACCGGGCAATTCGAGCCCATCGCCTTCTGCCCCGGCTACGCGCGCGGCCTCGCCATCCATGGAAATTTCGCCCTCATCGGCCTCTCCACCTGCCGGGAAAATCGCACATTCTCCGGCCTCCCGCTCGACGCTGCGCTGGCAAAAAAGAACGTCGCCCCCCGCTGCGGCCTACTCGTCGTGGATCTCCGCACTGGCGACATCGTCCACTCCCTCACCCTCGAAGGCATCGTCCGCGAACTCTACGACGTAGCCATCCTCCCCGGCGTCCAGCGCCCAAGCGCCCTAGGCTTCCGCACCGAAGAAATCCGTCGGACGATCACCATCGAAGAGTAAGCGCGGCTCTGTGCGCTCGACATCTTGTGTGGGGCTCTCCATTTTCCGGCGCGAAATGACAGAGACTCAGCGCACTTTTTTCCGCCGCTTTTTTAGTTCGGCTATGATGTGGGGGCTTGCGCTGTGGACGATCCTCTCGGGCTGGGAGCCTGGTTTTATCCCCCTCATCTCGGGCCTCGCGCTGGTGGGGCTGTGGGAATACTACACGATGCTGGATGCGAAACGGCTGCCGAATTTTAAGATCTTCGGGATGTTTTGCGGGGTGATGATGTATGCGGGAACCTTTTACTGGCTGGGCTGGCGGCACAGTTCGCCGGGCGGGCTGTATGATTTTGAGATCGGGGCGCTGCTCATTTTTATGCTCGTGGTTTTCGGGCGGCAGATGTTCGTGAAGGTGAAGGAGCTGGTGCCGCTGGAGACGATGGCTTTCACGCTTTTCGGCCTGCTGTATGTGCCCTGGCCGTTCAGTTTTGTGGTGAAGATCGTCTATCTGCTGCCGCGCGATGCGGCGCTGAATGTCACGGGGCATTGGTATGTGCTCTTCCTCGTTTTGGTGACGAAATTTAGCGACATGGGCGCGTATCTCACGGGTTCGCTGATCGGCAAGCATCCGCTGGTGCCGCACATTTCGCCGAAGAAGACGTGGGAGGGATTCTTTGGCGCGCTGGCTTTTAGCATCGGCGGCGCGTGCGGGCTGCTGGCGCTGATGCCGGAGAAGCTGCACTTTCTCACCTACGGCCACGCGGCGATGCTGGGGCTGATATTGGGCTTTGCGGCGGTGATCGGCGACTTGGCGGAAAGCCTCATCAAAAGGAGCTGTGAGGTGAAGGACAGCGGGCGCTTCCTGCCGGGGATCGGCGGGGCGTTGGACTTGATAGACAGCCTGCTTTTCACTGCGCCGATGTTGTATTTCTACCTGCGCTTCCTTCTGCCTTAGGGAGCCGCTGGAACAAGCGAAGTGCCGACCACGGAAGACGCGGAAAGCACGAAAAAAGATCCGCAAACCCTGCGACATGGATGGGAAATAAAAACCCTTTTCCGTGTCCTTCCGTGCCTTCCGTGGACTAAATCGTTTCCTTTATGAAAATGAGCACACTCCGCTTACTCAGCATTTTCTTCGCACTCGCAGTCAGCGCCTTTGCCCGCCCGCTGGTGGTGATAGATGCGGGGCACGGCGGGCAGGATCGCGGGGGGATGCCGGGGCAGGCGATCCCGGAGAAGGGCTACGCGCTCGATGTGGCCAAGCGGTTGGAGTCCACACTGCGCCGCGCGGGCTACTCCACGGTGATGACGCGGAGCAGCGATGTCTTTATCTCGCTCGATCAGCGCGTGGCCATCGCGAACCAATACCGCAACGCGATCTTTGTGAGCATCCACTTTAATGGCGCGGCGAATTTCGCGGCCTCGGGCATCGAGACCTACTACTACAGCGGGCGGGAAAGTGCGGCGCTCGCTGCCAGCATCCACCGCAGCGTAGTCGGCGCGACGGGGAGCCCGGATCGCCGCGTGCGCACGCGCAGTCTGCACGTGATCCGCCTCACTAAAATGCCCGCCGTATTGTGTGAGCTGGGCTTCCTCACGAACTGCGACGAGTATCGCCGCATAGACACCCGCAGCTACCGCCAGCGCCTCGCCGAGGCTGTGGCACGCGGCATCAACGGGCGCTACCGCTGATGCGCAAAAAAAGGCACCCGGTTTTCCGAGTGCCCTTTGTTTGAAGAGTGCCTGCTGCTTACGCGAGTTTCTGCGCGACGAGCTGTTCGAGCTTCACGATGTCCACGGCGAATTTGCGGATGCCTTCGGCGGTTTTTTCGGTCGCCATGGCGTCGTCGTTCATCTCCCAGCGGAAGGTTTTTTCGTCGTAGGTGCGCTTGGTCAGGCTCATGCCTTGGGCCGCAGCGGCGTCGAGTTTCTTCGCGAGTGGGTTGGTATTGGCGGCGAGTTCCGCGAGGAGGGGCGGGCTGATGGTGAGGAGGTCGCAGCCTGCGAGCTCAGTGATTTCGCCGATGTTGCGGAAGCTGGCTCCCATGACCTCGGTGGCGTAGCCGAACTTTTTGTAGTAGTTGTAAATGGCGGTGACGGAGACGACGCCGGGGTCTTCTGCGGCGGCGTAATCTTTCTTCGTAGAGGCTTTGAACCAATCGAGGATGCGGCCCACAAAGGGAGATATGAGCTGGATGCCGCCCTCGGCGCAGGCGATGGCTTGGGCGAAAGAGAAGAGGAGGGTGAGGTTGCAGTGGATGCCTTCTTTGGCGAGGACTTCGGCGGCTTTGATGCCTTCCCAAGTGCTGGCGATTTTGATGAGCACGCGCTCGCGGCTGATGCCGGCTTTTTCGTAAATGCTGATGAGCTGGTGCGCCTTGTGGATGGTGCCTGCCTGATCAAAGGAGAGGCGCGCATCCGTCTCGGTGCTGACGCGACCGGGGACGATCTTGAGGATTTCCAGACCGAAAGCGACGAGGATGTGATCCATCACATCATCTGCCAGAGCGGCTCCGGCGAGGCCGCTGCCTTTGCGGTCGGCGACGGCTTTATCCACGAGGTAGGCGTATTCAGGCTTCGAGGCGGCGGCGAGGATGAGCGAGGGATTCGTGGTGGCGTCCTGCGGCTTGTAGGCCTTCATGGACTCGAAATCGCCGGTGTCGGCGACGACTTTGGTGAGTTGCTTGAGCTGGTCGAGTTGTGTGGTCATAGGATTTTTTAGAAGGAGTGGAGCGTAGGCGATGGGGGACGGTTGCGGAAAGGACAAAAGGGGGAGCCCATTCAAACTCTGGACTTTGAACCCCGAGGGAACGCTCGCAAACTCTGAGAGCACTTTTTTTAGCCACTGATGAACACGGATGAAACACTGATAAGCTCCTGCTTTATCAGTGTTCAATCAGTGTTCATCAGTGGCTAAAAATCATGCTTCGAGTTTTCTGCTGCGTCCTGCACTTCGAGCGCTGCTGTCCAATACTCCAATCCCGCCGCCGCCCTTTTCTGTTTCCAAAGCTGCGAGCTTCCTATAATTCCACCGCGAACGATGACACTCCCTAGATTCATGCGCGCTACCACACTACTACTCGCCGCTGCCGTGCTGAGCGCTTGCTCCAGCACGGGCACCGCTGCGAAGGGCGATGCCATATCCACGAAGGCCCGGCACGAAATTAGCAAAAAGCCCGCGCACACCATGTATGTCCGCACCACGGCCTACCACCACAGCGAGCCGGGCGGGCGGGCGACGGCGATGGGCGGCTACTTGCGGCCTGTGCACAGCGCGGCGGCGGATTGGAGCTGGCTGCCAGCGGGCACGCGCTTCCGCATCGTGGAGACGGGCGAGGACTACATTGTGGAGGACTACGGCAGTGCGCTCGTGGGGAAATTCACCATTGATCTCTATAAATCCACCCGCCAGCAGATGAACAAATGGGGCGTCCGCTACGTGACCATCGAGGTCCTCGAACTCGGCAGCTACCCCGTGAGCCTCGCCGTCCTCACCCCGCGCCAAAAATACCCCCACGTCCGCGCCATGGTCGCTGCGCTACGCAAGGAGATGCACTAGCCCGTATTTTGAACTCCGAACTTAGAACTCTGAACTCCGAACTCCGAACGCTCCTGCAATCGCAGGGAACACGCTGGGTGAATGGTTCAGAGTTCGGAGTGCAGTCCATTTTCACTCTTTAATCCCGTGGCCAAATCCGCTCGCTCCATCACCCACTGGCTGCTCCTCGAATGGGAGCGCAAACGCCCCCATGCCGACGACCTCCTCCACGAAAACCTCGCCGCCGGCCAGCTCTCCGACCGCGATCGCGGGCTCGTCACCGAGCTTTTCTACGGCGTGCTCCGTCAGCTCTCCTCCCTCGATTTCATCATCGCCCGCCTCCGCGAGGGCGAGGTGGATGCCGATACCCGCGCCATCCTCCGCCTCGGGCTCTATCAGCTCTTCCACACCCGCATCCCCACCTTTGCAGCGGTGAAAGAAACCGTCGCCCTCTCCCGCCGCGCCGGGGGCCTCATCAACGCCATCCTCCGCCGCGCCGACCGCGAACGCGCCGCCCTCACCGCCGCCCTCGCCGCCGCGCCCGAGAGCATCCGCAGCAGCCACCCCTCTTTCCTTTTGGCCAAATGGACCGCTGATTTCGGCCCCGACGCCACCACTGCGCTCGTCGCTTGGAACAACACTCCACCGCCCGTCATCCTCCGCGCCAATACCCTCCGCACCACCCGCGAAGCCTTGCTAGAGCAGAGCCCGGACGCCACCGCTCACCCTTCCCACCCGCTCGCGCTCAGTGTCCCGCGCATCCCGCCCGAGTGGCTCACGCGCGGCCTCTGCTACGTGCAAGACCCGAGCACCCTCGCCGCCTGCGACCTGCTCGACGCCCAGCCCGGCGAATACATCCTCGACGCCTGCGCCGCCCCCGGCGGCAAAACCACCGCCCTCGCCGCCGCCATGCAAAACAAAGGCCGCATCGTCGCCTGCGACCTCTGGGAAAGCCGAGTCGCCCGCCTCAAAGAAAACCTCGTGCGCCTCGGCGTGACGAATACCAACGCCATCGCGCTGGACACCATGAAAGAGGCCGAAATCCTCGCCCCCCACAGCTTCGACCGCATCCTCATAGACGCCCCGTGCAGCAACACCGGCGTCATCCGCCGCCGCCTCGACGTCCGCTGGCGCATCACCGACGAAGACTTCCTACGGATGCCCGCCCAGCAACTCGCCCTCCTCCGCCGCTGCACGGGCCTTTTGAAAACTGGCGGCACCCTCGTCTATTCCACCTGCTCCCTAGAGCCCGAGGAAAACGAGCGCGTCGTCGAAGAAGCCCTCCGCACTTTACCCGCCCTCCGCCTAGAGATGATGCGCCACCTCCGCCCCTGGGTGGACGGCACCGACGGAGCCTTCTGCGCTCGCTTCACAGCCGTGTAAGCAGCACGTTTTTTCAGCCTTTTTCTAACGAATCCAGCGCCCCGCAGTCTTATCCTTCGTTCTGGGGGGAACATCGGAGCTGCTGGCATGGGTTTGGGGCTGGCAGCTCCGAAACTTTTTTACAGCCGAACGCCCCGCCCCTCTCAATAATCCCGCACTTTTATGACCAAGCGCCACTTTGCCAGCGACAACTACGCAGGAGCCACGCCCGAAGCCTGGGCCGCACTCGATGAAGCACGCGGCGGCCATTGCCGGGCCTACGGCGATGACGAGTGGACGGACAAAGCGGCGAATCACCTCCGCGATGTTTTCGAGACGGATTGCGAGGTGTTCTTCGTCTTCAATGGCACTGCCGCAAACTCGCTGGCGCTGGCGACGTGCTGCCAGAGCTACCACAGCATCCTCTGCCACGAGCTCGCCCATGTGGAGACGGACGAGTGCGGAGCGCCCGAGTTTTTTAGCAACGGCACGAAGCTCCTGCTGCTGCCGGGAGAGAATGGAAAGATTGATCCCGTCAGCATCGAGCGCGCGGTAAAAAAGCGCACCGATCTCCATTTCCCAAAGCCCCGCGTGGTGAGCCTCACGCAGAGCACCGAGGTCGGCACGGCCTACTCGCCGGACGAAATCAAAGCCATCTGGGCCAAGACAAAATCGCTCGACCTGCGCCTGCACATGGACGGCGCGCGCTTTGCCAATGCCGTCGCCAGCCTCGGCTGCAAGCCCAGCGAGATCACCTGGCAGGCGGGTGTGGACGTGCTGTGCTTTGGCGGGACAAAGCAGGGCATGGCCGTCGGCGAGGCCGTCGTATTCTTTAATCGTGAGCTGGCGCGCGAGTTTGAGTGGCGCTGCAAACAAGCCGGGCAGCTCGCCAGCAAGATGCGCTTCCTCAGCGCCGGCTGGCTCGGGATGCTGCGCGACGGCGCATGGCTGCGACACGCCACCCACGCAAACGCAATGGCCGCTCGGCTGGAGAAAGCCGTGCTCGCGCTGCCCGGTATAAAATTGCTCTTCCCCCGCCAAGCCAACGCCGTCTTTGCCGAACTACCGCCCCCCGCCATCGAAAAACTCCGCGCCAAAGGCTGGCTCTTCTACACTTTCATCGGCGCAGGCGGCTGCCGCTTCATGTGCTCGTGGGATACGCTCCCCGAGGATGTAGATGCACTAGCGGCAGACTTGCGCGAGGCGCTGTAAAACGAAGGTGCGTTAAAGAGCCGCTGAATAAAGCCGAGCGGCGTGCGCGGGTAGCGCACGCGTCCCGCGTGTAGTTGCCGGCGTCCCGCCGGGAACATCGGATGTGTGAAGACGCCGCCTACTCTGAAGCCCATCGTCTATCGTGTGTCCCCCGATCCTCGGCGGGACGCCGAGGATGACACGCGGGACGCGTGCGCTACCCCGCGCACATCGCTCGCTCGAAGGACGGGAAACGACGCCGCGCTAGCTGATGTATTCGCGTGGGTCGGTGACGTGGCCTGTCAGGGCGCTGGCGGCGACGGTGTAGGGGCTTGCGAGGAATACTTGGCTTTCCTTGTGGCCCATGCGTCCGGGGAAGTTGCGGTTCGTCGCCGAGATGCACTTGAGCGCCTTTTCGTTCATGCGGCCAAACGTATCCTGCGGGCCACCGAGGCAGGCCGCGCAGGAGGCGTTTTCCGTCATCTGCACCCCGGCGTTTTCGAGGATGCTCCACACGCTCTGGCCATCCATCTGCGCAGCCTTGAGTTCCTCCACGACCTTTGTTGTCGCGGGCACGCCGAAGGTGTGAATTTTCACGCTCTGGCCCTTCACCACGCGGGCAAAGGCTAGGAAGTCGCTGGTCTTGCCGCCTGTGCAGGAGCCGATGTAGGCGCGGTCGAGCTTCACGTCCTTCATCTCGCGAGCGAGCTTGCGATTGCCCGGATCGGGGTGGCAGGCCACCGTCGGCTCCAGCTTGGAAAGGTCATACGTTTTATCGAAGACGAACTGCTGATCTGCATCTGTCAGCACGGGCTCGAAGGTGGACTTCACGCCGCTCTCTTTCGCACGGGTGCGGACGTAGTCGCCGCACTTGTCGTCGTATTGGAAAATGCCGTTCTTTCCGCCCGCCTCGATCGCCATGTTGGTGATCGTCATGCGGTCATCCATCTCCATGTGCGAAGCACCGGGGCCTTCCCACTGCATCGCGCGATAAGTCGCACCATCGAAGCCGATGTCGCCGATCACGTGCAAGATCACGTCCTTCGCCATCACGCCGGGCGAGAGCTGGCCTTCGAGGAAAAAGCGCATCGTCTCCGGCACTTTCAGCAGGATTTTCCCCGTGCCGAGCACGAAGCCCGCATCGGTATTGCCGATGCCTGTCGCGAACTGGTTGAACGCCCCTGCCATGCACGTGTGCGAGTCGGTGCCGAGTAGCACTTCGCCGGGCCGCGTGTGGCCTTTCCACGCCAGCGTCGTGTGGCAAACGCCCGAGTAGCGCGAGCCATACTGCTGCTTGAGCTGTCCGCGCGAGGCATCGAATTTCCACGAGCCATTCGGGTCATCTATCACATCGTAGAAGTAGGGCAGGTCTTGCTCGCGCACGAATTCGCGGAGGATGTCCACGTTCCGATTGCTCATGGAGTCGGCGGTGAAAATGTAGTGATCGGGGATGATGACGACTTTCTCCCGCGCCCACACTTTGGCGTCTTTGCCAAACTCGCGCTTAAATACGCCGATGGTGCCCGGCCCACACACGTCGTGGGTCATCAGCACGTCCACATTTACCCATACGTTGTCGCCCGGAGAGACCCGAGCCTTGCCGCCAGCGCGGGCGAGTAGTTTTTCAGTAAGCGTCATAATTAGTATTCGAAAATGGGCGCGGAACATGGCCCGCCGAGGCCGCTTCGGCAAATGGAAAGAGCGCCAGCAAAGTTTCTACGCCCCGAGGTTTTGCAAATAGATCGCCTCCACCGCGCGGGTCATGGCCTCGGCAGAATACCTCGCCCGCACGAGTGCCAGAGCCGCTTCTGCTATGGAGGCGGCAGCTTCGGGCTGGGTGATGAAATCGCTCACGCGCTCGGCGTAGGGCGCGGGCTCTCCGGGTGCGACGAGGGCGGCGGTCTCGCGGTCGCGGAGGACTTCGCGCATCCCATCGAGATCACTCGCGACGATGGGGACTCGGCAGGCCATTGCCTCTAGGACTGTGATAGGCAGACCCTCGAAGCGCGACGTGAGCAGCAGACAATCGAGCGCAGGGTAGAGCCGCGAGGTGTCGGCGACGAAGCCGAGAAAATGCACGGGCAAGGCGAGGCGCGCGGCTTGGGCGCGGAGGTCGGCTTCATCCGGGCCAGTGCCAGCGATGACGAAGACAGCATGCGGATGGCGTTGGGCGATCTGCGATGCGGCATCGAGGAAAAGAGCGAAATTTTTCTGGAAGACGAGCCGCCCGATCCCGCCAACGACAAAGGCATCGGCGGGGATGCCGAGCTGCTGGCGCAGCTCTGCGCGCAGCTCGGGGCGCGGTTGGTAGGTGTCGAGCGAGATGCCATTCAGCACGGTGGTGACGCGCTCGGCGGCGAGGCTCTCGTGCTGGAGGAGGTAGGCGCGCGTGCTCTCGGAGACGGCGACGACGTGGGTGGAAAGGCGATTCGTCCAGCGGTCGAGGTGGCGCGCAAAAGCGGGCAGTGTGGACTTGTCGTTGCAATGATCGTGGTTGATGCGGACGCGCACGCCGCAAAGTGCAGCGAGGGGTTTCGCGATCACATTGGCCCCGAGCAGGTGGCAATGCACCACGTCGAACTGCCGCATAGCAAAAAGCCAAAGCAGTCGTGGAAGATAGATGGGTAGGGCTTTCACGGGTGATAGTGAGTGGACGCGCACGCCAAGTCGCGCGATGCGTTCCCAGAAAACTCCGCGCCCATGCAGCGTGGCGACTTCCACCTCGAAGCGCGTGCGGTCTGCGTGGCGGACGAGGTTTTCCACGACCACCTGCGCGCCGCCGAGGTCGAGACTATCGAGGATGTGAAGGACGCGCGTTTTCATAGCGGCAGGCCCGCGAGGAAGGCATCGGTATTGCGCGCGTTATCGTGCCACTCGGCGACGAAGGCCGCCGTCTTTTGCTGCAAGACGCGTCGCGTGTCGGGCTCCGCGAGGAGTTGGCGCGCGTCGTCGAGGAAGGTCTGCCAATCGCCCGCCGCGCAAAGCCCGGCGGCGTGTTCCGAGAGCAGCGCGTCCGGGTTCACGAGCAGCGAGAGCAGCGTCGCGCCGCCTTGGCCGGTTTGGATGAAGGTATTGGGGAAGCCCTCAAACTCGCTCGTGTTCACGAAGACTTCCGCGCGGTCAAAGAACCGCTGCACTTCGCGATACGGCACGCGCTCGTGGAATTCCACATTGGCCAGCCCAGCCGCGCGGGCGCGCACACTTTCATACAGCGTGCGGTCTTCCGGCGGTGCGATCATCACACAGCGCGCAGCAGGCAGCGCCTCGGCGAGATCGAGGAAAAGCTGCGGGCGTTTCAGCGCGATGCAGCGCGAGACCCAGAGGAATTCCACGTCCTTCTCCGCCGCACGCGGGGCCTCGCGAGGCAGGATGAGATTGCGATATAGCGCACACGCCAAGCCCGCGCGACGCATTAGCCCAGCTTGGTGCTCGCTCATGGCGAACCGCTGCGCCGATCCACGCAAGCCGCGCTCGAAGATCGCGCCGCGCAGGCGATTCGCCCGCCGATAGCCGCCGTCCACCTCGGCATCGCTGCCGCAGATGTAGATGAGCTTTGCGCGTGCGCGCAGCAGGAAGCCGAGCCACGCCGTCCAGCCGAGCACGCACACATAATCGGGCCGCTCTTCCGAGATGAGCGCGAAGACTCGCCGCAGCGCACTCAGCGTATCGAGCACGCCGCCGGTGTGAAATTTCCCGCCCGTCCGCGTGCGAACGCCATCCAACACGCGCCCGTCTTGCTGGCCCTCGTCAGCGCCCGCGATCACCACCTCGTGCCCGCGCTGCGCCAGCTCGCGAGCGAGCAGGGCGACTTGCAGTTCTGCGCCGCCGGAGACGGTCTTTGCATCCGGGTCGAGCGCGAGATGCGCGAAGCTGGATAGAAAGAGAAACTTCATTTGGTCAGTCGCTCATACCACGCGCGCACCCCATCGCCAAACACCGCCAGCGCAGCGATGCGCAGCCACGGCAGGCGAAAAAGCGACGGCGGAAAAACAGTGACTGCCCGGCGAATCTCCGCCAGCCCTGCACTGCGTGAAGTCGTGAGCAAGTTGTAGCCGATACGCTCGTGCATCATCGCCAGCGTGCGGCGGAAATCCGGCGCACCATTCACCCCCGGCCACGCCGCGTAGGTGCTGGCGCAAAGCTCGGCGAGCAGCGCGCGGAAATCCCCCAGACGATCCGGCGGGACACGCGTGCGAAAGAGCGCGATGAGATCGAGGTCGCCCTCCCTCGCCGCACGCGCAAAGAGCCGCTGGTAGTGCGCCGCCTGCACGCGGCGGATCAGCTCTGGGCGCTGGTGCTGGCTGGTGATGGAGTTTTCCAAAACGCGCAAGGTGACGAGCCGCTGCGGGAGATTTGCCAGCGCATATCGCTCGCTCACGCGCGACCACAGCTCGTAGTCCTGCGACGCCGCCCATGCCTCGTCATAGCGGCCCACGGAGGCGCAGCGGAAAGTGACGGCGGAGTGCGCAAACGCATTATCGAAAAGATGCGCGAAGCAGATGCTGCGATGCGAGAGCGGGAAGTTTTTTGCGCCCAACGAGCGTCCGCCCGCATCCACTAGCCGCGCTTGCGAGCCGACGACGGCGCACGCGGGATTCGCTCGGAGAAAGGCGACCTGCTCCTGCAAGCGGTGCGGGTGCGAGAGATCGTCCGCATCGTGTCGCGCGACAAACTCCCCGCGCGCCTCGTCCAACCCGCGATTGAGCGCAGCGGTGAGGCCGATGTTTTCTGCCAGCGAAATCACGCGCACTCGTGGGTCGCTCACACTGCGGAGGTAGTCTGCCGTGCCGTCCGTCGAGGCGTCGTCGAGGATGAGAAACTCGAAGTCGCGGAACGTCTGCGCCAGCACGGAAGGCACCGCCTCGCGCAAATACGGGAGCCCATTGCGCACGGACATCAACACGGTGACGACCGGGCTCACCGCAAGACCTCGGCGAAGATTCGGGCGTGCGCCTCCACCCACGATTCCTTGCGGAAAAGCCGCTCCGCCCGCGCTCGCGCAGCCGCACTGGCTGTTGGCCAATCCGTCATCACCCGCGCCACCGCCGCAGCGATACGGCGCGGCAAGGGATACGCGGCGTGCTCCCAATCGCCCCGGACATCGAGCAATTCCCCGCCATCTGCGCCCACCAATTCCGGCATCCCGCCACTGCGCGAGGCGATCACGGGCAGTCCGCACGCCAGCGCCTCGATGGCGACGGTCGGGCAGGGATCGAGATATTTCAGATGCAGCAAAACGTGCGACGATTGATAAAGCCGCACCGCTTCCTTTTGGCTGAACGCCGGGCGGATCGTGATGTGCTCGGCCAGTCGCAGCCGCGCGACGGCGGCGCTCACTTCCGCTTCCGCGCCCTGCCAGCGCATCGCTCCTGCGACGGTCAGCTCCACGCGATGCTCGGCATCCAGCAGCACGCGCGTCGTCTCCAGCGCGCCGAGCACGCGATACGGCTGGTAGTGAGTGCCCGCCGCGAGCAAGCGCCACGGGTCGCGCGGCGCGGGTGCGGGTTTAAAGACGGCGGCATCCACGGGATTGATGAGCACGCTCGATGGCCCCGCCGCAGCACCGAGCCAGCGATTCGCGCTCTCGCGGCAGAATTCGCTTTGATACACGACGTGATCGGCGAGCCGCAGCAGCGCCGACATCGGGCGATTGATCTCGCCCGTGCGCACGCCAGCCCATGCGGGAAAGCCGACGCCGTTTTGATTCCACACAAACTTCGTGCCGTGCTCCTTTGCCCAGCGCACCATCTCCAGCGCGGCAGGCGGCGGCGTGCTGCTCACAAGGTAGAGCACGTTGAATTGCTCCTGCTCCGGCCAACGTTCGCGTAGATGCAGCAGCTTCACTTTCCCCCCCGCCATCTGCCCGCTGCGCAGCACTTCGCCGTAATTCACCGCGATCACCCGGCCCGGCGGATGCAGCTCGCGATCCGCAAATTCCCGCCGCTCGCGCAGCCGCCCCGGCCATTGCACGCCCGCCTGCGCCGTAGCACGCAAGCCGCTCAACCACTGCACGGGCCAAGGCTTATTCGATATAGCGGGCTTTTTTTGCATGAGAAAAATCAACGCTCGGCGAGCACGCGCTGGATCGCCTCGCGATACGCGAGGCACATCCCGTCGCCACTTGGCGGATGCTCCAGCACCTTCTCGCGGAAGCCCGCGTAGCCCGCGATGAGAGCGCGCACGCCACTCACGAGATCGTTGCGGAAGCCCACGCCGTAGCGCCGCCCCAGCTCCGGGATGCCGCCGCCGTCTTCGTGGTAAAGCAGCGGCAACCCCGCTTGCAGCCCCTCGATAAAGTGCATCCCACCCGGCTCCCAGAGCGACGCCGTGAGGTAGCCGTGGCACTGCCGCAGCAACTCCGCCAGCGCCGGGCCTGAGCATGGCGGGAAAGTGCGCGCTGTTTTCCAGACGAGATCTTTTGGCCAGCGGCCAATGACCCACAGCTCCACGCCGGGCAGCTCGCCAGCAGCGATGCGCGCGTCGAGTTCTGCATATTGTGGGAAGCCCTTCATCGCATTGTCTGCCCAATGATGCGTGACGAAACGAAACGGCTCACTGGGCTTCCAAGCGCGATTGCCGACGGGGTGGAAAACGGCGGGGTCCGCGCCATTGAGGATGCAACTGTGCGGGCGTGCGAGGTCGAACCAGCCAGCACCCGCCCGCGCGTGGTGGTCGCGTAGCCACTCGGAAATAAAGACGGTGTGATCGGTCACTTCATCGAAGCTCGCGAGGAACGCATCCATGCCCGTGCCGCCCTTGCGCACGTCGTTGTCGTTCACGCGGTGTATCACTCGGAAATGCGGATTCCGCCGCCGATGCGCGCGCAACTCAGCGACGCCGAAAGTCATCCGCCCTTGCTGCCTGCTTGGCAAAATGAGCGCGCAATCCACATCGTCCGAGAGCGTGAAGCGCACGTCGTAGCCCGAGTATTTGAGGAAGCGCACCATTTGCAGCAGCCATTGATTCCCCCCCCCCCACGGGCCAAAGACCGGCTCCGCGCTGATGGCCACACGGGCCACCGGCGGCACAGGCGGGCACAAGCGCGCGGAGCGACGCTGGCCGATGAGCTTGTGGAGAAATTGCATGGTGTTGTTTGAACTAGGAAGGGCACAGAGGGCACGAAAGTTTTTTTTTGAAAGCGCGATCACTGCCCCGCTTTCAGCCTCCCCGTGACGATGAGCCACGCGCGTTTGGCGGCTTCTTTCACCCGCCACGCCACGTAGCCGGGCCAAAAGAAACGGCCACCGCGATAATACCACAGCGACTGGATGCCGAAGTCGCGCGCGGTGAAATTCCCGCCGCTCGCCGCATTTGCACGCCAGAGTGCGGTGCAGAAGGTCTCCATAAAAAAGACGAGCATCTCCCACGACGCCGCGCGCGGGCGGAAGCGCGAGAACGGGCGGCCTTTCAGCAGGATGCTTTGCCAGCCAGCTTTGTAGTGGACGACGCAGATTTCCTGACTCAGCGGGCGCGAGTTCGTCTCGTTCAGAATCGCGCACGGCTCCGCGCGCAGGCTTGCCCCAGAGTGCGTGTAGCGCGTGCGCTCGGGGGAGAATTGCAAGAGCTGCATCAGCGACATTTGATCCGTGCCGCCGTAGGGCTGCGCAGGATCATTCGCCTGCTGGAACAGCTCCGGCGTGCGCAAAATGTGCAGCGTCGCCGAACGCCAAGCGCGGAAGAAAGCCGTCGCTGCCGGGCCGCTCCGCGCCAGCAGCACGCCTGTATTCAGCGGCACGCGCTCGGTGGGTTTGGTGGTGAAAATCACATCCTCCTCGCCAGCGAAGAAGCCCGTGAGGTCGCGCCGCACCAGCGTATCGCTATCCGCAAAGACGAGGTCGCCCGTGTGCTCCTCCGCCGCTCGCGCCCAGCAAAGCACCTTCGAGGAGATGCGCTGGAGCGGGTCGGCGTCGAAATCAAAAGCCGTCTCGATAAAATCTACAGCCGGAAACGTCGCGCGGATCGCCCCGAAAATCGGCGGCGCAATGTCCTGCCAATACACTGCCACCTGCGCCTGCGGATGCGTCTGAGCGATGGACTGCAAATGCGCGAGCAACATCCCCGCATGGCGCATCCCGTAATTGGCGACGATGAAACGCACGGCTTGAGTGCGACCGTGCTATGCCGATTTGGCGGGCATATTTCCCTTACGCAGCAGCACCCACAGCCACTCGCCGTCGCGCTCTACGTGGACGATCTCGCGGAAATGTTGCAGCGCCTTCACCAGCACATCCTCACTCCGCGTCCACGAAATCGCCTCGAACGCTCCGCCGCCTTTTTCATTCACGAGATGGATGTCGTAGAGCGCGTAGCCGTCCGACTTGATCGCCCGTGCGTGCTCGCCGAAGAAGCGGTCGAGATCGAAAGCGTGATCAATGCAGTTCGTATAAAACAGATCCAGCGTGCCGTCCGCGTAGTCCAGCTTCATGAAATCGCCCGGCTTCACATACGGGTTGTCCGGCCCGGGATTCAGATCAATGCCCATCGCGTTCGCAAAGCCGAGATCGCGCAGCACCTCCACCTCCGTGCCCTGGCGCGCGCCGCCGCACAGGATTTGCGCCGAGCTGGGCAGCAGCTTTGGCAGATGCCGGAAGCGGCTGTAAAAGGCCACGCGGAAATTCAGCACCGTCTCGTTGCTAAAGCCGCCCTTCATTTTCATCATCTCCTCCAGCTTCTGTTTTTGATGCGTGAGATATTCCTCGTAGCTCGCGTAATCCCGCGCCCGCACGCCCTCCGCGCTCACCTCCTCCTTCCACCCGCCCTGCCCATTGTGCTTCTCGCGCACGGGGTGTTTGTCGCGCTCATGCACGTATTCCTCCGTCCGCGCTTTTAGGAGTTTGCGATACTGCCCGAAACCGCCCGGAGTGAGCCGATAGAGCGCACTTTTGAGCCAAAAGGTGAAATGCCGAGGATTGATGAGAGCCAGTTTTTTAGGCGAGAGCATGGCAGAGATTTGTAAGACTAGAGCGAGAAGTCCAGCCCGCAGCCTGCGGCTACTTCGCTGGCAGATGTGCGCGGAGATTGGCTTCGAGCTTCTGCATGGCTTGCATACTGCGGAGGTGCAGAGGGAGGGCATCGAGTGCGGCGCGCGCTTCGCGAAAGGCGGCGGCGGCTTCGGTGGGGCGGGCGGCGAGGAGGAGGATCTCGCCACGGCGGGTGAGCCAAGTCTCTTGCCGTTGCGCGTGGGCGCGGAGGCGGTCGAGCACGGCGAGCGCGGCGTCGAAATGCGCGAGCTGCACCTCGATGTCGCACAGCGAGAGCGAGAGCGAGACGATGTCGCCGAGCCGCGCGAGCCCAGCGCGGAGGCCAGTGGCGGCGGCTTCGAGCTGGGGAGGTTTGGCGGTGGCGAGGGCGTTCGCACGGGCGAGGAAAAGATCCGGCTCTGGCGCGAGTGCGACGGCTTTATCGAAGTCGGCGACGGCAGCCGCAGTCTCTCCACGCGCTGCATGGATGCGGGCGCGGGCTGCGAGCGCGGCGGCGTGCTCAGGCGTCGCGGCGAGTGCGCGGGTGAAGGCTGCGAGCGCCTCGTCGTCTTTATGCACGGCGGCGAAAGCGAGGCCACGCCCGTATTGCACGGCGCTGAGAGTGGTGTCGGCTTTCTCGTAGTCTGCGAGCGCAGCGCGGTAGTCCTCGTGGGCGCGCTGGAGTTCCGCCCGCTGGTAGTAGAGTTCACGATTTTCCGGCTGCTGCACGAGGGCGGCGGTGATGGCGGCGATCTGATCGTGGAGGTCGCCGTGGGCGAGGCAGTGGGCGGTGAGGAGGATGGAAGCGAGGAAGAGAGAGCGCCTGCGGCGGGCTGAACTCTTAACTCTTAAAAGGAGGACGGCGTCTTTTAGCGAAGGCATCGGCGTTAAAAATTAAAAATTAAGAGTTAAGAGTTAAGAGTTAAGAGTTAAGAGTTAAGAGTTTTCAGCACACACGCGCCCTCCCTCTTTGCACGCCCCCTACGGCAGCGCGCTCACCACGATTCCCGACGTGTGATCCATGAAGATCACGCGGCTCACGACTTGTTGTGCGGCGTTAAAGCTCCTTGTCTGCGCGCGGCTGCGGCTTACGGCGCTGAGGGTGGTGAAAGAGAGAGCCGTCTTGCCTGCGAGCGCCTGGCCTTCGCGCAGGAGCAGCCGCGTCGCGCCTGTGGAATCCACGCCCCACAGGCCGAGATCATTCGCCGGGAGCACGCCCGCGAGCCGCGCCACAAAGAGCGGCGCACCGTTTGCGCCCTCGGGCAGCGCGAGGGAGAGGAAAGATTGAAACCGCCCCACGCCCGCGCCCGGTGCAAGGCCGCCCTCGCGTGCGGCAAGGCTCGGCGCGCTTGTGCCTGTGCGCCACCAGATGCCTGTGTCATCCAGCGTCGTCACGGCTCCGCCTTTAAAAACCGCAAACACAGCGACCCGGCGATCCGCCGTGGCGACGGGGTCTTTGAACGAGCGAAACACCGCTGCTGCATCCGCCGCCGCTGCGCTCTCGCCTTTCACAAAACTCCTCACGAGTTCTGCGCCGTCGCGGAGGAAAATGGCGGCGTTATTTGCGATGGTCACATCGCCCGTGCCGATCTGCATCGTGCTTTGAAAGACCTCACCGCTCGCCGTCGAGCCCGGCACGCCAAACACCCCGAACTGCGCGCCCGCTGCGTAACCGGGCGCAGCGCCACCGCCGCTCGCAAGCTCCGTGAAGCCCGCCGTCGTGAGCGCGAGCACGCTCTGCGTCGCATCCGTGAAGCTCACCCGCGCGACGATGCTCGCCACGCCGGGCCGGTAGCCCTGCCCCACGCCGATGCTGCCAGTCGTGAGCGTGGTGAAGGATTTCACCTGCTTCACACCGCCCGCGAGCGAGAGGCTCTGGCCCTCGCGCAGCGCGAGCGTGGTGCTCGTGTGGTCGCAGATCCACAGGCCCACATCGTCCGCGCTGCTCACGCCGCCCGTGCCGAGGACGAGGCTCGCGGTGAAAGCGAGCAGCTCATTGGTGAGCACCACGGAGCTAAAATTTTTCCACGCCCCGCCGCTCACCCCCGCTGGCTCCGCGCCCTCGCGGGCGACCAGTGCGAGCGCGCCACTGCGGTTGCTCCAGATGCCCTCGTCTTGTGTGAGAGCCGCGCCGCTCACCTTGCCGAGGAAGGCCACCTGCCCTGCACCATTCAACAGCGGATCGCTGAAGCTCACAAATGCCGCCCCCACAATGCCCGTTTGCGTGCTGCCGCGCCGCGCGACGACCACGGCAGGATTGCCAGCGAGCACGGCACTCGTGGCCCCGCTCGGCGTGCTCAGATTCGCGAGGAAAGCCAGCGCGCCGGAGTCATTGATGCTCGGCACGCCAAACGTCCGATACACCGTCCCCGCCACCTCGCCGCTCACGTTGCCGCCGGAGATGGTGTGCAGCGTATTCGTATTTACCCGAGCACTCATCGCCGCCGTCGCCGCGCTGCTGCCGCCGAGATTTGTCGCGCTCACTTGGTAGAAAAAATGACCTGCCAGCGGGAACGCACTGTCCGTGTAATCCGTCACCGCGCCCAGCGTCGCGATTACATCGAAAGGCCCGCTGGCGCTGCTTCCGCGAGTGATCGTGTAGCTGTCCGCCCCGGCGCTCGCCGTCCACGTCAGGACGATCTGCCCATTCCCCGCCGTGGCGGCAAAATCCCCCGGCGTCGGTGGCGCAGGTGGCGGCACGATCACCGTGATATTCACCGCCGCTGAGAAGGTATTCGCCCCGAGCGTGTCCACCGCCATCGCCGTGAGCGCGTGCGTGCCGAGCGGCACATCGCTCCACGTCGCGGTGTAGGGCGCGGACGTATCCGAGCCGATGAAGATGCTGCCCGCGTAGAAGTCCACGCGCTTGATTGCGTCGTTTGCATCTGCCGCCGTCGCCGCCAGCGCTATGCTCCCGTGCTGGGCAAAAACGGTGCCCGCCGCTGGGCTCGTGAGTGCCACGGTTGGCGGGACATTGGGGATGTCTTTGAGGATGGAAAAAGAATCCTCCACGGTGCCCGCCGCGACGATGAATTTCACATCGAGCCGCCGGCCATTCACATCCAGCACGACCGAGCCGAGCCGCAGTAGCGAGGTGAACATCACGGGATGCGGCGTCGGATTTACCACCGCCGCGCTGCCGCCCGTCCACGCGGTAGTCTGCCCACTCGTCCCGCCCACGATATAGACTGCGCCTTGATTCGACGAGAGCCCGACTGGCTTGTGGTAGCCCACGCTACCGCTGCCGCCATCCCGCACCATGCCCGGTGTGAGCGTGGTCGAGATGCCGTAGTGGCCATCTATCAACTTCGATCTTTCGTAGGAATGACTGTGCCCGCCGAGCACGAGATCCACGCCGCCTTCTTCCAGAATGGGCAAGAAATTTTCCCGCATCAAAACCAAGTCCGATTCCGTATCCGAATTGTGCGAGCCTTTCGAGTAAGGCGGGTGATGCCAACAGGCCACGATCCATTGCTGCGTGGTGTTCCCGAGGTCGGCGCGCAGCCATTGCGCCATCGCGCCGGTGGCCGATTTGTCGGAGGTCATCGAGTCCAAGCAGACGAGGTGGACGTTTGCATAATCGAACGAGTAATACTTCTCCGTGCCCGACGCGAGCCCGCCGCCCTCGCCATTGGCCGGCAGCGTAAAAATGTCGAAATACGGCACCGGCCCCACCGGATTGTGCGACTGCGCCGTCTCGTGATTGCCGATGGTGGACCACAGCAGCGTGCTGCGGAGCTGGGAGGGATACATATCAAACATCGCCGCCTGATACTGCGCATCCGTGCCCGTGTTGTAGGCATTATCCCCGAGCATCAGCCACACGTCCGTATGCTGTGCGCCGTTGAAGGTCGCGTAGCCATTGCGCACCGATGCCTGATTTGTCCCGGCAGTCCCCGCATCGCCGAGCACCCACATCCGCACGGGCTGCACGGAGCCCGCGAGAGGTGGTGTTTTAAAAGTAAAACTCGCATCGCCAGCGAGCGGCAGCGCCGTGGTGCCGATGGAATAAAAGTAAGTCGTATTGGGAGCCAGTCCCGTGAGCACAACCTCGTGATCGAGGGCGAACGTGGCATCGTCCACATTCGTCGAGAGCGCCCCCGCCGTGGTTCCGTAGCTCACGCGGCTGTCCATATAGCTGCTCGTGCGCCACCGCACCGCCACGCGAGTCGGCCCTGCGTTTTGCAGATAAGGCCCGCGCACGAGATCGGGCACCGCGCCCGCGTCGCCCACGCCGCAGAGCAGCAGGAGCGCGAGGAGGGCGGTGGTATAGAAGCGATGTATCATGGAAAGGAAGTGTAGCCCTTTCCATACACGCATCTGCGCCGAACGGCAAGGGAGAGGCGGTATCACGCCGCTCCTCCTTGCAGCTCGCCTTTATTTTCCGCACCGCTAAAAAACTTCCCTCATGCGTTACATCGAACCACACGGCCACATGGTGAGCCGCACCACTGACGACTATCAGGCGATGGTCGTCTCGGGCTGTCTTGCTGTGAGCGAGCCTGCGTTTTGGGCGGGGTTTGATCGCAGCGGGGTGCAGGGGTTTTACGACTACTTTTGCCAGCTCACGGACTACGAGCCAAAGCGCGCGGCGAAGTTCGGCCTGCCGCACTTTTCTTGGCTCTGCATCAATCCCAAGGAGTCGGAGGATATGGGGCTCGCGCGGGAAGTCATCGGCATCATCCCCGAATTCCTCGCCCGGCCCACGGTGCTCGGCATCGGCGAGATTGGGCTCAATAAAAACACGCGCAATGAGCTGGCGGTGCTGGAGTGGCACATTGATCTCGCGGCGCAGCACGACCAACTCATCCTCGTCCACACGCCGCATTTGGAGGACAAACTCAAGGGCACGAAACTCATCCTCGACGTGCTGAAAGCCGACAAGCGCATCCGCCCCGAGCGCGTCATCATAGACCACGTCGAGGAGCACACCGTGGAGCTGGTGCTCGATACGGGGATGTGGGCGGGCATGACGCTCTACCCCGAGAGCAAATGCACCCCCGCGCGGGCGATAGATATTTTAGAAAACTACGGCAGCGAACGCATCTGGATGAACTCCGCGTGCGACTGGGGCATCAGCGTCCCCCTCGCCGTCCCGCGCACCGCCGTGGAGATGCGGCGGCGCGGCTGGCTGGCGGAGAAAATAGACGCCGTCATCTACGGCAACCCGCACCGCTTCATGCAGCAGAGCCCGCGCTTCCGGCTGTAGGGCGTGGATAGAACGCGCTCGCATCGCTGTGATTTGCTGATTACTTTCACCGCGAAATGACCATCCGCTTTTGCCTCTTCGCCGCCACTTTCGCGGCGGCTTGTTTGCCGCTCTCTGCACAGCGGAGCACCATCGCGCGTCCGGGGGAAAGTGGGGAGCCACCGGTGCCTCGCGCAGTCGTCGTGCGGCCTGCGCCGGGGCGCGAGACGGTCGGCAGCGCGGCGGCGGCGGCAGTGGGGATCCCTGTGGCCAAGCCCGCTCCCGCACCGCCGGCGGCTGCGCCTGCAAAGCCGGAATTCCAGCTCCAGCCGAGCTGGGAGACGCAGAAATTTGCGCGGACTTATACTTTCACCATCCCGGCACCGCGTGGGCAGATCACGGATCGGAATGGGGTGCCATTTGCGCAGACGTGTATGGCGCAAAATCTGGCGATCAATTTCCCCACACCGCCCGCTTTTACCGATGCAGAGGCGAGCCGCTACATCGCGGATCAGGTAGCGGTGGCGCGGGCGATTTTGAAACGCCCCATCGTGGTGGAGGCGGAGAAGGCGCTGAAACATTACAAGAATCGCGGTGTGATGCCGCTCGTCATCACACAGGATTTGAAGCCCTCGGAAGTCGAGCTCATCAAGCGGGCGAACGCGCCGGGGCTCACGTTGCAACAGATTTACCAGCGCATCTACCCGCAGGGGGCGACGGCGGGGCACATCATCGGCTACGTGGGGCGGCAGGGGACTTACTCCACGGGAGACGTGGAAAAGGACGAGCCGCTGTGGCCCGGCAGCGAGGGGCGCTCGGGGCTGGAGAAGACCTTCAACGAACAACTCACCGGCAAGCCCGGCACATTGCTCGTCACTTTCGACGCGCAGGGGCGCAAGGCCTCCGAGAAGGTGATCGCGCCGCCCATCCCTGGGCAAAACGTGATCCTCGTGCTCGATATGGCGCTGCAAAAAGCGGTGGAAAAATCGCTCCTCGCCGCGCACCGCCCGAGCGCGATGGTGCTGATGGATCCGAACACGGGAGAGATCCTCGCGATGGGAAGTATGCCCGGCTTTGACCCCAATGATTTCGTGCCCACGATCTCGCCGGAGGAATTTGACCGCCTCTCGAAAGACCCCGGCAACCCGCTCTTGCCACGCGCTTTTAACTCCGCCTACCCGCCCGGTTCCACGTTCAAAGTCATCACCGGCCTCGCCGCGATGAATGAGGGGCTCGTGGATCCGGACGATGCGTTTGGCGGCGAGGCCGTCATCACCATCGGTGGCACGCAATTCCACAACTGGAAGCACAGCGATGTAGGGCCGCTCAATTTCGTCGAGGCGCTCACGCAGTCGTGCAATACCTACTTTTACAAAATGGGGCTGAAAGAAGGCCACAAGCCCATCCTCGAATACGCTGCGCTCCTCGGGCTCGGACGGAAAACGGGCATCCCTCTCGGCGGCGAGTCGCCTGGCAATCTGATGACCACCGAATACATGATGAAGACCTACAAACGGCGACTCATGCCCGGCGACATCGCAAACCTCAGCATCGGCCAGGGCGACACGACGGTCACGCCACTCCAGCTTGCCAGTGCATTTGGCTCCGTGGGCAATGGCGGCACCGTCTTTATGCCGCGCCTCGTCCTGCAAGTGCAGGCCGTGGATGGCAAGATTACCTTCGGCTACGACATCCGAGTGCGGGAGCAATTCACCATAGATAAAGACACGATGAAGGCGCTGCGCGACGGCCTCATCGGCGCAGTCAATAGCCGCTCGGGCACCGCTGGAGTCGCCGCCATGCCCAACATAAAAGTCGCTGGCAAAACCGGCACCGCGCAGTGGGGCAGCGGCAAAAATGAAAAGGTCGCCGCTTGGTTCGCCGGTTTCGCGCCCGCCGAACATCCGAAGTTTTCTTTCGCCTCCGTGTATGAGGGCAAGCCCGGCAATAACGACGTGCATGGCGGCACCTACTCCGCGCCCATCGTCGCGCGGGTGCTCAAGGAATTTCTAAAGCCCGACCCGAAAGAAAAAGACGACCCAAAGAAGAAAAAGAAACGCCCGCGCGACGACGACGACACCACCCAAGACGACCCACCGCCAAAGGCCCGCGTCGTCCGCCGCCACGCAGACGACGACAACCAGTGAGCGCCACCCAGCCTAAGCACAACCGAGGCGCGGTGCCGCTTCCTCCGGGGGCTTCGGTGAGGTTTTTGGCCAGCAAGGGCTCACTTTCCGAGCCCGCCGGGAGAGGATAGGCGAGTGGAAGGGTGCCTGGGTGGGGTATGAAAAGGCGGCGGTGCGGCTGCGGGCAGCGGCGGGAGCGAGTCTGCTAACCAAGAAATAGCCATGAAACACCAGCGCACCAACGGGGGACGGGAAAAAGCGGCTTCGCAGAGGGGGATGGGTGGCTCTACAGAAGAAAAGACGATTTTAAATCGTTTTGGAGGCGGCTCCGGATATGGGGGACGGTTCTAAATCGTTTTGGAGGCGGCTCCGGATATGGGGAGGGGGTTCTAAATTGTTTTGGAAGCGGCTCCGGATATGGGGAGTCGGGTCTAAATCGTTTTGGAAGCGGTTCCGGATATGGGGAGTCGGCTCTAAATCGTTTTGGAAGCGCTCTGGGATATAGGGAGACGGGGCAAAATCGTTTTGGAAGCGCTCTGGGATATGGGGGAGTCGGGGCAAAATCGTTTTGGAAGCGGTCTGGGATATGGGGGGACGGGTCTAAATCGTTTTGGAAGCGGTCTGGGATATAGGGAGACGGGTTTAAATCGTTTTGGAA
>JAYVQK010000101.1:0-8609 GCA_043757005.1 Verrucomicrobiaceae bacterium
GGGACAGGGAGCGCAAGGGGACAGGGAGCGCAAGGGGACAGGGAGCGCAAGGGGACAGGGAGCGCAAGGGGACAAGGGAGCGCAAGGGGACAAGGGAGCGCAAGGAGAGCGCAAGGGGACAGACAGATTATTGACATAGATCGCCATAAGTGATGCCCCCATTCTTAGTGCGCCGTCGGTTGCGCGACTTGCGCGATTTGTGGGCTGGGGGCGGGCTCGGGGGCGGGGAGTTCTAGCGGGCTGTTTTCTATGTCCACGACGGCTCCTTCGCCTACTCGGTTGAAAAGATCGCGCACGTCGCGCGAGCGCATCCGCACGCAGCCGAAGCTGGCGGGAGTGCCGATTCGCCATTCCTCGGGCGTGCCGTGGATGTAGATGCAGCGGCCATGGGAATTGCGATTTTGCGCCTCGATGCCCGTTAGCCAGAGGATGCGTGTGACGATGGGGTCTCGGCCCGGCGCGTTCGGCTCCACGATTTCGCCGGTCGCGCGACGGCTTTTAAATTTCATCCCGAGTGGCTGCCCGTCGCCGATTTTCTCCGCGACCTCGTGCTTGCCGAGCGGCGTGCCGTTGCTCCCCTGCGAGCAGCTCACGCAGAAGCGCGACGTGGAGACATCATACACTTTCGTGAGCTCGCCCTTTGTGTAGAGCGCCAGTTTTTGGCTCGGGATGCTCACGACCATCGTGTGGATGCGATCTTTGGCGCAGCCAGCCAGCAGGCACGCGAGGACGAGTGTAAAGCAGCGGGTGAAGCGGTCATTCATACCGCTCTCCGTAGCAGTGCGCGCGCCTCGTGCAATGTCGTGTTTTTTGAAATCACACACGGCTCGGTTTATCGGAATTCGCAGGTGCGGAATTACACAGTTCGTCTATGGTGCGCGTGGCTGCGGCTTCATTTCGCAGCTTCCTTTTCATTGCCATGCGTCTTCGTATTTTCATCTTACTTTTTGCCCTCCTCTCGCTCGCTCGCGCACAGCCGACGACGAATGGCTGGGCGCTGGTGTGGGATGATGAGTTTGACGGCACGACGCTCGACACGACGAAGTGGGGCTACTGGCTCACGGGCACGCGCCGCGACGCGGTGAATACGCCGAGTGCAGTCGCGGTCGGCGGTGGAAATATGACGCTCTCGACCTACACGAGCGGCGGCGTGCATTACACGGGGATGATCTCCACGGATGCGAAGTATCTCCCGGCTTACGGCTACGTCGAGGCGCGGATTGATTACGGCGATACGGCGGGAATGTGGTCGGCCTTTTGGATGCAGTCGCCGACGATGGGGGCGACGATTGGCGACGGCGAGGGCTCGGGCACGGAGATAGATATTTGCGAGCATCGCAGCGTGGACGGCAGCAGCGCGGACATCTCCAACAAGATCGTCGGCAACATCCATTGGGACGGCTACGGCGTGAATCACAAGAGCGTGGGCTACGACTCGGGCAGCCTCGGCCTCGCGAGCGGCTTTCACATTTACGGCATGGAGTGGACGCCGACGACGCAGCGATTCTACATAGATGGTGTGCTCAAGTGGACGGTGACGGACGCGACGAGTTCGCCCGTCTCGCGGCGCACGGAATTCCTCATCCTCAGCAGCGAGGTGGATGATACGACGACGACTTGGGCGGGCGCGAAACCCGCCGCTGGCTACGGCTCGCTGCTTACTACGACGACGCGGATGGTGGTGGATTACGTGCGCGTGTATCAGCGCGCGGAGACGGTGGGGAATGGCGACCTCGAAGCGCTCGTCGCGCCGTGGTATCAACTGAATCAAGCGAGCCTCGCTACGACCTCCGGGCGCAGTGCCACACAAGGCGTGCGTGTGAACCCCAACACGACGGCGGGCTCTTCGTTGGAGCAAAACATTTACGGGCTGCTGCCTGCGACGAATTACGTCTTCACGGGCTGGGCCAATGCGGCGGCGACGCCAAGCACGCCGATCCGTCTCGGGGTGAAAAATCACGGCGGCACGCAGACTTACCAATCCATCGGAGGCAGCGCATACGCGCAGGCGACGGTGCCTTTCACCACCGGCGCGACGAATACGACGGCGACTGTTTTTGCATGGCAGCCGACGCAATATGGCGATGCGTATGTGGATGACTTCCTCGTGCGGCGCGCGGCGACGGTGAATAACGGGAGCCTCGAAACGGGCCTGCCCGGCGCGTGGGGCAGCCTCTACGGCGGCGCGGCTGTCTCGCGCGATGGGACAAACTACAGCGGCGACTACGCGCTGAGAATCCCCGTCAGCACTTCCTCCGCTGGAGTGGAGCAAGACATCGTGGGGCTCGCGCCCAGCACCACGTATCGCGTGAGCGCGTGGACGACGAATGGCAGCGTGGCGCTGACTCTCGGGGTGAAAAACCACGGCGGCACGCAAGTCTCCACAAATGTTGCGGCGAGCGCATGGACTCGGGGCACGGTGGATTTCACCACGGGCGCAGCGAGCACTACGGCGACCGTTTTCGCCTACCGCCCCACGAGCACGGCCATCGCGTATGCAGATGCTTTTTTCCTCTATCAGCCGCTCACTGGAGTATGGGGGAGCCAAGATGTGCAGGCCGCTGGGCTCGCGGGTGTGGCGGGCACGCTGGGCAATCGCTTTGTGATCCAAGCAGCGGGCGCGGACATCTGGGGCACGTCGGATAATTTTCATTTTGTGCGGCAGACGATGGTCGGCGATGGGCAGATCACCGCACGCATCCTCGGGCTCGATAATACGCACGCCGCTGCGAAGACGGGCGTGATGATGCGGGAATCGAACGTAGAAACTGTGCGGAGCGTGACGGTGGATTGGACGCCCGGCCAAACCGTGGAGCTGATCCGCCGCACTGCGGCCAGTGGCAGTAGCACGGCGGATGTCGTCTTCGGCGTGACGAGCGCGCCGTGGGTGCGGCTCGCGCGGCGGGGGAATGTCTTCACCGGCTACTACTCGGCGGATGGCGTGGTGTGGAAACATATCGGCCCGCCCATCACCATCGCGATGGCCTCCTCGATCCTCGTGGGCCTGCCCGTGTGCTCGCACGACACCGCGATTTTTACCGAGGCGGTGCTGGATAATGTGAGCATCACCACTCCGCCGCCGGATGTGACGATCACCAGCCCGAGCGACGGCGTGAGTTTGCCCGGCACGGGCACGGGCGTGCGCGTCACCGCTGCGCTGGTGGACATCGGCACGCAAGGCACGCCCGCCGTCGCGTGGACGAGAGTGAGTGGGCCGGGCAGTGTGGCTTTTGCAAACGCCGCGCTTGCGGATACGACCGCGACTTTTTCCGCCATCGGCACCTACGTGCTGCAATGCGCCGCCACCACCGCAGCGGGCACGGGCGCGGCGCAGATCACGGTGAATGTCTTCACCTCGCCCGACACCGCGCTCGTGCTGTGGCTGAAGCTGAATGAAAGCAGCGGCACTACCGCCTCCGACAGCTCTAGCAATGGCTTCACGGGCACCGCGACGGGCGGCGTCTCGTGGCTGCCAGCGGGCGGGAAACTTCTCGGCGCGGCGCAATTCAACGGCACCGACAGCTACCTCACCGTGCCCGACAACGCCTTGCTCGATAACACCGCCGCCTTCACGCTCTCGTATTGGTTTAAGGCGAATACGATCAACGGCGCAGGACTCGTCTCCAAACGAAATACTCTCAGCGACAACAACGCCTACACCACCTTCCTCCAAACGGACACGCGGCTGAATGTGGACATTGATGGCTACGGCGACCGCTTCACCAGCAACACCGCGTTCTCGGCGGGCGCTTGGTATCACGTCGCCGTGGTTTTCGACGGCGCTCTCGCCGCCGCCTCGCGCGCCCGGCTCTACGTGAATGGCGCGCTCGACATCGTGGAAAACGAAACCAGCGCGAGTGTGCCGAACTACAACTCTACGCTCAAAGTCGGCATCGCCAACGTGGGCACCACTGCCTTCCTCGATGGCCTCGTGGACGACGTGCGCTTCTACCGCCGCGCGCTCACCGCTGCGGAGGTCGCGGGCGTCGCGAGTAAAAGTTTCGCGGCCACGGTGTCTTGCGGCACCGTCCCGAGCGTCACCGACGCCATCGCTGCGAGCCTCACTGGCAGTGCTTCCAACGACATCAGCGGCACGCTTACGACCGGATGGAGCAAGGTGAGCGGCCCGGGCGCCGCGACGTTTGGAAATGCTGCGCTGCTCGCTACCACCGTCACTTTTAATGCACCCGGCACCTATGTCCTTCGGCTCTCCGCCACCAATTCCGTGGCGCAAGACTTCGCGGAAATGACCGTCGCCGTCGCGGGCAATCCCGCGATCTTCGCTGATTGGCAGGGCCTCACTTGGCCCGGCGTGAGCGATGTGAACATCATCGGCCCGCTCGCTGACGCCGATAACGACGGCGTCAATAACCTCACGGAATACGCGCTCGGCATGAACGCCGCCAGCGCCACCACCACCGGTTTGCCGACCTCGCTGTGGCGCACTGTCAGCAGCACGGATTACCTCTCCATCCAGATCCGCCGCCCCATCGCCCTCACGGGCATTACGTATTCTGCGGAAGTTTCGGGCACGCTCGCGAGCTGGAGTGCCGCCGTGCAAGACGGCGCGGCGACGGCGAATGGCGACGGCACGGAGACGCTCTACTTCCGCGATACCGTGCCACGCGGGACAGCCGCGCGTTTCATCCGGCTCAAGATCACGCAGCCGTAGCAACAGATCGCCGCGTTACGAGGCTCCGGTGAATTTCTCGAAGAGATATTTCACATTCAGCACGACGATGATGCTGGCGGTGCTCCAGGCGAGGACCTTGATCCACAGAGGATTTGCGAAGGTTCCCATCTTGGTTTTGTTATTTGTAAAGAGGAGCAGTGGGATGACGGCGAAACTGAGCTGCATACTGAGGATGACTTGGCTCCAGATGAGTAGATCAGTCGTCTTGCCCTCGCCGAAGATGCTGATGATGCAGACGGCTGGGACGATGGCGATGCCGCGTGTGATGAGGCGGCGGAGCCACGGTTTGAGGCGGATTTTTAGAAAACCCTCCATCACAATCTGCCCGGCGAGGGTGCCAGTGAGCGTGGAGCTTTGGCCGCTGGCGAGGAGGGCGAGGGCGAAGAGGGTGCTGGCGATGCCGACGCCGAGCGTGGGGCTGAGGAGGCGGTAGGCGTCTTGGATCTCCGCGACATCGCGTTGGCCGGTGCGATGAAATGCGGCGGCGGCGAGGATGAGGATGCCTGCATTGATGAAGAGGGCAAACATGAGGGCGAGGGTGGAATCTATGGTGGCAAATTTGATGGCCTCGGCTTTGCCCGTTGGCGTGCGCTCGTAGCGGCGCGTTTGCACGATGGAGCTGTGGAGGTAGAGATTATGCGGCATCACCGTCGCGCCGAGGATGCCGATGGCGATGAAGAGCATCTCTTTATCTTGCAAAATCTGTGCGCTGGGGAGGAAGCCGCGTGCGATGTCGCCGAGGTCGGGCTTGGCAAAAAACATCTCGGCCATGAAGCAGCCGCCGATGGTGAGGATGAGCGTGACGACGAGCGCCTCGATATAGCGGAAGCCTTTATTTTGCAGGAAGAGGACGAGCATCACATCGAGACAAGTGATGATGCAGCCCGCGACGAGTGGGATGTGAAAGAGGAGCTGGAGGGCGATGGCGGAGCCGATGACTTCTGCGAGGTCGCAGGCGGCAATGGCCAGCTCGCAGAGCACCCACAGCACCCACACGACGGGTCGCGGGTAGTGGTCGCGGCAGGCTTGCGCGAGGTCGCGCCCGGTGACGACGCCGAGCTTTACGCAAAGGTGTTGGAGGAGGATGGCCATGAGATTGGAGAGTAGGATGACGGAGAGCAGTGTGTAGCCGTAGCGCGCGCCACCGGCGAGGTCGGTGGCCCAGTTGCCAGGGTCCATGTAGCCGACAGAGACGAGGAAGCCGGGGCCTGCAAAGGCGGCGATTTTTTTCCAAAAGGAAGCGCCAGCGGGGATGGGAATGGAGCGGAAGACCTCGGGCAAGGATGCTTCGCTGCGGCTGCGCCAGCCTGCTTCCTCGGTGGATGATGTCGGATCGTGTGGCATGAATATGAAGTGCGCGGCTGTAGGATTCGCGACATAATGTAGCTACTGCTACATTCTATCGTCTGGACTGTCCACGTATTTCTTTGCAATGGAAGAGGGGTGCCTCGTCCACGTCTCAAATCACCACCTGCCCGTCCTCGCCCTGCCGAGGCGGAGGCTTCCAGCCATCACCGCATCCGCCGCGATCATACGGTGGAGACGGCGCAGGATTATGTGGAGGCGATTGCCGCGCTGATCGCGCTCTCGGGCGAGGCGCGCGCGGTGGATCTGGCGAAGCGACTCGGCGTGACGCACGTGACGGTGGTGCGCCGCGTGGCTCGGCTAAAGGAAGAGGGGCTAGTGACTGCCGAGCCGTATCGCGCGATTTTCCTCACGGAAGCGGGGCGGCGGCTCGCGGCGGAGTGTCGCCAGCGGCACGATACGGTGCTGGCTTTCCTGCTGGCGGTGGGAGTCCCAGCGGAAGCAGCGGAGCGGGATGCGGAGGGGATCGAGCATCACGTGAGCCCGGAGACGCTGGCGGCTTTCCGCAAGGTCATCGCGGTGAAACGTGCGTAGGTTGTAACGCTGCGGTTACAGAAGACAGGATCCGTCTCGGGTTGAGTGCGATTGCCTCCGCGCGGCTCGGGCGCATAGTCCGCAGCGCGTCTCGTAGCGGGCGCTCTGCTTTAAAAATGAACATCTTACTTGTCGAAGACGAACCACGGCTTTCCGCGCTGATCGCTCGCGCTTTGATGAATGCCGGGCACACCGTGGTAGTTCATCACGATGGTAAGGAAGCGTTTGCCGCTGCGATGGGCGGGCGTTTTGAATTACTGGTGTTGGACTGGAATCTCCCTGGCTACGACGGCGTAGAAGTCCTCCGCCGCATCCGCAAGGAAGGGCTGACGGCGCGCGTGCTCATGCTCACGGCGCGCAGTGAGGTGAGCGACCGCGTGGTGGGTTTAAAAGCGGGGGCGGATGATTATTTGACGAAGCCGTTTGCGATGGAGGAACTGTTGGCGCGGGTGGATGCGCTGGGGCGCCGCCCGACGACGAATGGGCAGGCGGATCATCTCACGGTGGGCGATTGCACGCTGGATGTGCGCCACCGCACGGCGATCCGCGCGGGGGTGGGCATTCCACTTTCACCGCGAGAATTTGAGGTGCTCATGCTGCTCATGGAGGAGCCGGGCCGGGCCTTCACGCGGGCGGAACTCAGCGAGCGCATCTGGGGCCGCGAGTATGAATACGACTCGCGCACCGTGGAGATCCTCATCACCCGGCTGCGCCGAAAAATAGACGATCCCTTCCCCACAGCACTGCTCCAGACGGTGAGGCAAGTCGGCTACACGATGCGCGCACCAGCATGAAGCGTTTTTCCCTTCGACAAAAAATCTCGATCTACACGGCGCTGCTCATCGTGCTCTCGCTCGGGGTCGCTGCGGTCTCCACGTTTTATTTTATGCAGCACCATGAGGTTGTGGAGATGGATGGTGACCTGGAGACGGATGCGAAGGAGTTCTTCCGCGACATCCAACATTTCGTGGACAGCCCGGAGCGGGTGGGGAAGCCCTTCACGCAAGACATTGTGCCACTGAACCTGCGCAAGCGATACGTGGAGCTTTACGACGAGCAGAGCAAGCGGCTGCTCTATCGCTCGGCGAATCTAAAAGACCAGACGCTTTCCAATAATAAAAACGGCTACCGCACCACTTCGCTTTTTAAAAATGAAGTGCGCGTGGGTGTCTTCCGCCACGGCGACTACTTACTCTACCTCGGCTCCACGATGGAGGAGGTGCAGGAGATTTTGCAGCACCTCAGTCGCGCTTACATCATCACCACGCCAGTGCTCGCGCTGCTTGCCGTGCTCGGCGGGCTCTGGACCGGGCGGCGGGCTCTGCGCCCCGTGGCGCAAATCGCAAAGCTCGCTGGCAACATTACCGCCAGCCGACTTTCCGAGCGCCTGCCAGTCACGCCGGGGCGCGACGAGATCGCGGATTTGACGAATGTGCTGAACGGGATGTTTGCACGGCTCCAGCATACTTTTGAAATGGAGAAACGCTTCTCCGCCGATGCCTCCCACCAGCTCAAGACACCAGTGACGATCCTCCGTAGCGGCTTGGAGGAACTCGCCCACAGCCCGCGCCTCGGTAGTGAAGAACACGAGGCCATCGGTGGGTTGATGCAACAGGTTTTCCGCATCAATTCCATGATCGAAGACTTGCTCCTCCTCGCGCAGGTAGATGCCGGGCGGCTGGAATTGCGTGTGGGGGATGTGGATCTCCTGCGAGTCCTCACCACCGTTGTGGACGATCTTTCCCTCATCGCCGCCGAGCATCAGCTCACCGTGGAGACGGAGCTGCCGCCCGCCTTGCGTGCTGCTGCGGACTTCAAGCGGGTGATGATGATTTTACAAAATCTCGCCGAGAACGCCGTGAAGTATAACCACCCTGGAGGCCGCGTGCGCATCTCTGCTCTGATTGAGGGAAGTGCAGCCATCGTGCGGATCGGCAATACTGGCGCACCTATCCCAGAGCCGATGCGCGAACGAATCTTCGAGCGATTTCACCGCGCCCATATCGGCGAGGAAATC
>JAYVQK010000102.1:0-8563 GCA_043757005.1 Verrucomicrobiaceae bacterium
TGTGCTCCTCGCGATACTCCGTCATGTCGAACTGAATGAGCGAGTCGCGGTCGCCGAACATATACTCGGCGAGCGTCTGCGCGAGGTAGGTCTTCCCCACGCCTGTGGGGCCGAGGAAAATAAATGAGCCAATCGGACGGCGCGGGTCTTTGAGGTCGGCACGCGAGCGGCGCAGTGCTTTGGCCACAGCCACGACGGCTTCTTTCTGGCCGATCACACGGTCTTGCAGCTCATTTTCCATGCGCAGCAATTTCTCGGCATCGGCCTGCTCCATGCGGTGCAGTGGCACGCCAGTCCACTTGCTGAGGACGACGCGGATGTCCTCGTCGGTCACGAAAACTTCTTTCTCTTCCCGCTTCTTTTCCCAGTCTTTTAAAACGGCGTCCTTCCTGTCTTTCGCGTTCTTCTCGGTGTCGCGGAGCGAGGCGGCTTTCTCGAAGTCCTGCGCTTTGATCGCGGCTTCCTTCTCTGTCTTGATCGCTTCGATTTCTTTTTCGATTTCCTTGATGTCCGGCGGGCGAGTCATCGAGGAGATGCGTGCGCGCGCGCCAGCTTCGTCCATTATATCAATCGCCTTGTCCGGCAGGAAACGCCCCGTGATGTAGCGGTCGCTCAACTCGGCTGCGGCCTGCACGGCTTCATCCGTGATCTTGGCCTTGTGATGCGCCTCGTATTTCGAGCGGATGCCTTTCAGGATTTTCACCGTGTCCTCCACGCTCGGAGCCTCCACTTTCACCTGCTGGAAGCGCCGCTCCAGCGCCGAGTCTTTCTCGATGTATTTGCGGAATTCATTCAGTGTCGTCGCGCCCACACACTGCATCTCGCCACGCGAGAGCGCAGGTTTGATGATGTTGCTCGCATCCATCGCGCCCTCCGCCGAACCAGCACCCACGATGGTGTGCAGCTCGTCTATGAAAAGGATCACGTTCTTATTGCGGCGGATCTCATCCATCACGGCCTTGATGCGCTCTTCAAATTGACCGCGATATTTCGTCCCAGCCACCATCAGCGCGAGGTCGAGCGTGATCACTTTTTTGTCTCGCAAAATATCCGGCACATTCCCGGACGCGATTTCCTGTGCGAGCCCCTCGACGATGGCTGTCTTGCCCACGCCCGCTTCGCCGATCAGCACCGGATTATTTTTCGTGCGACGGCACAGGATTTGGATGACGCGCTCGATCTCATTCGCGCGGCCCACCACGGGATCCATGTCACCCTTTTTTGCCAGCTCCGTGAGGTCACGGCCAAAGGCCCGCAGTGCAGGCGTCTTGCCATCCTTTTTGCTACCGCTGCCGCCGCCACTGGGGGCTTCCTGCTGCGAATCTGAGTCGCCTTCTGGCGGGGTGAAATTCGGATCCAGTTCCTTCAAAATCTCATTACGAGTGCGCTCAATGTCCACTTCGAGATTCTTCAAAACACGAGCCGCCACGCCTTCCCCCTCGCGGAGCAGGCCGAGCAAGATGTGCTCAGTGCCCACATAGCTATGATTCAGCGCCTTTGCCTCTTTGCCAGCCAGAGCCAGCACCTTTTTCACGCGCGGCGTGTAGGGGATGTTGCCGACCATTTTCTGATCCGGCCCGCTACCCACCTGCTTTTCCACTTCCATCCGCACCGTTTCCAGATCGAGCCCCATTTTTTGCAGCACATTTACCGCGACCCCCTGTCCCAGCTTGATGAGCCCGAGCAAAAGATGTTCGGTGCCCACGTAGTTGTGGTTAAAGCGGTCGGCTTCTTTGCGTGCGAGCGCCAACACTTGTTGGGCGCGAGGCGTAAAATTATTCATCATAGTGCTTTGAGCGTTCCGTGTGCCGTGCGCCGCCTGCCCCGCACTTTGCGTGGGCCGCAGCGTCTGCACCAGAGACGTGCCGCAACTTGCAGGGGATTTCCGCGCGACGCAAGTTGCGACATCCTCGCGCACGAAATAATTTTTCTTGTGCGACAAAAGTGACACGATGGCGCGCTTGCCATCTTCGCAGTGACGTTGCAGTTTTTCCGTGCATGAAAACACTCATCATCCTTGCCAGCATCGCCCTCTTCGTCATCCCAGCCCACGCGCAACTCGGCTCCGTCCGGCTCGAAGTCCGCCCCGTCGCTAAGACGGAGACGAGCGGCAAAACGCACGACACCAAGAGCCAGAGCCGTTCGCTCGCCATCACGCTCCAGAATATGTCCAAGGTGCAGATGGACGATCTCGTCGTGAAGTATTGGTTTTTCGCCCGCAACGAAAAGACTAACGACATCCACGTCCTCAAAACAGGTGAACGCAAATCCTCACTCGCGCCCAGCGGCAAGGAGGAGCTGGAGAGCGAAAAAGTAGAAAGCACTTACACCGAGAAGCACTCTGAAGTGAGCAATGGTAAGGGAAAAGGAAAGCCCACTATAAAGAAAGTCGAAGCCAGCGGCGACAAAATCGCGGGCCACGCTGTGCATGTCCTGCAAGCGGGGAAAATCATCGCCGAGACCTACAGCGAGCCGAGCTTCAAAGACAAAGCGCACTGAGTCCGGCCCATATCGGCGCTTCTGTGGAAATGCCCTCCAACAGTTTGCGCGGTGCGTGGTAGTCTGTGGCGATGATTCGTCTTTTATCTATTTTATGTGCACTGTCGGCGGCAGGGCTGGCAGAGGAACGTGTGGTTTTTAACCGCGATGTGCGGCCTATTCTCGGCGAGTATTGCTACCACTGCCACGGGGCGGATCCTGGGTCGCGCAAGGAGGGCATCCGCTTTGATCGCGAGGAGGGATTCTTTTCCGAGCGGGATGGGGATGGGCCTACAGTGGTGAAGGGGAAGCCGGAGAAGAGCCTGCTCTATGAGCGGATCACGTCCACGGACTCGGACGAGATCATGCCGCCGCCAAAGGCGCACAAGAAGATGAAGCCGGCGGAGATCACGGTGCTGAAAAAGTGGATCGAGCAAGGCGCGGAGTGGCAGCCGCATTGGGCCTTCATCGTGCCGGTGAAGCCTGCGGTGCCTGCGGGGGCGGCGCATCCGGTGGATGCGTTCATCCGCGAAAGGCTGGCGTCGGGCGGGCTGAAGCCGTCGCCGCAGGCCGATAAACGCACGCTGGCGCGGCGGGTTTCGCTCGATCTCACAGGGCTACCGCCATCGCCGGAGGAGGTGGATGCTTTTGAAAAAGACGCCGCGCCGGATGCCTACGAGAAGCTGGTGGATCGTTTGCTGGCCTCGCCGCGCTACGGGGAGCATCGCGCGCGGTATTGGCTGGATGCGGCGAGGTATGGGGATACGCACGGGGTGCATATTGATAACTATCGGGAGATTTGGCCGTATCGCGAGTGGGTCATCAATTCCTTCAATCGGAATCAGCACTTTGATGAATTCACGGTGGAGCAGATCGGCGGCGACCTTTTGCCCAAGCCGACGCGCGAGCAGCTCATCGCGACGGGCTTTCACCGCTGCAACATCACCACGGCGGAGGGCGGGACGATTCCCGAGGAGAATTTCGCGAACTACGCGAGGGATCGTGTGGAGACGACTTCGTGGGTGTGGCTGGGGCTCACGTCGAATTGCGCGGTGTGTCACGATCACAAATTTGATCCGATCACGCAGAAGGATTTTTATGCGATGACGGCGTTCTTTCGGAACACGACGCAGAACCATACGGACAACAATGTGCGCGATACTGCGCCTGTGCTGGTGCTCCCGCAGGGTGAGGATGCAAAGCGCTTCGAGGCCATCCCAGCGGAAGTCGTGGCGGCAAATGAGAAGCTCGCCGAGCGGCAGAAATCACTCGGGGTGGAGTTTGAAAAATGGCAGCTCGCGGCGAAGGTCGCGGCCATTGAGGCGGCGGCGGAGACAAAGTCGCTCGTCGCGCAAATCCCGCTGGACGAAGGCTCGGGCACCACGGTGCGCGGCATCATCGCGGGGAAGCCGCAGACTTTCCCCATCCCGCAAAACGTGCTTTGGAAGCCGGACGGCAAGAACGGCCCAGCCGCGCAGGTGGCGGACGGCGCGTCCATCGAACTCGGCGGGATCGGCGATTTTGAAAAGACGCAGCCATTCAGCGTGAGCACATGGTTCTTCCGGCCCGGCGCGAGCACCGGCTCCGGCAGCATCCTCTCTCGCATGGATAAAGGCGGCGGCTTTCGCGGGTGGGACATCTATTCTGTCGGCAACGAAATCGCCTTCCACCTCGTGAGCAAATGGCCCGACGATGCGCTGAAAGTGAGCACCGCCGACGAGGCCGGAAAGCCCGACCAGTGGAGGCACATCACCGTGAGCTACGACGGCTCTGGCAAAGCGTCTGGAGTGAAAATCTACGTGAGCGGCAAGCTGCGCAAAACCAAAGTGGATGTGGATAAACTCAAGGGCAGCACGTTGACGAAAGTGCCGTTCTTCGTGGGACGACGGGCCAATGGAGAAGGCGAGACATTCACCGGCGCGGTGCAAGACGTGCGGCTCTACACGAGTGTGCTCACGGCGAAGCAGGCGCTCACGATTTTTGACCTGCCAGATTTGCGCGTGATCCTCGCGAAAGCCGCGCCCACGCGCACGCCGGAGGAGAAGCAGAGGTTGCTCATTTTTTACGCATCGAGCGACCCGCAGAGCGGCGAACTCACCGCGAAAATCGCCGCGCTGGAGACGGAGAAAACCGAGATCCAAAAGCGCAGCCCCGTGACCCACATCCAGATGGAAAAAGCGGGCTCGCAGCCGATGGCGCGCTTGCTCGCGCGCGGCCAATACGATCAGCCCAAAGAAGAGCTAAAGCCCGCCGTGATCGCCGCGCTGCACCCGATGCCTGCTGGCGCTCCCGCCAATCGCCTCGGCCTCGCGCAATGGCTCGTGGCGGCGGATAATCCGCTCACGGCGCGCGTGACGGTGAACCGCTTTTGGCAGGAGATTTTCGGCACGGGCATCGTGAAATCGTCCGAAGACTTCGGCATCATGAGCGAGCCGCCGTCGCACCCCACTCTGCTCGATTGGCTGGCCGTGGACTTCCGCGAGAGCGGCTGGGATGTGAAGCGTCTCATCCGCCTCCTCGTGACGAGCGAGACGTATAAACAAAGCGCCCTCACCACAAAGGAGCAGCTCGAACGCGACCCCGACAACCGCCTGCTCGCCCACGGCCCGCGCTTCCGCATGGATGCCGAGATGGTGCGCGACTACGCCCTCGCCGCGAGCGGTCTGCTCTCCGGCAAAATCGGCGGCCCAAGCGTGCGCCCCTACCAGCCCGACGGCGTGTGGGAGGCCATCGCCATGCCCGGCAGCGATACCAGCAAATACCAACGCGACACCGGCGAATCCCTCTACCGCCGCAGCCTCTACACCTTCTGGAAACGCTGTGCTCCGCCCGCCTCATTGGAGGTCTTTAATGCGCCCAGCCGCGAGAGCTGCACCATCCGCCGCGAGCGCACCAACACCCCACTCCAAGCCCTCGTGACGCTGAACGACCCGCAATACGTGGAAGCCGCCCGCAACCTCGCGCAGCTCGCGCTCAAAGCCGCGCCGACCGACGCCAATGCGACCCTCGACTTCCTGGCCCGCCGAATCCTCTGCCGCCCCCTGCGCCTTGCCGAAACCCCCATCCTCACCGCCAGCCGCGACACCCTCCTCGCCCACTACACCCAGTCCCCCGAAGCCGCCACCGCCCTCCTCACCTTCGGCGAAAGCAAAGCCGACCCCACCCTCCCGCCGCCGCAACTCGCCGCGTGGACGATGGTCGCCACCCAGCTCTTTAATCTCGACGAAACGCTCAACAAATAACGCCACGATAGAACCGCAAAGTATGCGAAAGGCGCATCTTCCTCGTAGCCCGCATCTCCCCTCTTGCCGTGCGCCGCACGTGCCGCTACGCAGCACCGATGCACCTCACTAATCGTCGCTCCTTTCTCCGCTCACTCGCCCTCGGTGCCACCGTCGCGCCGTGGGTCACTCGCGGGCTGCTCGCTCAATCACCGAATGGCGTCGTCCACCACGCCAGCTTCGGCTGCTCGGGCATGGCCATGTCGGATGTCTCGGCCATCGCAAAGCACGCCGCCGTGCAGATCGTCGCGGGGTGCGATGTGGATGAAAAGAAGACCGCTGAATTTCGCAAGAAATGGCCCGAGGCCCGCATCTACACAGACTTCCGCGAGCTGCTGGAAAAGGAGAAAGACTTGCAAAGCGTGAACGTCTCCACGCCCGACCACATGCACGCCCGCATCGGCATCTCCGCCCTCCAGCGCGACCTCGCCGTGTATGGGCAAAAGCCGCTCACCCACGACCTCGCCGAGTGCCGCCGCCTCACCGAGCTGGCCCGTGTGAAGAAGCGCCCCACGCAAATGGGCATCCAAATCCACAGCTCCTCGGAATACCGCACCGCTGTGAAACTCGTGCAGGACGGCGTGATCGGGAAAATCAAAGAGGTGCATACGTGGAGCAACAAAAAGTGGGGCGACGCCGGCGCGATGCCTACGAAAACGGAGGCTCCGCCGGAGGGGCTGAATTGGGATCAGTGGCTCGGCGTGGCGGCAGAGCGGCCCTTCATCGGCGGCGAGTTTTATCATCCTGGGAATTGGCGCAAGCGGCTGGATTTCGGCACGGGCACTTTTGGCGATATGGGCTGCCACATTTACGACCCCGTTTTCAAAGCCCTCGCCCTCACCGCCCCCACCAGCGTCCGCAGTGAAGGCGCAAAGCCAAACGACCACTCGTGGGCGACCGACGCAGTGATCCATTACCTTTTCCCCGGCACCGACTACACCGAGGGGAAGACGGTGAAAGTCGTGTGGTATGACGGCGACCAACGCCCGCCGCAGGAGATCCAAGACCTCGTGAAAAAGAAGGACGCCGTGCCGGACGACAAAAAGGCGAAGCTCCCCGAGCAAGGCAGCATCTTCCTCGGCACACGCGGCGTGCTGCTGCTCCCGCACGTCGAGCACGCCCGGCTCTTTGGCGAGGAGGTAAAAGACCACGTCATCGAGAAAGTGGCGGGCGACAATCATTGGCTGCAATTCATCGAGACCGTTCTCGGCAATCGCCCACATGCCGACGCCCATTTCGACTACGCAGGCCCGCTCACGGAAGCCGTCCTGCTCGGCAGCGTCGCCTCGCGTTTCCCGCAGACCACGTTGGAATGGGAGGCCGCTGCGCTAAAGTTCACGAACGTCGCCGAGGCGAACGAGTTCGTGAGAAAGGCGTATCGCAAGGGCTACGAGATTTAAGGAGGGGCGGTCATGCCGCCGCTCCACTCACGCTTTGCCGAGGAAGTTTGCGAGGATTCGGAGGCCGACCGTTTGGCTTTTTTCCGGATGAAATTGCACGCCCGCTACGCTGCCACGCGCCGCCGCCGCTGCGAAAGTCTCGCCGTAAGTGCTCCGGGCAATTACCACCGAGGCATCACTCGGCTCGCAGTAGTAGCTATGGACGAAATAAACGTGTGGCCCACCATCCAAGCCGCCCCAGAGCGCGTGCGGCGTGAGATCGAGCGTGTTCCAGCCGATCTGCGGGATCTTCAAGCCCGCAGTAGCAAAGCGCCGCACCTTGCCGGGAAAGAACCCGAATCCGCGCACGCCCGGCGACTCCTCGCTTTCCTCAAAGAGCATCTGGTAGCCCACGCAAATCCCCAGAAAAGGCCGCCCGCTGCCGAGACACCCCTGCATAACTTCCCACAAGCCACGCTCCTTTAAACCACTCACGCAGTCCGCAAACGCCCCCACGCCGGGCAGGACGACGCGCTCCGCAGCACGGATTTCGTCCGCGTCCGCCGTGAGTTTTACATCCGCGCCCAGCGATTGTAGGGCGTTAAAGACGCTGCGGACATTGCCGGAGCCGTAGTCAATTAAAGCGATCACAGATCTAAATTACAGGATGCCCTTGGTGCTCGGGATTCCCTGCACGCGGGGGTCGAGCTGTGCGGCGGAGTCCACGGCGCGGGCGAGGCCTTTGAAGAGCGCTTCGGCCATGTGGTGGGCGTCGCGTCCGTAGAGGATTTCGGCGTGGAGATTGCAGCCGGCGTGGACGCAGAAGCCGCGTAGAAATTCCTCTACGAGCTGGAAGGCAAACGCGCCGATGCTGGCTATGCCTTGCGGGGCGCGGTATTCGAGAAAGGGGCGTCCGCTGAAATCCACGACGACTCGGGCGAGCGTTTCATCCATCGGCAAATAGGCGTGACCGTAGCGGCGGATGCCCTTTTTATCGCCGAGCGCCTGTGCAAACGCCTGCCCGAGCGCGATGCCGGTGTCCTCGACGGTGTGGTGGAAGTCCACCTCAATGTCGCCGTCGGCGAAGACCTCTAAATCCACGAGGCTGTGGCGCGCAAAGAGCGTGAGCATGTGGTCAAGGAAGGGGATCTTTGTGGCGATGGTGCTCTTGCCGCTGCCCTCGATGGTGAGGGCGATGCGGATGTCGGTTTCGCCGGTCTTGCGGGCGATTTGTGCGGTGCGAGGCATGGCTTATTGTTCGATGTCGCCGTCTTTTTGTTCAGAGGCTTTTTTGCTGAGGAATTTCTTGGCCAGTGTGGCGAGTCCGATAAGGAGGACGAGGAGGCCCCAGAAGATCGGTTTGCCTAAAAGAGAGGGTTCAGCGGTTTTTGTTTCCTCTTCAGCGACGACTGTGGGAGCGGGAGT
>JAYVQK010000103.1:0-2217 GCA_043757005.1 Verrucomicrobiaceae bacterium
GATGAGCAGCGTGTTCACCATATATTGCGGCGTCTCGGAGAAATACGCGCGCTTCAAATCCACCCCGCCCATCATCCCCATCGTCGTCTTCGATTTGTAGTGCGAAGTCGCGCTCATATCCGCCACGAGGATGTCCGGCAGTAGATCATTATTCACATCCCCGATGTCCACCCCCATCGAGAACCACGGCGTATGAGGCACCGCCTCCGCGAGCTTATCGGTAAAGGTTCCGTCGCCATTGTTGCGGTAAAGTTTATCTGCGCCGATGAAGTCATTCGCCACATAAAGATCGGGTCGCCCGTCCCCATCGTAATCCACCCACACCGCCCCCAGCCCATCGCCACGCCCGCTGATTCCAGCCTCCTTCGTCACCTCCGTAAAATGGATCACCCCGTCCTTGCTATCATTATGGAAAAGATGATCCGGCGTGCCAATGGCCTCCATCCCCCAGTTGTCGGCATCGTAGCGCCACACTTGGTAATACCGCTCCGCCTCCGGCTTGATCGTATCCAAGTCACCGGGATGCTTATCCGTCTGCATCTCCTTTTGAATCCCCTTCGGATCCTCCACGCGATTCGTCACCAGATACATATCCAGCCGCCCGTCCCCATCGTAATCCGCGAAATACGCACTGTGCGAACAGTCCACCACAGCCAGCCCGCCCGCACCCTTCAACTCCGCGAAATGGCCCTTGCCATCATTGATGAAAAGCTGATTCGGCTTCTCGTAATTACACACATACAGATCGAGCGCCCCGTCCCCATTCACATCTGCCGCGCTCACCCCCGCGCTCCAATTCTCCCCACCGTCCAGCCCCGGACTCTGCGCCGTCACGTCCTCAAATTTGAACCCACCGAGATTGCGATACAACTTGTTCGGCCCCGTCGTCCCCGCAAAGAAAATATCCGGCTTCCCATCCCCATCAAAGTCCCCCACCGCCACCCCACCGCACGTCATCCCGCTATGAAAAAGAAAGCTCATCGGATGCTCCACATCCAACTTATTCAGGAGGTTGATCCCCGTCTCCTCCGGTCCCAGCCGCGTGAACATCGCAGCTCCCTCCGCCCTTTGTCCATGCGGTGCAAGAGCCTCCGCCTGCACACCCGCAGGCAGTTTCCCCGCAGCAAAAAGCGACGCCCCCAGCAGAAATGCTGGAAGACTGCGTAGGATCATTCGGTTGATTGGGGAGTGGAAAAAGGAGTGACGGTTCATACTCAGGACAGGACGTAATAGCCCACGGGATTTCAGTCAATAAAACCCATCGAAATTTACATTTGGACGACATTCGCCCACCGCCCCTCCCTATAGCCGCCCCCTACGCCACCGTCGGCTCTGGATGCAGCACCGCCTTCACACAGCGCAGCAGCTTCTCGGCTGTGTAGGGTTTTTCTAGGATGGACTGCACTGCGAGCCCGCTGAGCGCCGTTTGGCTCTCCTTATCTATGTGCCCGCTGGAGACCACGATCTTCGCCTCCGGCGAGACACGCCGTATCGAGCGAGCGAGCGTGATGCCGTCCATCATCGCCATGTGCAGATCAGTGATGACGAGTGCGATGGTCTGTTTTCTCTCAAAATAAAGCGCCAACGCATCCGTCCCATCCTCCGCCGTAAAACACGTGTAACCATTCGCCGAGAGCGTCGCCACCAGCGCCTCGCGAATCGTCGCCTCATCGTCCACGATCAAGAGCTGCTCCCCATTTCCGCGTAGCTCGGCAGCCGTCACCTTGTTCTTTTTTTCCACCTTCGCCTCGCGATCTGCCGGGATATACACGCGGAAAGTCGTCCCCACGCCCACATCACTCTCCAGCAGTAAAAAGCCTTTGTGACTCTTCACGATCCCGATGACCGTCGCCAGCCCAAGACCAGTCCCCTTCCCTTGCTCTTTCGTCGTAAAAAACGGATCGAATATCTTTTTCATCACCTCCTGCGACATCCCCGAGCCTGTATCCCCCACGCTAAAACACACGTGCGGCCCCACCTGCGCATCGGGATTCAGCAACGCCATATCTGCATCCACCTCCTCGTTCGAGCAAGTCACACGCAGCGCCCCACCGCGCTCCTCCATCGCATCGCGCGCGTTCACGCAGAGATTCAGCAGCACTTGGTGAATCTGAGTCGCGTCGCCATTCACCATCCACGGCTCCTTTACGAAATGCGTCTGGATATCCACATTCTTCGGGAACGTCTGCACCATCACCTTCGTCATCTCACTCACGA
>JAYVQK010000104.1:0-8546 GCA_043757005.1 Verrucomicrobiaceae bacterium
CGTATCTTTTCACGCTTCGAGAAACTCGATGTCATGCTCATCGGTTTCATTCACTTTGTCCTCATTGTCGAGGCTCTTCGATAGTGTGAACACGCCCTAAATTACCGTCACCGCGAAGAAGCCGTTGCCGGTCGTGTCGAGGGTCGTGGCGGCGTCGAGTTTAGTGCGTTTGAAGGTGCCGTGCTGGTAGCTGGCGATGCGGTCGGCGTAGATGCCGAAGGGGCTGTTGGCGGTGGCAGCACCGTCGGCGAGGTGATCGAGGGTGAGTTTGCTGATCTGTGCGGCGATGAGATTGGAGCCGGAAAAGAGGCTGCCGCTGCCGGTGATGCTGAAGCTGGCGATGCTGCGGCGCGCGCCTGCAAAGTCATTGAGGCTGGTGGGGAAGACGGTGATGCCGACGGCGATGCTGCCGCCGATCATGGAGCCGAGTTTGATGTTCCCGACGTTGCCCGCGATGAGGACTACGGAGCCGGTGAGCGCGCCTGCGACGGTGAAATTTTTGAGCGTCACGGCGGCGTCTTTGAGCGTGAGCGAGGGCTCGAAATCACCAGCGATGCCGGGGCCGCCGGTGATGCTCCAATTCACCACGGAAGCAGCGGTGGCGGTCTCGTGTGCGCCGCCCGTATCCAGCCAAGCCTGCGCGGTGAGGGCGGTGATGGGCATATTCGAGGTGAAGCTGATGTCGCGCAAAACTCCGGCGGTGATGCTGGTGGCGGTGGCGCCTGCGCGCGCGAAGGCTCCGATCTGGATGTTGTGGGTGGCGAGGCCGTCGCCGACGTTGCCGAGGAGGAGTTTTTTTACCCCGTCTTGCGCGAAGACATCGCCGACGATGCTGGTGGCGTGCAGGTCGAGCAGTGCGAGCGGCGTGGGCACGCTATTGGCGCGCTGGACGATGACGTCTTTGAACGGGTAGGGCGCGGCTCCTTTCTCGCTGGCGAGAATGAAGGCGGACTTCGCGGTGGCGTCGTTCACGAAGACGGATGCGGCGGTGGTGGCGCTCGGGACGAGCTGGCCGAAGCCGCCGCCGGTGAGGGTGATTTTCACGAGCTTGCCCGCTGCGTCGTGGAAGGTGAGGGGGACTTCTTTGCGGGTATTGAAGCTGCCGAAAGCGTTGAAGAGGGAGTTCGCGGCGTCGGTGCTGGCGTTGTCGTCGGTGAAGAGTTCGTTGAGCGTCTGCCCGGCGCTGGGCACGGCTTCGGCGATGAGCTGGATGGCTTGGCCATTCGTGGTGGCGAGTTCGGCGGGGAGCGTCACTTTCACGCCGACGGTCTTTGTGAACGCGGATTTCAGGCTGAGGGTTTGCGCGTTGGCGGTGCCGACGAGGATGGGGGCGGCGGTGCCGATTTTGTAAAAGACGTGGATGTCCACTTTGCCTTTGAGCAGCGTGGCGGCGCTGTTGGTGAGACGCACGTTCACGAGGCCGGTATCACCGGGGACGACGACGCCGTGGAAGGTGTCGCTGGTCACGTTCACGAGGAGGTTGGGCTTTACCGTGACGAGGAAAGTATCCGTCACATCCGCCTCGCCCGCTTGTTTGGCGCGGACGGTGACTTTCGCGACGCCGCTCGCGCCGGTTTTGAAGTCGAGCTTCAGGCTGTCGCCCGTAAGTTTTGCGGCGAGCAGATTGGTGGGGCTATTCGTGGTGGCATCCACGATGGCATCGAGCGAGTAGCTCACGCCGGGGGCGGTGAAATCCGTAGGCGGCAAGAGCGTGGCGTGGGTGATCTGGACGAGCTGATTCACCGCGGCGGCGGGCTTCGGAGTGGCGGGGTTATTGTCGGGGTCGGCGTTGTAGCCGCCTTGCGCGGGAGCGCCGCTGAGGGAGATGGGGAGCGCGGCGATGGCGTTCACCACGTCCATGCCTTGCACGACTTTGCCGAAGACGGTGAAGCCGCCGTTCTGGGCGTTGAGGTTCGCGGAGTTGTCGCCGAGATTGAAGAAAAACTCGGACGTGGCGCTGTTGGGGTTGCCGTCCACTTTCGCCATGGCGATCGTGCCGACGAGGTTCGAGGTCTCGGCGTCGCCGGCGTGGAATTCATTGTGGGCGGGGGGCAGCGTGCCGATGTGAGTGGTGGGATTTGCGACGTTGAAGCCGCCGCCTTGCAGGACAAAGCCGTTCACGAGGCGGTGGAAGAAATTGCCGTCGAAACTGCTCGGCGCGAGGCCGAGGACATAGTGCAGGAAGTTGTCCACGGTGAGCGGCGCTTTGTCGTCGAACAGCTCCAGATCAATCACCTGCGGCACGGTGGGGTGCGCGGCGTCCAGATAGTTCGTGGTGAAGCGGACGTGCGAACGGAAGGTGCCCTCGGCGACAAACCCCGCGCCGAGATCGAGCGTCACGCCGATTTTTCCGAGCCCAGCGGTGATGTCTGGGAGCGGGTGGAGGAGCATGAGTGCCGGGGCGATTCGGGATTCGAGTGGTTCGATAGCCGGGAGTGTGTTGCGCATAAAAAATGTCGCGCAAAGTCTGGCAGGAGCAGCTTTTTGTCAAACATCCGCACCGCGTAGAAGCGACGCAGCGGCGGGGAGTGTCCACGGCCAGGATCGAACTGGCGACCCCCGGTTTAGGAAACCAGTGCTCTATCCAACTGAGCTACGTGGACGTTATTCGCGGCGGCGAATATCGGCGAGCGTCGGGATCTTCGCGAGATGAAAAAACGAAGTTTCGACCACGGAAGAAACGCTGAATAAAGCCGAGCGACATGCGCGGAGCAGGGAGGGCGCACACCGCTCGTTTGAACCCGCTGGAAAGAGTTTTGGCTTTGTTGGAAGTTTGGATTGCCGCCTTTCACTCGGGCTTCTAGCTTCCGCGTTCTCGCATGAAAAGAATCGCCATCGCCATCGCCGCGCTTTGCTTTGTTGGCCATGCCTCCGCTCAGGATTTACTGGGCTCGGAGGATTCTTCGGTGGGGACTTTTTCGGATATTCCGGTGGATATCGAGGGGGGAAGTTTCATCGGCGACAGGATCATCTCCACCGCCTCGGGGAACATGAAAATCACCTACGGGGCGACGACGATTTATTGCGATGAGGCGCAGTTTGACCCGAACACCAAGGATCTCGTCGCCACGGGAAATGTCCGCATTTATCGCGAGGGGAAACTCACCACTGCGGATCGCGCGGTGTATAATCTGGAGACCAAAGACATCACCGCCGCGACCGTGCGCGGGGAGGCGCTGCCGTTTGTTTTTTCCGGCACGAGTATGCAGAATATCGCGGGCAGCAACGGCTACCTGCTAAAGGACACGCTCTTCACTACGAGCGACACGGCGAACCCCGATTGGTCCATGCGCTCGCGCCGCGTCCGCATTTATCCGAATGACCACATGGTCTTCCGAGACGTGAAGCTCTACCTCGGCAATACGCCCGTCTTTTGGCTGCCCTACCTCTACCAGTCGCTGAATAAAAAGAACGCCTTCACCCTCACGCCCGGCTACAGCTCGGTCGCGGGGGCGTATCTTTATTCGAATTACACCTTCCCCATTTCCGAGACGATGGGCGGCACGCTGCGGCTCGACTATCGCTCGTTGCGCGGCCCGGCCATTGGCTTTGATACGGAGTGGGAGGACGGGGAGAAAAAGCAAAACTGGGGGCGCTTCCGCAGCTATGTGATGGACGATGCGAGCCCCGGCACCAATAAAACCGCGTTGGCTCGCGACGCCGTGGACTCCAGCCGTTACCGCGTGGGAATGCAGGCCCGGCAGTATCTCACCGAGGACATCTTCGCCACGGTGGACATCAATAAACTCAGCGACGCCCGCTTTTTGCAGGACTTCTACGAGGGGGAATTCCGACAAGATCCGCAGCCGGATAATTCCGTCGCGCTCACTAAACACGCCGACGACTACGAGCTGACTTTCCTCGCTCGGAAACAGTTCAACGAATTCTTTGACGGCACCGAGCGGCTGCCCGAGCTGGCGCTCGACATCACGCGCCAGCCCTTCCTCGGCTCGCGTGTTTTCTACGAGGGCCAGACGAGCGTGGGGCGCTACAGCCGGAACTTTGCGAATGGCTCCACGTCGGAAGACTATAACGCGACGCGCGTGGATTCCTTCCACCAATTTCTGCTGCCCTACAACGTCGGCGGCTGGCTCAGTGTCGTCCCGAGCGTGGGCGTGCGCGGCACTTGGTATTCGCAGAGCGGGCCAGTGCTCGACTTCCCCGAGACCACCACGAGGAAGCTCACGAATGGCACGACGAAGACGACGACGACCACTTTTCAACGCCTCCAAGAAGAAGGCCAACTCTTCCGCCCGGTGGTGAACGCCAGCCTCGAAGTCTCCTTCAAAGCCTCTCGCGCCTACGAACAAATCCAGAGCCGCGCGTGGGGCCTCGATGGGCTCCGGCACATCCTCCAGCCTTACTTGAACCTCAGCTTTGTAGAGTCTGGCGCGGACTCGAAGGACGTCCTGAAATTTGACCGTCTGCAACGCTCCACCCAGCCGCCGCCGATAGATTTCACCACGTTTAATTCCATTGATTCCATCACCGATTGGAACGTCGTCCGCCTCGGCATCCGCAACCGCCTCCAGACCCGCCGCGATAATGCGACCTTCAATTGGTTGGAGCTAAATACCTTTGTAGATCTCCGAATAGACGCGCCGGACTTCGGTGGTCTGGAGCCGGATCGCGGCACCTTCAGCAATCTCGTGAACCGCCTGCGCTGGACGCCGCTCACGTGGGTCAGCTTCACGCTCGATAGCCAAGTGCCCATCTTCGACGCAGGCTTTAACGAGGTGAATACGCGCGCCACTTTCTTTGTGAACGACCGCGTGCAATTCAACGTCGGGCACCGTTACCTTGATCACAACGTGCTCTTTCAAAACAGCTCCCTCATGGATGTCGGCGGCTACTTCCGCTTCGACGACAACTGGGCTTTCAGCTTCCGCGAGCAGTATGAATTTAACGATGGCCTGCTCCAATCCCAACGCTACGAAGTCCACCGCGATCTCGCGAGCTGGGTCGCCAGCCTCGGCGTCATCAATAACACGAGCCGTGGCAACGCCGGCAAAGACGTGAACAATCTCGGCGTGATCCTCACCTTCAGTCTGAAAGACCTCCCCGATGTAAATGTGCCCCTCAGCTTCGACCCATCCAGCCAGAGCGGCAGCGGCAAAAACCGGTAACATCGCGACCGTATGAAACTCCTTCGCATCCCATCCATCCAATGCCGCGCCGACGAGGCCGGAGCCCAAGCCTTCGATATGGAATGGCGTGGGCGGCTCTTCCAAATCCTCGCCTACACCGAGACCGAGGCCCGCGACTGGTGGAGCGACCTCGCGGAAAGCGAACGCGAACACGCCCTCGGCATCCGCAGCAGCAACGGCGACGAACCGGAGCTTTTTTAAAGAGTCCGTGGCCTTAGCAGTAGGCGCTCCTCTTCACTCAAAGGCTGCCCGATAGATGCAAACCAATCTTCCACGGTCTGCCTCAGACCGCCGATGAAAGCCCGCTGCAAAGCAAGCGCGGCCTTCTTCAGCGCCTCCTGCTGTGCGTCGGATAGTGAGAAATCGCGATCAATTTGGTCCAAGTGCTCACACAGTCGGTGCAGCTCAGCTTCGTCAGGTTGGTTCATGTATTTTTACCATCACTCACGACACGGTGATGCCAATATCCCAGCTCGCGGCTACAGTGCATGATTGCGTAAATCGCGATGCGTTCCTTTTGAGGCTCCCAGCGATAGTAGAGAGCAAATGGAAAACGACCCAGGAGTGTTCGCCGAATCTCGGGAGCCTCGACCAAGCGCCATCGCTCTGGATCTACGACTAGAATGGCGATGGCTGATTCCACCGCTGCCATAAAATCATCCGCCACACGCGGCGAGGCTTCGTGTAGGTAGTATTGCACAGCTTCCGCATACTCGGAGAGCGCTTCAGGATGAAAACCGTAACGTATCGCCATCAATTCGCTGTGCGTGTGGAGGTCACGAGTCGGCGGACTTGTGCGAAGGCTTCCTCACCAGGGATGAGCGCGATTTCTCCAGACTCCACTTGCACGATCCTTCGGCGGACCTCGGCGAGGTGGGCCTGCGCGATGTCGGTGGGGATGTCGTGGGCTAGACTTTCCACGATGCGGTCAGCGAGTTCCACGCGCTCGGGAGCGGAGAGTTGCTCGGCCTCTTCAAGGATATGGGCGACGGCTTGTGTCATGTTCTGCACGATAAGAAGGAGACCGATCTCAGCAAGCTCGGAGAAACGATATTGCCACACTTGAGCCCGCCGCCGTGCGCGCTACAGTGCTGATTATGCCAGTCGCCGGACTCGATCTTATCGCGGAAATCCAACAGCTCAAACGCGAGCGCAACGCGGTGATTCTCGCGCACAATTACCAAGTGCGGGAAATTCAGGAGATCGCGGATTTTGTCGGCGACTCGCTGGGGCTGGCCTACAAGGCGGCGGAGACGAGTGCGGATGTGATCGCTTTTTGCGGCGTTCATTTTATGGCCGAGACGGCAAAGATCGTGAACCCCACAAAGACCGTCGTGCTGCCGGATGCCGATGCGGGCTGCTCGCTGAGTGACTCGTGCCCGCCGGAAAAGCTCGCGGCGTTCTTGCAAGCACACGCGGAGAAGGACTATTACGTGGTCGCCTACATCAATTGCTCCTCCGGCGTGAAGGCGCTGAGTGATGTGATCTGCACGAGCGGCAATGCGGTGCGGATGGTGGAGCGGGTGCCTGCGGGGCGGAACATTCTTTTCGTCCCGGATGCGAATCTCGGCCAGTGGGTGATGGATCAGACGGGCCGCCCGATGAAGCTTTGGAAGGGCAACTGCTACGTCCACGTCGAGTTCACGCGCAACTCCATCGAGCGCATCAAAGTCGGCTACCCGGACGCCGTCGTCGTCGCGCACCCGGAATGCACAACGGCAGTGCGCCTCCTCGCCGACGAGGTGTGCAGCACGGAGAAAATGGTCACTTTCTGCAAGAGCAGCCCGGCGCGCAGCTTCGTCATCGTCACGGAAAGCGGGATGCTGCACCGCTTGCGCCGCGAGGTGCCGGGGAAGGAATTCATCGCCGGGCCCACCGACCACTGCGCGTGCGCCGACTGTCGCTACATGAAGATGAACACGCTCGAAAAACTCGAAGCCTGTCTGCGCACGCTCACGCCGCAGATCGAAATCCCCGAGCCCATCCGCGCACGCGCAGAGTTGCCCTTGCGCCGGATGCTGGAGTGGAGCAAATAGGCGGCACTTTCCATGATTCTCCGACGTCTGCTCACACTCTGCCTCGCACTTTTCCTCGCTGCCTGCGGTGGGCAAAAAGAAACCCCTCGCGATGCCGCCGAGCGTTTCTTTTCCCAATGCAGCACGGCCAAAAGTGCCGAGGCTTACGCGGGAGCCAGCACGGTCTTCCGGCTGGAACGCACGCAGCGATACTTCGAGGCGCGCGTGCGCGACATCGGGCTGGATACCGCCACGGGCGCAGAGCTGGGCGAGCTTGTGGCGAAAGGGAAGACGGTCACTTTACCCGCGAACGTGAAGCTGAAAGACGGCACTGCGCTCGCGCTGGAAGTAAGCCTGATCGAGGAAGGCGGGCAGTGGCGGCTCTTTAGCGCGCGCAATGTGGCGGGCGGCGAAGATGTCTTCGAGTCCATGAATCGCGCGACAGATAATGCCGCCGAGGGAGCCAAGTCGCTCACGGATGCCATGACGAAAACGCTCCCCACCGAACACCAGCTCCAGCAGCTCGCAGAGCGGACATTGCTGGCCTTTAACGATGCGCTGGTGAAGGGAGACTTCAGCGATTTCCACGCGGGCACCTCCGAGCGTTGGCGCTTTCGCGGCAAGGGCTCCCGTGCGCTGAACTATAGCGGGCGCGAAGCAAAGAAGCTCGACGACTCTGACCCGGAAAACCGCGCCGAGCGCCTCACCGTGGGCGCGCTCGACCGCGCGTTCCGAGGCTTCATCGAGGCCAAAGTGGACCTCTCCACCGTCACCGCCGCCAAGCTCATCTTCGACGAACCGCCCGCGATGAATACCAACGCCGTGCTCAACCTGCGTGGCCATCTCGATGGCGTCGTTTTTCAAAACGGATTCCCGCCGATCCCGAATAAACTGAGCTTCAATCTGGAGTTCGTCATGGAAGGCGCAAAGTGGATGCTCTTCGGCATCACCGTCAATCTCCTCCCCGCCACGGCGAAGTAGGGCGCATCCAACGAGCTAGAAGCTCTTCCGCATATTGCTTGGGAGGATGTTTAGCTCGTTGCGGTATTTCGCCACGGTGCGGCGGGCGATGGGGATGCCTTTCTTTTCCAGCAGGTCCACGATTTCTTTGTCGCTGAGTGGGTTTTTGCCGTCTTCGACTTTTACGAGTTCGGCGATGACGCCTTTGACGCTCGTGTTGCTCATGCTTTCACCGTCCGCAGTCTGGTAGCCGGGGGTAAAGAAATACTTCATCTCAAAGACGCCGTGGGGGGTGGCCATGTATTTACCGGAGATGGCGCGGCTCACGGTGGTCTCGTGGACGCCTACGATGTCGGCGATTTGCACCATCGTCATCGGCTTCAGCCCGCTCGGCCCTCTATCGAGGAATTCCAACTGCCGCTTT
>JAYVQK010000105.1:0-8528 GCA_043757005.1 Verrucomicrobiaceae bacterium
CGATAGTGTGAACACGCCCTAGCTTGTATGCCTTCACTTCGCGCCACCACGCAGCTACCGCGCCACGCTCCGCCGTCGCTGAGCTTGGGGTCGTTAGGCTGTCTCGCTTCGCTCGGCTCTATAGCGACGGGTAACTCCTGCCGGAGTCGCCCAGGTTAGGCTACGAACGCGCGCCACGTTCCCAAAGGGTGCGGCCATTGTGGGTGACACTTTGCGCGATGGGCGGTGCGGCGACCGCAACATTCCCTCCCCGCCTAGGAACTCGCGCTGGCGTAGCGGCGGAGGGCGTAGAGCCAGAGGGCGCGGGTGGCGGCGAGGACGGTGGCGGTGCCGGTGGTGAGGGCGAGGAGGCCCATCCAGGGGCTCTCGAAGGGGCGGGCTAGGAGTTCGGCGGGTAAATTGGACACCCAGATGACGGGGACGATCCATGTGAATAGGAAGCGGAACGCGCCGCGAAAGATGGTCTGCGGGTAGCGCCCGATCATAAATAGGCTGAAGTAGCCGTGGATGAAGCCTGCGCGGACGCTCCAAAAGCTGATGCACGCGAGGCCGAGCATGACGGCGTAATGCACGGCGACACCGAGCACGATGGCGACTGCTGCGAGGAGGAGATGGGAGAGGCTGGGGAGGAGGCTCATTTTTATGAGGGAGAAGATGACGATGCCGATGCCGATGGGGACATTGAGGAGGCTGTCGAAGCTGACTTGGCGGGTGCTGATGGCGAACTGGGCATCGAGCGGGAGGGTGAGCAAAATATCCAACCGGCCCGTGCGGATTAGCTCGGGGAGGGCGGCGAGATTGAGGTAGAAGAATGCTTGGAAGAGCTGGGAGATGATCTGGTGGACGCCGACGAGGGTGACGAGTTGCCACTTGCTCCAGCCGCCGATCTGGTGGACTTGGCCGTAGAGGACTTCGATGAAGATGAGCTGGCCGAAAAACCAGAGCAGCTCGACGATGATCCAGAGGAGGAAGTTCAGCTTGAAGCTCATCTCGCGGATCAGCGAATTGCGCGCGGTGAGGCGGTAGATGGCGAGGTAGCGGGACACTGGGGATTTATGATTTATGATTTTGGAGTGGGCAGCGGCGGTGATTTGAGGAGTGGATTCAGGATGGATGGTTTTTTCAAAGAGCGCTCTCAAACATAGGACGGGCGGGGGCGGAAATCATAAATCATAAATCGTAAATCATACATGGCCTCCCTGCGGGAGTCCGCAGGCTTTGGCGAATTGGGCGGCGACTTGGGGGCGGGCGTAGATTTCGCGGACGGTGCGGGCGGCTTGCTGGGTGAGGCGCTGGCGGAGGTCGTGGTCGGTGAGGAGGCGCTGCAAGGCGGTGTGTAGGGCGCTTTCGCTCGGCTCCTCTATGAGTAACGCGTAGCCGTGCTCGCGCACGTGCCGGGCAAAAAAACTATCGGCTGGGGCGTGGGCGAGGATAGGGACGCCGGAGGTCATGTATTCGATGACCTTCGTGGGGAACGCCGTCTGGCGCAGCGTGGCGTGCGGGCCGTCGAATGGCAGCACGGCGAGGAGGACGGCGGCGCTGCGCTGGAGGGCGCGGACTTCTGCGCTGGGGAGGGTCACGATCTCCGCGCCTGCAAATTCCGCGAGGTCGCCGTGCGCGGTGGGGGTGGAAAGGGTAAGGCTGGCGGCAAGCTCCGGCGCACCGGCGAGGGCGCGGTGGATGCGGTGCAGGCTGGCGCGCTGGAGCGCCTCGACGACTCCCGTATGCACGATGCGATGGGGCGCGATAGGGGCGGTGACGGCGGGGATTTCGCCGACTTCGATGGAGTGCGGGACGACGATACTTTCCAACCCGAATCGTTCGCGAAAGTCTGCCGCCAGTGCCTCCGTGAGGACGAGCCGCTGGGTGGCTTGGCGGAGGATGCGCTGCTCGGTGTAGCGCGCGGCGTAGCGGTCGGGCCGGGAGAGTTCACGCCAGTGGGGGGTGGCATCCATATGGTAGGTAAATAGCGGCACGCCGCTCGCCCGCGCTGCCCGAGCCGCCGCAATGAGGAAGGGCCATGAGGGATAAAGGGCGATGATGCGCTCGGGGCGTTGTGCGAGGATGCAGCGCGTGATTTTCGGCACGAGTGCAAAGCGCAGCCAGCGCGTGAGTCGCAGCCCGTATGGCAAGCGCCGCACGGACGCGGGCACGCCGATGCGATGCACGACGATGCCAGCGGGCACGGTGGCATTATGGATGCCGTCGAAGCTATCGGGGTGCTCGGCGACGACGCTGAAGCACGCGGGATCGAACGCTCCAAGCAGCCCACTCATCACCGTGGAAGTGCCGCCGATGAGCGGCGGGAAGTAACCGGAGACGACGACGAAGCGGCTCACCGACTGGCGAGGTAGAGGCCGCGGAGACGCTCCGAGTAGCCGACGATGCGGACGTTCGTAAAGCCGAGGCTTTTCATCAGCGCCAGCTCCTCGCTCGGCGGCGAGTGGCCTTCATAAAGGACGTGCGGCGTGCGGCGGAGCAGCTCCAGGACGTGCTCGCGGTGTTCCAGCCAATGCACGACGGACAAGGCGATGGCGAGGTCGTAGGTCTCGGCAAGCAGCGGCTCTACGCACTCGCGGCGGTTCAAGTCGGCTTGGTGGAAGGCGACCTCCACTCCCGCCGTCTTGGCCAAGTCGCGGGCAACGCCGACCATGTCGTCGTGCAGCTCCACACCGGTCATTCTCGCTGCGCCGTAAAGTTTCAGATGCACGGCGAGGATGCCCATATTGCAGCCCATATCTATCACGCGAGCGCCGGGAAGAATGGGCGCGATGGCGGCGTGGATCATCTGCCAGCGAGGGATCCACTCGCGTTCGCCGGGAAGCTCCAGCGCGCCGAAGAACCAGTGGTGATACGCCACGGGCACGCCGGGCGAATTTGCATTGCTCTGCCCAGCGCGTGCCCAGAGGGCTTGGAGTTCGCCGCTCACGGTCGCGTATTCTGCCGCGAGACCGGCGCGCTCGATGAGCATTTGCACGGATACGCACGGCAGGATGTCGCCCACTGGCACGCCTGCGAGATCCACTTTGCCACAGCCTTTCGCTCCAGCGACGGCTTGGTCGAAGTCTATCAAAGCGACGCGGCCATCCGGTTGGACGAGGACGTTGCCGGGGTTCAAATCCCGGTGCAGCACGCCGCGCGCATGGACGCTGGCGAGCAGGAGATTCAGATCCACGATGCTGCGGAACCACGCCTGCCGATCTCCGGCACGGGCGCGGAGATATTCCACGAAAGACTGACCCTCGATGCGGTCGTAGGTGAGCAGCGCGTAGCCCACGCGGCTTTCGTAGGACACGCCTTGCGGCACGCCCGCGAGGCCATCGAGGCGGCGGAGCACTTGGAATTCCTCGGCGAGCGAGAGCCGCTTGGCACGGGCGAGGAGGTCGCGTTCCACTTTGAGCATCTTGCTCCCGGACTGATAGACGCGGTTCATGCCGAGAGAGTCGGCACATTCACTCACAAGCTGGAGTGGCGTGCCGAGCTGGCTCTCGATGTCGGCCCACTCAGCGGCGGCGAGTGTCTCCGCCTTTGGCGAAAAGCGGAACTGCTGCCTGCCTGCCGAGTCGCAACTGGTCTCAAAGACGCGCGTGGCGGCGAGCCGATTGAGCAGCGCGACGAGGGCTTCTTTGGCATGGCGCACGGGGCTGCCAGATGGGAGGACGAACCACAGATCGTTCTTTTTTAAATCGAGCTGGAAGAAGAGCTGATCGAGCCCGGCGTCGTAGCGCACTTGCAAGCTGGTGCCGCCTTGCTGGTAGAACGCGCCGAAGCGCGCGGCGAAATAACCGATGGCGCAGACGAGCGCGGGCTCTACGAAGCGGTCAGCCGGGAAATCATCGAGCCGCCCGAGATCGAGCTTGCAGGTGAAGCCCTCGGCGCGCGTCCGCACGGCCATCTCGCGCGTGAGGTAGCCGAGCGCGGCGGGAAGTGGGAGCGGTGTTTCAAAGCGCGGATCGAGCGCGTGGGTGAGATGATGGTGCAGCGCCTCGATGTGCGCGGCGGCGCGCGCGGGCTGCGTGGCGGCTTCCGCGCGGGTGCTCTCCAGCGCGTCGAGCACAGCATCCACATCGTAGAATGAACTCGTGCGCAATGCGCTGGGGAAGACGAGGCGGCGACGCAAAAATTCCAGCCGCGCACGGCTGCGTGCTTCTTTCACGCAATGCGTGCCGATGAATACGACGGCGGCAAATGCGAGGGCGACGATGCCAGCGGGAGTCGTCAGCGAGTAGCCTGCAAGCAAGGCCCAGAGCGCCGCGAGCCCGAGGACGCCGCCTGCGCGGAGGACGAGTTTTTTCCGCCCCGCGCCTGCCATCGCGCGCAACCAGATATTGGCGGCGACGTTGCAGGCGAGCGCACTGAGCAGCCAGGTGAGGATGCACCCGGTGCCGCATTTCTGCACGAGCCCGCAGCGAAAGGCGACTGCGGCTGCGAGCAGCCAGACGGGCGCGGCATAGCCGAGGGCGAAGAGGGCAAATTGTGCCAGACGCGGCAAACTGCGCACGTCGTTGCTCATCGCACTGAAGGTTTCGAGAGGCCCGCGCGTAGCATATCCACGTGCTGATCGCGCACGCCGATGGCGAGCACGCGGTTCTCGTCGTGGAGGTCAATTTTCGTCACGCGAAAGCCGACGTCTATCATCATGCGCTTCGTCGCCTCGGGGGTCGGCAGGAACCAATTCCAGCCCCAGCGCGGCTGGCCGCGTGTCTCGCGATTGTAGGTCTCGTAGGCACCGTGGTATTCGCAGTAGCTGTCCGCGCCATTGGCGGCGTAGGTCTCCAGCATACAGCGCCCGCCATCGCGCAGGCAGTTAAAGGCGATGCGCAGGGAGAGCACGGGGTCGGTGACGTGGTAGAGCACGCCGGAGTAGAGGACGAAATCGAACCGCTCGTAGAACTCGGGCATATCGAGCGCGTAGAGCGAATGACGCTCGACTGTGAGGTTTGTGAGGCCGAATGCGTTGGCGAGATAATCCACGCAGATGGCGTATTTTTTCACTTCCTCGATGGCGACGACTTCCGCGCCCATCGCTGCAAGCAAGAGGCTCGTGCCGCCTGTCCAGCAGCCGATGTCGAGCACTCGCTTACCAGCGAAATCAGCGGCGGTCAGGCCGTAGTCGGTGAGTAGCGTAGCGAGGATATTGATGTGCCGGTCGCGCATCGTGCCCTGCATGGAGAAGGTGCCGAAGTCGTGGTTGTGGCCCCATTCAAACTGGATGGTGAAATCGCGCTGACGCGAAGCATCGGTGAAGCCTTCCACTTCCGCGTCGCGCTTGCCGGGCAGACTTTGGATGTGTTTTTGAAATTCATCGGCGGAGACATTTTTGAGTCCCGCGACGGTGAAGCGATCTTTCATCAAGGCACGCAGTTGATTGGCGGCGGCGGACGTCGCGTATTCGGCGAAGGCCGGGCGCACAGGCATCCGAGTGAAGCGGCGGAGTAGTTTTACGAGGAATGGTTTCATGTGTTTTGTTTTGGAATGAAGGTTGGTGTGGAGAGTAGCTGCGGGCCGATCCAGCCGCTGTCTTCGATCTGCGGGGCATCGGCGCGGCGGACGATCCAGCGATGCGGCACGACGCAGAGACCGCGCGTGTGATCTATGGCGTGACCGCTGCCATAGACGTCGCGCTTTTCTACGGTGAAGGAGCCGACATCCATGGCGTCGTGGTAAAAGCCCTGACCCATGCGCGCGACCGCCACATCGAAGAGATAGCGGCCAGCGGCGAGGTGGAGATTGGGCAGCACGAGATCCACGGTCCCGGTGCCACTGAGATTATCAATGGGGAAGCCGCTGAGTGGCGTATTGCCCATGCGGAAAAGCTCGGTGCCGAGGCCCGACTTCACGCGGATGACGAAGGACGCCGAGGGGATCGTCTGCCCGCTCTCGATGCTGTAGCCGAGCCGCAGGATCACGCCGTCGCCGGTGGAAAGCAGCGTCAACTCCGAGCCCTCCAGCGTCAGCATTTCTGCGGAAGTGATCCGCGTTTTTGCCGTCGTCGCCAGACGCTCAGGGGTGATCTCCCAACTCCGGTCATTCGATGCGCCACTGCCTGCCGTGTATCGCTGGATGATCTCCTCCGGCGAGCCGCTCCCCGTCATACGCCCGCGCTCCAGCAAGATCGCGCGCGTGCAGAGCTGGGCCACGGTGGCGAGATTGTGGCTCACAAAAAGAATCGTGCGCCCGCCGCGCGCCACCTCATCCATCTTGCCGAGGCACTTCTTTTGGAAAGCCGCGTCGCCCACCGCCAGCACCTCGTCTATGAGCAAAATCTCCGGCTCAAGATGCGCCGCCACCGCGAAGGCCAGCCGCATCGCCATGCCGCTGGAGTAGTGCTTCACCGGAGTGCTCAGGAAAGCCTCCACCTCGGAGAAGGCGACGATCTGATCAAATTTGCTCACGATCTCCGCGCGCGACATCCCGAGGATGGCCCCGCTCAGGAAGATGTTTTCACGCCCCGTCAGCTCCGAGTGAAACCCCGTCCCCACCTCCAGTAAACTCGCCACTCGGCCACGGATTCGCACTTCGCCTTCCGACGGCTCACTGATCTGCGCCAATATCTTGAGCAGCGTAGATTTCCCCGCCCCATTGCGCCCGACGACGCCGATGACTTCCCCCGGCGCGATGTCAAAAGACACATCCCGCAGCGCCCACATCTCCGGCGCTTTCTCCGCGCGCTGGCCACCGTGACCGATGAGCTTTTTCAGCCCCATCGTGAGGTGGTCGCGCAGCGTATCGTGATTCGCACTTTCGCCGAGGTGGAATCGTTTGCCGAGGTTGCGGACGCTGATGATCGGGTCGCTCATTTAGACAAGGTCGGCAAAAGTTTTCTCCACCTGCCGGAAATACACCAGCCCACCCACCAGCGTCAGCAGCGTCACCCCCAGACTCACCCACAGCCCCGGCCAATACGGCGCGTAAGCCGCCCCCAGAACGCACCACCGGAAGCCATCAATCGCCCCCACCAGCGGATTCATACTATACCAGAAGTGCCATTTCAGCGGCACCAGCGCCTGCCACACAAAGCCCACCGGTGTCACATACATCCCGATCCGCGTGATAAACGGCACGATGTAGCGCACATCGCGATACTTCACATTCAGCGCGCTAAACCAAATGCCCGCTGCAAACGCCGGCAAAAACGCGATCAGGAAAAACAGCGGCAACAACACCAACTGCCAGCGATACGCCACCCCGTAGTAGGGCATGAGTAAAAACAAAATCCCCGTCGCGATCAGCACATCCAGCACGCCACTGAGCACCGCGCTGATCGGGATCAGCAGCCGAGGGAAATACACCTTCGAAATGATCCGCGCCGACGCCACGAGTGAGTTGCTACTCTCACTCAGCGCATTGGAAAAAAACTGCCACGGCAACAGTGCTGCCAGCGTCAGGATCTCATACGGCTCTTCAGGCTTCTTCAGCCCCGCCATCCGCCCAAAGACCACGGAAAAAACCACCATCGTCAGCACCGGCTGCAACACCGCCCACGCCACCCCCAGGTAAGTCTGCTTATACCGGATCAGAATATCCCGCCACGCCAACAGCCCCAACAGCTCGCGAAAACGCCAAAGCTCCGCCAAATTCAGCCCGATCAGGCCGCGTCTTGGTTGGAGGATACGTTCTTGAAAATTTTCAGTCATTGAAAGGATGAGTCCAGCGGGGCGGCCAGAAAAAAGGTCGCAGAGACTTCCCGACTCGCCCCCTCGCATCAATAACAAATTTTACAGAAAAAAAACCCGCCTCCCCGTCCCATCCGCAAAAGGAGAAACAAGGGGGCGAGGGACTTTGAACGAAGGTGAAGGAGAGAAGTTTTTGGGCACACCGCTGATTTTTTGAGTGCTGTCCAATACGGGAGCCCGAGTGATGCCACTCGCCGCCGCCGGGGCCCTGCATCTCACCGTCTCATCGAAGGTCAAAGGCCCGCCCGCGAGCCCGCCCAAGGCAAAGCGAGGCACGAGCGCCGTTCTGGAGCCGCCTTGTTCCATTATCCGTGGTTTCTGGTTCCAGAACCTAGCGCACATCATGGTGTTTGGTGCGGGTTGGTGGTTTTCTGGTGTTTTTTATACAGTGAAAGAGAAAGTCGGGGCGTTGTTTGAGAAAAACAGCCCATTGTTCGCAAGTTTGCGAGCGGTGTTCGCGAGTTTGGCGGCGCTGTTCGCGAGTTTGAGAGTGGTGATAGGGAGCCGCTGGGTGTTGTCCGGGAGTTTGCCGACGTTGTCCGGGAGTTTTTGGGCGATGTCAGGGAGTGCGATGGCGATGTTGCTGAGTTTTCCCGCGTTGTCAGAGAAATCGCGGCGATAAACAGGGATCTGGTGGGCGTTGTCCGGGAGTTGGCTGGGAGTGTTGCGCGGGTTTTTGGCAGTGTCGGGGAGTTTGCTGAGAGTGTCCGTGAGCTTTTTGGCATTGCCCGAGAGTGCGCACATAGTAGTCAGCGACTATAGGAGACTCCCAAAAACTCGTGGTGACGCCTCTGGAGTGCGGGGGCAAGACCCCGCTCTGGGGGCGAGGAACGAGCGGGTGGGGAAGTCGCT
>JAYVQK010000106.1:0-8479 GCA_043757005.1 Verrucomicrobiaceae bacterium
GCTCTCTGTCCTCTTCGGCGTGGTGCTCGTGGGGCAGGGCGTGGTGCAAAACTTCCGCGCTTACGACAAAGCCACGCTGCTCGTGCCTTACGAAACGCAGGTGGCGAAACTCGACGCGGCGGGCCACTCGGTGATGGAGACGCAGACGGTGACAGAGCAGACCATCCCGCAGGGCCCGGCGGCTTCGCAAATCGCGATCAAACAACTCGGCACAAATGGCGGCGGCTTCTTCGGTGTGAACGCCGCGCATCCTTTCGAGAATCCCACACCGCTTTCCAATTTCCTATCGATGCTCGCCATTTTCCTTATCCCGAGCGCGCTCGTGAATACTTATGGCCGCATGGTCGGCAACACCCGCCAAGGCTGGAGCATTTGGGCGGCGATGATGGCGCTCTTTCTCATCGGCCTCGCCGTGATGTGGTGGGCGGAAACTCAACCGAACCCCGTGACAGGCGTGGCCACAGCGATGGAGGGAAAAGAAACGCGCTTCGGCATTTTCAACAGCGTGCTCTTTGCCACCGCCACGACCGATGCCTCGTGCGGCGCAGTGAACGCCATGCACGACTCGCTCTCGCCCATCGCGGGACTCGTGACGATGGTGAACATGATGCTCGGCGAAGTGATCTTCGGCGGCGTGGGCGCAGGGCTTTACGGGATGCTCATGTTTGTGCTGCTCACAGTCTTCATCGCGGGGCTCATGGTCGGACGGACGCCGGAGTATCTCGGCAAGAAGATCGAAGCCGCAGAAATCAAATGGGCCGTCGTCGCCGTGCTCGCGCCGTGCGTGTGCATCCTCATCGGCACCGCGCTTTCCCTCACACTCCCCGTCGGCACCGCCACGCTCAATAACACCGGCCCGCACGGCCTCAGCGAAGTCCTCTACGCATGGACTTCCGCCGCCGCCAATAACGGCAGCGCCTTCGCAGGCATCGGCGTGAACGTGCCCTTCTACAACTACGGCCTCGCCATCGCGATGTTCCTCGGGCGCTTCGCAGTCATCATCCCCGTGCTCGCCATCGCAGGCAGCATGGCGGGGAAAAAGATCGCACCACCCTCGAGCGGCACCTTTCCCACGACGGGCGCGACTTTCACCATCCTGCTCATTGGCGTCATCGTGATCGTCGGTGCGCTCACTTTCCTGCCCGCCCTCACGCTCGGCCCCATCGTAGAGCATCTGCTGATGCTCGGTGGCCGCAGTTTCTAATCACCACTCCCAGCTCACTCATCTCATGAAAACGAAAAGCTCTATCTTTGATCCTGCACTCCTGCGCCCTGCGCTGCTCGACTCCGTGCGCAAGCTCGACCCGCGTGTGCAGTGGAAGAATCCAGTCATGTTCGTCGTGTATCTCGGCAGCATCGCGACCACATTCATCGTGCTACGCCAGCCAAGCGGCTTCCTCGTCCAGCTCACGATCTGGCTGTGGTTCACGCTCCTCTTTGCAAACTTCGCCGAGGCCATCGCCGAGGGACGCGGCAAGGCGCAGGCCGCGACGCTGCGTAAAATGCGGACGACCACAAACGCCCGTCGCATCCGCGATGGGCGCGAAGAATCCATCCCCGCTGGCGAGTTGAACAAAGGCGACTTCGTGGTGTGCGAGACGGGCGATGCGATCCCGTCCGACGGCGAAGTGGTCGAAGGCATCGCGAGCGTGGATGAAAGCGCGATCACCGGCGAAAGCGCCCCGGTAATCCGTGAGAGCGGCGGCGACCGCAGCGCGGTGACGGGCGGCACGCGCGTCCTCAGCGACCGCATCGTGATCCGCATCACGAGCGAGCAGGGAAATACGTTCATTGATCGCATGATCTCGATGGTCGAAGGCGCACGCCGCCAGAAAACTCCGAACGAAATCGCGCTCGGCATCCTGCTCGTCTCGCTCACCGCCGTCTTCGTGCTCGCGGTCTTCACGTTGCCCGCATTCGCGCATTTCAGCGAAGCGGCGGCGGGGCAAAGCGGCGTGGTAAATGTCTCGCTGCCCGTGCTCGTCGCGCTCCTCGTCTGCCTGATTCCCACGACCATTGGCGGCCTACTCAGCGCCATCGGCATCAGCGGTATTGATCGCCTCGTGCGCCGCAATGTGCTCGCCACGTCGGGTCGTGCCGTGGAAGCGGCGGGAGACATTGACGTGCTGCTGCTCGATAAAACCGGGACCATCACGATGGGCAATCGCATGGCCGTCGCCTTTCACACCGCGCCCGATGTGGAGGAGGGCTACCTCGCCGCCAGCGCCCAGCTTTCCTCGCTCGCCGATGAAACGCCCGAGGGCCGCAGTGTGGTCGTGCTGGCAAAAGAGCGGTTCAACCTCCGCGCCCGCCCGATGCACGAGATGCAGGCCGAGTTCATCCCCTTCACCGCGCAGACTCGCATGAGCGGCGTAGAGATTCCCGCACGCGACGACACGCCCGCGCTCAGCATCCGCAAAGGCGCGGCTGCCGCAGTGCAGCAGCACGTCGAGTCGCTCGGCGGCATCTTCCCGCCTGCCGTGGCGAGGGTCGTCGAAGAAGTTTCTCGTCGTGGAGCCACGCCACTCGTCGTCGCAGAAGGCGCGCAAACACTGGGGGTCATCGAACTCAAAGACGTGGTGAAAGGCGGCATCCGTGAGCGATTCGCACAGCTCCGAAAAATGGGCATCCGCACCGTGATGATTACTGGCGATAACGCACTCACCGCCGCCGCCATCGCCGCCGAAGCGGGCGTGGATGACTTTATGGCACAGGCCACGCCGGAGGATAAACTCCGCCGCATCCGCGAGGAGCAAGCCGCCGGGCGACTCGTCGCCATGACTGGCGACGGCACGAACGACGCCCCCGCGCTCGCGCAGGCCGATGTGGGCGTCGCGATGAATACCGGCACGCAGGCAGCGCGCGAAGCCGGCAACATGGTGGACCTCGACAGCAACCCGACGAAGCTCATCGAGATCGTGGAGATCGGGAAACAACTCCTGATGACGCGCGGCGCGCTCACCACTTTCAGCATCGCGAATGACGTGGCCAAATACTTCGCCATTCTCCCCGCGATGTTTGGCGCGCTCTACCTCGCCAACGGCGCGAGCGTCGGGCCTCTCGCCGCGCTCAATATCATGCGACTCCACAGCCCGGAGAGCGCCATCCTCAGCGCGGTCATTTTCAATGCGCTCATCATCGTCGCGCTCATCCCCTTTGCGCTCGCAGGCGTCCAATATCGCGCGGAAGGCGCAGCCATCGTGCTCCGCCGCAACGTGCTCATCTATGGCGTCGGCGGGCTCCTAGCGCCGTTCGTCGGCATCAAGCTCCTCGATCTCACACTCGTCGCACTGCACCTCGCGTAACCGTCCCATCTTATGAAAACCATCATCCAATCCATCCGCGCCTTGCTCGTATTCACCGTCCTCACGGGCGCGCTTTATCCGCTCATCGTCACCGGACTTGGCCGCGTGCTCTTTGCTGAAAAAGCCGACGGATCGCTCCTCCGCGCCGACGGCAAGATCATCGGCTCCGAACTGCTCGCGCAAAAGAACGAGAGCCCTCGCTATTTCTGGCCGCGCCCGAGTGCCGCCGATTACGCCACGGTCGCCAGCGGTGCCAGTAATAAAGGCCCGACCAGCGCCGACCTCGTGAAAGCCATCGCCGAACGCCGTGAGAAATTCGGCGCAGATGCGCCCGCCGATCTCCTCACCGCCAGCGGCAGCGGCCTTGATCCACACATCTCGCCTGCTGCTGCGCAATCGCAGGCCGCGCGCGTGGCGAAAGAACGTGGGCTCGCGCTGGATCGCGTCGCCGCATTGGTAGCCGCGCACACCGAGCCGCCACAATGGGGCATCTTCGGCGACGCGCGGGTGAATGTTTTAGCTCTCAATCTCTCGCTCGACTCCGCTAAGTAATCACGTGACCGACGAACAGCGCCCAGATCCCGACGCGCTTCTCGCCTCTATTCAAAAAGAGCGCGAGACGGCGGGGCGTGGGCGGCTGAAGATCTTCTTCGGAATGTGCCCCGGCGTGGGAAAGACCTTCGCCATGCTGCAAGCCGCGCGGCAGCAACAGACGGCGGGTGTGGAAGTCGTCATCGGCATCGTGGAGACCCACGGGCGCGTGGAGACGGCGGCGCTGCTGGAGGGCCTGCCCATCGTGCCTCGGGCGAAGATGGACTATCGCGGCGCAGTGCTGGAGGAGATGGATCTCGACGCCATCCTCCTTTGGCACCCCGGCCTCGCGGTCGTGGATGAACTCGCCCACACGAACACCCCCGGCTCGCGCCACCCGAAGCGCTACCAAGACGTGCTGGAGCTGCTCGACGCAGGCATAGATGTCTTCACCTCGCTCAATGTGCAGCACGTCGAAAGCCGCAGCGACACCGTGCGGCAGATCACCGGCGCGACGATGCGCGAGATGGTGCCCGATTCCCTCCTCGATGTCGCCGACGAGATCGTCCTCATAGATCTCACGCCCGAGCAACTCCGCTCGCGACTCGCCGATGGGAAAGTCTATCTCGGCGACCGCGCTGCCGCCGCTGCGGACGCCTTTTTCCGCGAGAGTAATCTCACTGCCCTGCGCGAAATGGCGCTGCGTCTTGTGGCGGAACATGTGGATCGCGACTTGCGCGAACTCATGCAGACGCAGCGCATCGCCGGGCCTTGGAAAAGCGGCGACCGCCTGCTCGTGGGCGTGAGTGCTTCACCCTTTTCCGAGAAACTCATCCGCTACACTCGCCGCCTCGCCGCCACGATGGAAGCGAGCTGGATGGCAGTAAACATCGAGTCTCCGTGCGTCTTGAGCGAAGCCGAGCAAGCCCGGTTGAATGGCTACCTCGCGCTCGCTCGCAGACTCGGCGCAGAGGTCATCTCCACGGCGGGCGCGGACATTGGCGAGACGCTCCTGCGCATCGCCCGCCAGCACAACATCACCCAGATCGTCATCGGCAAGCCCCACGCTCGATCTTGGCGGCGCTGGTTCGGCGGACTCTCTCCCGTCGACTGGCTTATTGAGCACAGCGGCGAGATTGATCTCCACATGATCCGCTCCGAGGCCGAGACCGCGCTCGTTTCCACCGCGGACACTTCGCGCGGAAAACAACCGCTTCCGTGGGCGGAATACGGCATCGCGCTCGGCATCGCCGCCGCCGTCACCGTCGCCGGGCTGCTCGTGTGCGACTTCACGGGCTACTGGTCCGTCGCGCTTTTCTATCTGCTCGCCGTGCTCCTCGCAGCGGCTCAGCTCGGGCGCGGGCCTACCCTCTTCCTCGCCACCGCGAGCGCGCTGTTGTGGGACTTCCTTTTCATCCCGCCGCGCTTCACTTTTTTCATCAGCCAATTTCACGATTTCGTGATGTTCGGCAGCTACTTCGTCGTCGCCCTCTTCGTCGGCCACTTCACCTCGCGCCTCCGCGAACGCGAGCAAGCCGAGCGCCGCGGCGAGGAGCGCGCCACCGGGCTCTACCGCATCACCCGCGCACTGGCCACCAGCGCCGATCTCGCGGGCGCGCTCCGCGTCGTCACGCAGGAACTCGCCGCGCTCTTTTCCGCGCACACCGCCATGCTCCTCCGCGATGAATCCGGCCTCACCCCACAGCCCCACGGCACGCTCGATCTCACCGCGAAAGAGGAGAGCGTCGCCAGTTGGGCCTTTCAGAAAAAGCAGCCCGCTGGCCGTGGCACCGATACTTTGCCCGATGCCGCTGCCCTCCACCTCCCGCTCCTCGCGGGCGACCGCGCGGTGGGCGTGCTCGCCGTGCAAGTCCCCGGCGAACTCCCCCACCAGCAGCGCGAACTCCTCGACGCCATCGCCGCCCAGCTCGCCGTCTTCATCGAGAAAGAACGCGCCGTCCAGCGCAGTCGCGCCGCCGAGGTCGCGGCACAATCCGAACGCCTGCAAAAGACCCTTTTCGACAGCGTCTCCCACGAGCTAAAGACCCCCATCGCCGCGCTCGCCGCCGCGCTGGAGCAGCCCGAGCCCGACCGCGCCGAGCTGCGCCAAGCCACCCGCCGCCTCACCCGCACGGTGAACCATCTCCTCGACGCCACCCGCCTGGAGTCCGGCCAACTCGCCCTCAACCGCGAGTGGTGCGACCCCGCCGAACTCGCCCGCGACGCCATCGCCCTCGCCGAGCTGGAGAGCCGCGCCGTCGCCGTGCAGGCCGCGCCCGATTTACCGCCCATCCTCGTAGATGTCGGCCTCCTCGCGCAGGCCCTCAGCCTACTTCTCGCAAATGCCGCCGCCTACAGCGCCGGCCCCATCGAGCTCGCCATCATCAGCGAGAGCACTGGCACCACTTTCGCCGTCCTCGATCGCGGCCCCGGCCTCCGCGCTGGGGAAGAAGACCGCGTCTTCGAGAAATTCTATCGCGGCCCCGGCCAACCCGGCGGCGGTCTCGGCCTCGGACTCAGCATCGCCCGCCGACTTGTGGAGGCCCACAGCGGCACCATCGCCGCCCGCAATCGCGCCGACGGCGGCGCACGCTTTTCCATTCGCCTCCCGCGCGCCGCCGCCATGATGCTCCCCCCCGACGCATGAACCCGACCGCTCTCATCATAGACGACGAAATCCAAATCCGCCGCCTCCTCCGCGTCGCCTTGGAAGCCGCTGGCTACACCGTCCACGATGCTGAGACTGGGCAGCAGGGGCTTGCCGACGTCGCCTTTCGCCGCCCCGACATCGTCCTCCTCGACCTCGGCCTCCCCGATCTCGATGGCCTGGAAATTCTCCGCCGACTCCGCGAGTGGAGCGAAGTGCCCGTCCTCATCCTCAGCGTCCGCGACGACGAGACCGACAAAGTCGCCGCCCTCGACGCCGGAGCCGACGACTACGTCACCAAGCCCTTTAGCACCGCCGAACTCCTCGCCCGCCTCCGCGTCGCCCAGCGCCGTGCGCGGCCCGAGGAAAAGGAAGCCACCTTCGCCCATGCCGGGCTCACCGTGGATCTCGTCGCCCGGCGCGTCACCCGCGACGGCGCAGAAATCCGTCTCAGCGCCACGGAATACGCCCTCCTCCGCCTCTTCGTCCGCCACGCGGGCCGCGTCCTCACCCACCGCCACATCCTCCGCGAAGTCTGGGGCCCGAAATCCGAAGACCACCGCCAATACCTCCGCGTCTACATCACCCACCTCCGCCAAAAAATCGAGCGCGACCCCCGCACCCCCGAGCACATCCGCACCGAGCCAGGCATCGGCTACCGCTTCACCGCCCCCAGCTAGGGCACTTCGCCCAGGTCCTTCGTCGCATCCACTTCACCACTGCCTTGCTCCTTACCCGATTGGCTGCGAGGGCTTCCGTTTGCGGGGGGCTTTCGCGGTGGGGGCTAAGCGTTCTTCTTTGCGACCAAGCCGAACTTCCCAAGCAGCCAAGTCAACACGGCCTCTTGATCGTCAATCGTTGCCCGGCGTAGTTGCGACAATAATTGAAGGCGATCCGGCTTTGGTGGCGCAGAGTTTTGCAGACCTTCGTTGCAAGTGGAGCACACGGCACGGAGGTTTTGCGGCGTGTCGTCCCCGCCCTTCGATTTGTCGCGAATATGACCAAGCGTCAAACGAACGGGGCGAGGCCCGCCGAGTGGGTCGGGGTCGCCGGCGGCGCAACCGCACATCTGGCAGGTGTAACCATTGCGTTCGAGGACCCATGCACGAGTTTCCTTTGAGATTCCGCGCTTGAACGCTGGAACACGCTTGGTCGTCTCCAGAATATACTGCCCCGGCTTGAGATTCGCCCGGTCTTTATGTGAGAGGATCTGGTATCCTTCTTCGTCCCGCAGTTCCCGCACACGGCGAGCCCATTCGGATTTCCCGCCGCTTGCTGCTTGAATCTCCGCACTCGTGAGAAGAACCCCGACGTTTGCGAGGAGGAAGTCGAGGATTAGCGCTTTCGAGCCTTTTTTGGTGGGCATGGTGTGGTGTATTGTGCGGGTTCTTCGAGCAGTCTCATTTCGAGTTCGGCGTCCTGCTCGGTATTGATGATGGTGAACTGTTTCTTGAAGGCTGCGATGATTGCACGCCCGACGGCGCGAGCAACTGGCGGAGGAAAAGCATTGCCGACCTGCCGGTAGGCGATGGTCTTCTTGCCGGTGAATTTCCAATCGTCGGTAAAGCCTTGAACTCGCGCGACCATCTGGACGGTGAGACGCGGCGTCCCATCGACAGCAAAAGATTCGGAGGGTGCCTCATCGGCTATCCCCATGCCATCCACGCCGAGTTCGCGCCATTGCCTTTTCGCCCGCGTAGGGCCGAGGTCTGGTCCGCCGTGCTTCTTCGAGCCGCCAACCACCGTCGGAGCAATTCGATTTGCTCGATCTGCCCACAACTCCGCTCCACGCCAACCATTGATTGCCATCAAGTCCACAAGCTTCTGCCCCACGGTCGGTGGTGGAATAGACTGGGTCGGCCAGCGGAAACACTCAGCATCTCTTGGTCGTAGAGCGACCAGCACAAAGCGCGGGCGAAGTTGTGGGACTCCAAACGATGCTGCTTGGAGCACACGCCACTCAGCCTGATAGCCGAGTTTGCTGAGCTGCTTCATC
>JAYVQK010000107.1:0-8410 GCA_043757005.1 Verrucomicrobiaceae bacterium
TTGGATTTGAACCACGAAGAGCACGAAGAGCACGAAGGAAATATCAGGGAAAGAGTGCCCTTTCATCCCTCCTCTTCGTGTCTTTCGTGCCCTTCGTGCTCTTCGTGGTTCAAAATAGACCACTACCGACCATTCGCATCCTTGCCGAAAAACAAAATCCGTCCCCTTTGTCCCTTTCGTCCCTCAAAAACGCATGTCCTTTTTTGCATTAACCACCGACAAAACGGGAGATTAACCCGTTTGGGGGTATGGACGATCGCTTTCTATGATTCTTTAGTGGCGCCGCGACAACGCATGCCAATCACTCGAACACTTCTTCCTAAACCGAACTCGTCTCTTTCCATGAAATCCTACTCGACCCGCCGTCTCCCCTTCATCTGCACCGCATCCATCGCACTACTTAGTATCGCTGCCAAGTCACAAGCCGCCGTCGTCGTCTGGAACGGGGCGAATGGGCCCAGCGTGAACTGGAGTGATGCGGCGAATTGGGTGGGTGGCGTGGCTCCTGTTGCGGGCGATGCGCCGACTTTCGATGGGACGGTAGGCTTGGCCAATACGAACGACTTTGCGGCGGATACGACTTTCCTCGGGTTCACTTTCAATGCGGGCGCGGGCGCGTTCACTTTATCTGGCAACCGGATCAATTCTACTGGAGGTCTGGTGAATAATTCGCTGAATACGCAGACGGTGAATTTGGACGTGATCTTTGCCAGCACGCATACGCTGAACTCCATCACGGGCGGCACGATGATCATCCATGGAATCATCTCGGGAGCAGGCGGCGCGACGAAGACGGGCGGCGGCACGGTGACGCTGACCCATGCGAATACTTATACGGGAGCGACTGCGGTGAACGCGGGCACGTTGAAGCTGGATTTTGCAGCGACGGGCGCGCCTGCTACGAACATTATCAACGCGAGCTCCGTGCTGCAAATGGGCGGCGGCGCGCTGAACATTCAGGGCGTGGCGGGCGGGGCGAGCACGCAGACCATGGCGAGCACGACCTTCAACGCGGGCGGCGTCAACTCGATCACCGTGATGCCGGGAGCGGGAGGCGCGGCGACGCTTGCGCTGGGAAACATCACGCATAATACCAATGCAGCCGTGCGATTTGGAACCACTGGCACGGTGACCGCGGGCACCGTGAGCACAACTACTGGTGGCCTTCTGGGGTTCCCTTCGGGAACGGGCGGGGTCAATTTTGCAACGGCTGGCTACGCGACATACGGGCTTAATGATTTTGCCGCCCTCAGTGCTGGGGCCATTGTCGGCGGGGCCTCGGTCGCAGCCTTTTACCAAAATACCTACGGCGCGAATTTCGATATGCTCGCCAACACGTTCATCGCGAACGGCGGGGCGCAAAGGGCAGCGAATGTGGTGCGCTGGAACACGCCTGCGGCAACGACGCTCACGGCGGGGACAGGCAACCTCATGACCTTCACCGGTGCGCTCATCACGCCGAATATGGGCGCGAACAATGCGGTCTTTAACACGGGCGCGGGCGGCACATGGCAGGTTGTGCGCACCACGAATCCGAATGGCGCACAGCAGGGCACGATCTGGCAAAACAACACGCTCGGATATTTCAACGTCAGCATCCCGATTATTGATGGTCGCGAGGGGGTTTTGGACCCGACGCAGATCGTGAAGGCGGGCGCGGGCACCGCGGCCTTCAGCGGGGTGAATACCTACACTGGGCGCACCTCCATCTACGAGGGCGCGCTGATGATCGGGGCCGATAGCAACCTCGGCGCGGTGGCAGCCCCGCTCACCCTCGCGGGCGGCACCTTGCTTTCTAGCGCGACGTTCAATCTCTCCGCGACACGCGCTATTACCACGGGCCCCGGCGGCTCGGGTGGCTTGGCAGCGACGACTGGGAATACACTTTCCGTCGGAAGCATCATCGGTGGCACGAGCGAAGTCGCCATCGGCCTCGGGCAAATCGCGGGCTCCGGCGTGGGGACGGCGAATACGACGGCGATCTTTGGCGACGGAATCGTGACGCTGACTGCGGCGAATACTTACTCGGGCGGCACCAGCATCAATGCCGGAACGCTGAACGTGAACGGCATCAACGCGCTCGGTGGAGCGAATTATACCGGGCTGAAAATCGCGGGCGGCACGCTCCAATACGCGACAACGCTGACCTCCGGCAGCGACTTCACGACTGGCAATGGCGTAACCCTCGGCGCAGGTGGCGGGACTATTGATACGAATGGCAACACCGTCTCCTACGCCGCTGGCCTGACCGGCGCCGGTAGCCTCACGAAATCCGGCGCAGGCACCCTGACTCTCACCGCCAATGGCACCTACACCGGCGGCACGACCATTAGCGGTGGCACGCTGAAAGTCACCGCCCCAGGCTCCGCGACGGGCAGCGGCAGCGTCACCGTGAATAACCTCGGAATCCTCTCCGGCACAGGCATCCTCGGCGGACTCATCACCGTGAATACCGGTGGCACGATTGATCCCGGCGTCGGCGTCGGCACGCTCACTCTGCCCGGCCTCACACTGGGCTTCGACGCGCTCTTGAAGTTTGAATTTAACAATACTGGCCCCGCCAATGACCTCATCGCAGTGACGGGCAGCAATACCCTCACGATCAATGGCGGTAAAGTGAGCGTCTTTAGCGAAGGCAGCAGCAACCCTTGGAATACAGCGGGCGTCTTCAATCTCTTTAGCTTCGGCGGCACCATCCAAGGCACGGGCTTCAGCGCACTCTCCGTCATCAACCCCGCCTCCGGCTACAACTACACCTTTGGCAGCAGCGGCAGCAACGTGACCCTCACCGTCGCAGCGGCAGGACTCATCACCAACTGGGCATCGGCGACCGGCGGCAGTTGGGGCACGGGCGGCAACTGGTCGAACACCTCGCCGAACCAGATCGGGGCCACTGCTAATCTCGGCAGCGCACTCACCGCAGCAGGCACCGTCACCCTCGACGGCAACAAAACCGTCAGCGGACTCACCTTTGACAATGCCAACGCCTACACCGTAGCGGCAGGCACTGGCGGCACCCTTACTTTACAAAAAAGCACGGGCTCGGCGGATCTCGCCGTCCTCAGTGGCAGCCACAGCGTCACCGCAAATATCGCGCTCGGCTCCAGTGTGAATGTGGACATCACTAGCGGCGGCGCATTAGCCGTCTCCGGCGTCGTCAGCGGCGCACAATCCCTCACAAAACGCGGAGCAGGCGTGCTCACGCTCGCAGCGGCAAACACCTATTCCACTGGCACCACCCTCGAAGCGGGCACACTTGAAATCAGCCACACCGGTGCCCTCGGCACAGCCCCAGTCAGCGTGACGGGCAATACGACCCTCCGCGCAGGCGCAGACGCCCTCGCGCTGGCAAACACCATCGCCATCGGCAACGCCATCACCGCCACCGTGGACACGCAGACGCATACCTTCACGATCCCCGGCGTCATCAGCGACACGAGCAGCAACGGCGCGCTCACCAAGACTGGCAACGGAACCCTCGTCCTCGGCGGAGCCAATACCTACGGCGGCGTGACCACGGTCAATGCGGGCATCCTCAGCGTCAGCAACCTGCAAAATGGAGGCGTCGCGAGTAATATCGGGCAAGCATCCACCGCCGCCGCGAACCTCGTGCTCAACGGTGCCACCCTCCTCTACAACGGCGCAGGTTCGACTTCGGATCGCCTCTTCACCATAGGCACAGCGGGCGCGACGCTCGACGCCTCCGGCACCGCCGCACTCGTCTTGAGCGGCGCAGGCAGCCTCGCCCTCGCAGGCAGCGCCACCGCCCGCACGTTCACTTTGGCGGGCGCAAATACCGACGCCAACAGCCTCTCCGCCATCCTGAGTAATAACGGCGTCGGCGCGACATCCCTCGCTAAAACTGGAGTCGGTAAATGGGCGCTCGCAGGCGCGAACACCTTTAGTGGTAGCACCGTGATCTCCGGCGGCACCCTCACCCTCACCAATTCGCTCGCCCTGCAAAACTCCACGCTGAACTACAACAATCAAGGCGGCACGCTGGCCTTCGACACCATCACCGCCGCCACCTTCGGCGGGCTCACCGGTGCGCAAGATCTCGCGCTCGCCAATACCGCCGCAGGCGCAGTCGCGCTGACACTCGGAGCCAATAACGTCGCCGCCACGTATTCCGGCGTCCTCAGCGGCGGCGGCTCACTCACCAAGGTCGGCACAAACACCTTCATCCTCGGTGGAGTGAATACCTTTACCGGCGCGGCCACCATCAATGCTGGCACTCTGCGACTCAGCGTCTCAAACGCCCTCGCCACGACAGTCAACATCAACACCCCAAGCGGACTCCTCCTTTCCAATGGAACCACCAATAATGTCTCGGCAATCATCGCCACTGGCTCGGGTGAATTTGTGGACGTTCCTGAAGCCGCCGCAACCGCCACACTCGGCGGCACCGCTACCACCACCGGCGGCACCCAATACCGCCTCGGCATCTCCGGCGCAGGTGCCACGCTTGACGTCACCGGTGCACATACCGTTGGCGCATCTGGGACTATTTCCTTCATCACACGTGGCAACATCACCTTCTCCGGCAGCGGCTCCCTGAGCATCAACACCGCAAACGACACCTTCCAATTCGGACGCCAAGCTGGGCAGGCTGCCAATATCATCTTCAAAGACAACGCCACCCTCACCACTGGGGCCATCGGCTTTGGCGGCGGGCAAGCAGGCGGCGCAGTCAGCGTCACCCTTCAAGATAATGCTGCAATCAACATCGCCGCCAAAAACTTTGACTTCCACGGCATCAACGCAGAAGTCGGCACCACAGTGAACCTCAACGGCGGCACACTCACCGCTGGTAGCTTCACGAAATTCCAAGTCACCGGAGCCCGCACCTCCACACTGAACCTCAACGGCGGCACCATCCGCGCCGGAGCCAGCAACGCAACCTACCTGCCATCGCTCACACTCCTCACCGCCAACGTGCAAACGGGTGGGGCGAAGTTCGACACCAACGGCTTCGACATCACCGTCGCCCAGCCGCTCGTCACCGCTGCATTGCCCGATGGCGGACTCACGAAATCCGGCACCGGCACCCTCACCCTCAGCGGCGTAGAAACCTACAACGGAGCCACCACCATCAATGCTGGGACCCTCGCCCTCATCGGCAGCATCAGTGCCTCCACATTGATCCATGTGAAAACCGGCGCGACCCTCGATGTCGCCGGAGTCGGCGGAGGATTCAGCGTCGCCGGCGCGCAGACACTCGCCGGAAGCGGCACCGTCGCAGGAGCCACCACACTTGGTTCCACCGCTTTCCTCTCTCCAGGAAATGCAGCCACCGCAGGCACTCTCACCTTCAGCACCACGCTCGACATCTCGCCCGCCGTCGCCGCCGCCGCCAGCGCCGCGCTCCGTTTTGAACTGGATACACTCATCGCCAGCGACAGCGTCATCAATACCGGCACCCTCACCATCGGCAGCAGCGTGCTGGAGCTAAACGACTTCGCCTTCACCAATCTCGGCGGCCTCGCAAACGGCACCTACACCCTCTTCAACGGCATCACGCCCATCACCGGCACGCTCGGCACAAACCTCGTCGGCACACTCTCCGGCTACGGCATCACACTCGGCCTCGCCGATGGCGGCAACGACCTCGTCCTCACCGTCGTCCCCGAGCCCGGCAGCATCGCCCTCATCGCCGGTGGCCTCGCCTGCCTGCTAGGCCGTCGCCGCCGCCGCACGGTATAAAAGCCACACCGCACTTGCAGTCCATCCCGCTCGTGAAAGCCCCACAGCACAGCACGACTGTCTCCATTTTAAAAATGATCCAGCACCTCATCCACCTCACCGCCATCGCCCTTTTCACCGCCGCCGCGAGTGCCGAGGAAAAGCCCACGCTTTACCTCATCGGCGACTCCACCGTGAACAACTCGACAAAGGGACTGCAAGGCTGGGGCAAGCCCATCGCCGCGCTTTTTGACGAGACCAAAATCCGTGTGGACAACCAAGCCATCGGCGGGCGCAGCAGCCGCAGCTACCTCCGCGAAGGCCGCTGGGACAAGGTCGCCGCCATGCTCAAGCCCGGCGACTTCGTGCTCATGCAGTTCGGGCACAACGACAATGGCCCGATGGATTCCGAGAAAGCCCGCGCCTCGATCAAAGGCAACGGCGACGAAGCGCAAGAGGTCACGATCAAAGAAACCGGTGTGAAAGAAACCGTCCACAGCTACGGCTGGTATCTGCGCAAATACGCCACCGATACCAAAGCCAAAGGAGCCACCGCCATCGTCCTCTCCCTCATTCCCCGCAACATCTGGGTCGAGGGAAAAGTCCTACGAGCCACCGACGACTACGCCGCCTGGGCCACCACCGCCGCCCACGACAGCGGCGCGTTCTTTGTGGATCTAAACGCCATCGTCGCCACGCACTACGAGGCGCTCGGCGAGGAAAAAGTGAAGACCGATTTCTTCACCGCCGACCACACCCACACCACCCCCGAAGGCGCAGCCCTCAACGCCGCCAGCGTCATCGAAGGCGTGCAAACCCTCAAAGACTGCCCCCTCGCCAGCTTCCTCAGGAAGTAGCTTTCTTCACTGCTGCTGTGGCTTTACCACCACATCAAAGACGCCCGTGTGGACTCGGCCTGCGATGCGCGTCTGCACCCAGATGCGGTATTCGCCGGGCGTGGGAAAAGCGTAGGGATAGAGAATTTCGTTGCCCGCATCGGCGGCGGCGGGCGGTGCCGAAAGAGGTTCCTTTTCGCGCAGCGTGAGGAGCTGTTGTGCGGCCATGGAGATCGTGCCTGCGGGATGCAGGTGGGTGAAGACGGAGCCATCGCGACGGCGGATCACCGCGTGCCCGGCCATGCCCATGTAGGGCTGGATGGGGGCGCCTTTGCCAGCGGCATCAAAGACGGCGAAACGTAGCGCGGTGTCGCGGTCGGCGAGCAGCTCGCCGGGCGTCTCGAAGACCATGAGATAGCCGCCGGGGAGCGGACATTCGGAGGCGTTCGCGGCGGTTTCGGCGATGTGCCAGGAGTCGTCAAAATCAAGCGCAGTGGGCGCAGGCGCATCATCCACAAGCGCGCTGGGTGCCATGCAGAGCGCGTCGCCCAGCATTGTCCAGCCGCGCTGCGGCGGCATCGTGGTGGCGGGGAGTTGCACGGTCGCGAGGAGCGTCTCATCCGTGCCAGTGTCGTGGGTGATCTCGCCGTAGAGCGTGTATTTCCCAGCGGGCAACGGGGGGAGTAGCGTCTCGAAAGTCGTGGCGTCGCGACGCGCGGGATGCAGGTGAGCAAAGGCATCCCCGCTCGGCTCGCGCACGAGGAAGCAGTGCATGAGTTTGCCATGATCCGTCACCACAGAGTCCCACGCCGCATCCGCAGTCGGCGTGATGCGGAGGAGCCCTGAGGGCTGCACGGCGGCGAGGACCGGCGTGGGGCGAAAGAGCGCGTTCGCACGAAAGTCGGCATCCATTTTCCACCACCGCCCCGCGCCCGCCGCCAGCGCGCTGCCGAGCACGACGAGAGCGAGCGCAGAGGCACGCCGCCCGCGCCGGATGTCGCCCAGTGAAGGCACCGCAGCCTCGCGAGCCGCAGCGCCTGCGAGCGCCACGGCGGCGGCGAAAAGCAGCAACCCAAGCGCGCCCAGCGTGCTCGCGAGCGCAGGCGACATGGTGGGCGGCACGAACGAGGCCGCTTGCAGCGGGACCTCCACGCTGCTCGCACCGTTGGCAGTCTGGAGGGTGATGAGGACGGCGTAATTCCCCCGCCGCAACAGCCAGCACGCGGCGTGGAAAAGATGCGCGTCACCAGCCGCAGCGAGCGCGGGCACCGGCTCGGCAGCCGCCCCGCTCCCAGCCTCCACAAAGGCCGGGCGCACGGTGACGCCCGTGATAGCGGAGTCGCTCACCCGCACATCCACCTGCGCCATTCCGGGCAGCGCAGCAGGCGGGCGGATGACGACGCGGACGGCGTGCGACCCCGCGTGGCCTTCGTAGAAAACATTTGGACTACCGATGTGGGCACTCGCGGAAAGGGCCAGTAGGAGGAGGAAAAAAAGCGTCTTCATCGGCGGAGACGTTGCAACCAAGCGCCGAGCGAAAGCCCCGCGCGGGCAGAGACGATGGCGAGCGCGAGGGCGATGAGCACATTTAAAAGATCAAACTCCCCGCCCGCTGGAGCGGGCCAAAAACTCGTCTGAGCAGTGGCGGTGATGCGTAGGAAAAAGGGCCACTCTTTTCCCCCGCCCGCAAAGAGCCAGCCCTCCGCCGCAGGTGAGAGCAGGAAGCTCGCAAACGACCATTGCACCCCCACGAAGACAAAGAAAAACGCGAGCCCAGCCTCCACCGCCGCGCCCCAATTTGGCGCACTGCGCGGAGTGGGACAGGCGCCTCGCCTGTCGGAGTGGGACAGGCGCCCCGCCTGTCCATCGTCCACCGCCGCATGGACAGGCGA
>JAYVQK010000108.1:0-30260 GCA_043757005.1 Verrucomicrobiaceae bacterium
AGCCGCTGGCTCGGTGGGGCTGGGTGGTGAGGGCGATTTCGCTGATGCTGAGGGCTCCGATGCCTTCGGCGTAGTAGAGGTTTTTTTCGTCGCTGGTGATGCCGATGGCGAAGCTCATCTCGCCGGCGGCGAGGGGGGAGGTCGCACTCAAACTCCACGGTGTAGCGGCCTGCGGGGAGGTCGCTCGGGGCGTGCCATCTATACTGCGGAGGCCGAACCCTGCGATGACGCGCGGGAGCGTGCGGGTGATCTCGAACTCGACGCAGGCGTGCCATTTCTCGCCGAGGTGAAAGGTGGCGCTGGGTGTGCCCTCGGTGGTGCTGGGTTAAACATCGTAGCCGCCAATCACGTCGTTCACTTGGAGCGCCATTGGAATCCGGCTAAAGAAGATCAGGCTACAGATCGCGCCTACCGAATTGGCCAGACACGCCCTGTGACCGTCTATTTGCCCTCCGTGCAGCATCCGAACTCGGAGCGCAGATCGTTTGACGATGTGCTGCACGGTCTGATTGAAAAGAAGCGCGGGCTTCAAGGCGCGCTGGGTCTCATTCCTCCACAGTCTGTCACAGATTCTGAACTCATTGAGAGCGTTTTCACTTCGCACGCCGTCACCGTCCCAGCCATCGCACTCGACCTTGCCGCTGCGCTGCGGCTGTCGTGGAGGTTATTCGAGGCTCTGGTGGCTGTGATCTACGAACGAGGGGCAAGGCGGATGATTCTTACCCCTGGCGGGAGCGATCACGGATGTGATGTCGTGGTGCTCGGCTGGGGGGCGCAGCGGGAGAACGTGCTCATCCAATGCAAAGCGACTTCGCGCGATGAATTGGACAGCGAAGTGGCGGTGAGAGAAGTCGAGGGAGCAAGGCCGTATTACGAAAACGCCTTGGGTGTTTCATTTCGCAAGCGTTGTCTCCACACGACCGCACGTCGCCTGAGTAAGCGCACGCTTCACGCAGCGCAGATATGTGGGGTGACGGTGCATGACCGTGCATGGCTTTCCGAGGAGTTAAAGCGAACGAAGATTTCCTTGGTGGACTTGTTGGCAAAAGATTCCAACCGCGAAAAATTGCGGTGAGGTGCAGAGCATCACCTTCCCAGTCATCGTCGGTGCATGGCAATGGGACCGCCCCGCCCCCATCGCATTCCAGACCTTCTGGCTTCGCTAAAACCACAATTCCTGCCGCCGAGATGTCCATTTCCTGGGCCGCACCGGTGGCTTCTTCGCATTGAGCGCTCTGGCTTTTTTGGTGTAGCATGGAGAAATCCCTTGCCGCTTGGCGCACTCGCCCCTAAATGCGCGTGCGAGTAGGCCGGAAATGGCCCGCTCATCAGCCGCGCCGTCGTCCGCGCGGCTGAGTCTGGAGCCGCTGGAGCGAGAGTTTAAAAACCTCACGCACGGCGCGGACGGCACTAGGACTAATAGGATCGAGCCACCGCTCCACGCGCTGCGATCCCACTTTAATAAAGCCATCCAACTCACTCAAATTCGTGTCAATCAACGCATCCGCGCTCGGGAAGTGCGCGTGATCGTTGCCTCTACCGGCGAGCAGCTCGGGGTAATGAAAATCCAGGACGCCCTGCGAGCCGCCCAGCAACACGGGCTCGATCTCGTGGAGGTCGCCGCCACGGCGAATCCGCCCGTTTGCCGCATCGTGGATTTTGGTAAATTCAAATACGACCTCGCCAAGCACGACAAAGAGAAAAAGCAGAATGTCGGCAGCAAGCTCAAGGAAGTGAAATTCCGCGTGAACATCGGCACGCACGACTACGAGACGAAGATGCGCCATAGCGAGGAATTCCTCGATAAGGGGAATAAGGTGCGGATGCTCCTGCAATTCCGTGGGCGTGAAATGGCGCACCAAGATCTCGGCATGAAAATGATGCGCAAGATCGAGGCCGACCTCACCACGATGGGCCACGTCGAAGCGCCGCCAAAGCTGATGGGCCGCAACATTTTCATGACGATGGTGCCGCTCCCTGCAGGCAAGCGGAAGCGCAACTTCCACGGCCCGCATGACATCGTGAACGAAGCAGACTTCGACGCTGGCGATATGTCGGACGACGAGGCCGATACGGACGACGCAGCGGAGGCGAAATAGCCCGCACTGGGGCTCGCCGAGCGCCAAGCCATGCAAGACGCTCGTAGCTTTAAAGGGCACCTGCTCATCCTCCTCGCCATCGGTGTGCTCGTGCTTGCGGTGCAATCGTTGGGCCGTGAAAAACTCGTCGTCTATTGCGCGCACGACGCGGTTTTTGCCGAGGGAGTGCTGCGGGATTTTGAGAAAAAGACAGGGATCAAAGTCGCCGTAAAATACGACACCGAGGCGACGAAATCGCTCGGCTTTGTGGAGCAACTCACGAAGGAAAAAGATCGCCCGCGCTGCGACGTTTTTTGGAATAACGAGCTGCTCGGCACGCTCGACCTCGCCGCGCGCGGCGTGCTGGAGCCGTATCAAGGCATCGGCTGGCAGCGCATCCCCGAGCCTTTCCGCGACGCCGAGGGCCGCTGGGCGGGCTTCGCCGCGCGCCTGCGCATGACGATCCATCGCGCCGACCGCCCGTGGGCAGACGCGCCGCTCGCTGGCGACCTCACGCGCTTCGCCGCCGCCAAGCCGCTCTACGGCACCACGCTCACCCATTACACCGCGCTCTGGAGCCTCTGGGGTGGCGAACGGCTGAAGGCATGGCACGCCAGCACGCGCGCGCGTGGCCTCCGCGAGGTGAATGGCAACGCCGCCGTGAAAGAAGCCGTCGCCAGCGGTGCGTGCGATGCGGGGTGGACGGATACGGACGACTTCTTCGAGGCGCTCGACGGCGGAGCCGCAGTCGCCGCTGAACCCGTGCGATTGGAAAATGGTGCGACCATTTGCATCCCCAATACCGTCGCAATCATCCACGGCACACGGCACGCCGACGAAGCCGAGCTGCTCGCCGATTTCCTCCTCTCAGCCCGCACCGAACTCGCGCTGGCACGATCCAAATCCCGCCAAATCCCGCTCGGAAAAATGGACGCCAAAGACACCGCCCAACTCCCCTCCGAAGTCCGCGCCCTCCTCCCCGCCGCGGCTGCAAGTATGCCCCTCACCGGCCTCCTCGAAGCGCGCAACGAGTGCCTCGATTGGCTGAAGAAAGAACTCGTCCGCTGACCCCCACTTTCACTTTCCCCTCGCCACGCCGACGCGACGCTTTAGCCTCCCGCGCCAATGAGAAGCATGACTGGCTATGGGCGCGGGCAGAGCGTCCAGAATGGGGCAAAATTCACCGTGGAGCTGAACTCCGTGAACCGCAAACAGAGCGACGTCGTGGTGAATCTCCCGCGCGAGCTCGCCGAGCTAGAGCCGCGCGTGCGCGACACCATCAATGCAGAAGTCACACGCGGTCGGCTCACCGTGGTCATCGCCTTCCACGCTGGCGCGAGCACGCCGCAAAATCTCGCTTTTGATCGCCAGCTCGCACGCTCGTATTTGAAAGCGATGCTCGACTTGCAAAAGGAACTCGGAGTGGGTGGCGAAGTGACCATCGAGACCATCCTCCGCGCGCCCGGAGTGCTGCGCGCGCCCGAGGAACAGATCGCGCCCGAGTCTTCATGGAAACACGTTGAAGCTGCGCTGAAGGATGCGCTGGCAGACTTCATGGTGATGCGTGAGCGCGAGGGCAAGCACCTCGCAAAAGACTTGGAGAAGCGCCTGAAGATGGTGCGCGATGCTGCGAAAAAGGTGCGCAAGCTCCAGCCCGATGTGGTGAAACGCTATCGCCAATCCCTCCACGAGCGCATCCAGCGCGCAGGGTTGGAGTTCGCGCCGGACGATGAGCGGATGGCGAAGGAAGTTGTGATGTTTGCCGACAAAAGCGACATCACCGAGGAACTGACGCGGCTCGATAGCCACTTCGAACAATTCGCCCATCACCTCAAAAAAAACGAACCCGTCGGGCGCACCCTAGAGTTCATGTGCCAGGAGATCGGGCGGGAATTTAACACGCTCGGCTCCAAAGCGAACGACGTGGAAATCTCCCAGCTCGTCGTGACGTGCAAAGCCGAGATGGAGAAAATCCGCGAGCAGATCCAAAACATCGAGTAGAGCCGTCCTCGTAAAAAAGCGAAACGCGCGAGGTTGCCCTCGCGCGTTTGCTGTAAATTGGATCGTGTGAGCCGGAGCTTACTTGATCTCGACTTTGGCTCCAGCGGCTTCGAGCTTTTTCTTGATGTCGTCCGCTTCGGCTTTGGTTGCGCCTTCCTTGATCGTCTTCGGAGCGCTTTCCACGAGGGCCTTGGCTTCGGCGAGGCCGAGTCCAGGAACCGCTGCGCGGACTTCTTTGATGACGTTGATCTTCGTCGCGCCAGCCTCCAAGAGGACGACGTCGAACGCAGTCTTCTCTTCCGCAGGTGCAGCGGCGGCTCCGCCACCAGCAGGTGCAGCGGCTGCGACGGGCGCAGCGGCGCTCACGCCCCATTTGGTTTCGAGTTGTTTGACGAGGTCGGCGACTTCGAGGACGGTGAGTCCGCTGAGTTGCTCAACGATGGTATTGATATCTGCCATAGTAGTTGTTTTTTGCGGTTTCGTCGCCGCCCGAGGCTTCGGGCAAATTAAGCACGGCTGCCACCACACCGACGAGGAACCATATTTGGTTTGTTTTGTTTCCAGCACACTTGCGTGTGTCCTACCGATTGGCAGCGGTAGAAATTGGAGGGCGGAAAATAGGGATGCGCCCCGATGTGTCAAGCGCCTCTTTAGACGACGACGATATTCACAAGCCGCCCCGGCACGATGATGAGCTTTTTCACCGTCTTGTCTGCGAGGGATTCGGCGACTTTCGGCGCGGCTTTGGCGGCGGCTTCGATCTCTTCGTTCGTGGCGGTCTTGGCGACTACGATCACTTCGCGGAGTTTGCCATTCACCTGCACGGGCATCTCGATTTCGTCCTCCACGAGGAAAGCGGGATCGTAGCTCGGCCAAGCGGTATCGGCGAGGAGCGTAGTCTCGCCGAGCCGCGCCCACAGCTCTTCTGAGAGGTGGGGAGCGAAAGGCACGAGCACTTGCAGGAGCAGCTTCACGGCGGCGATGGGTCGCGGTTCTGCGGCGATGAGTTCTTTCGTGCAGATCATCATTTGCGCGATGGCGGTGTTGAAGCTGAGCGCCTCAATGTCCTCGCTCACTTTCTTGATCGTGGCGTGGACGACCTTCGCGGTGGCCTTCGTCATCGGCACGTCTTGCAGCGTGGCGCTCTGCACCCATTCGCCCGCTTGGTTTTCCTCCATCACGAGCCGCCACACGCGAGCGAGGAAACGGAAGACGCCCTCCACGCCGCTCATGCTCCACGGCTTCGTCGCCTCCAGCGGGCCCATGAACATCTCGTAGAGGCGGAGCGAGTCCGCGCCGTATTCGGAGATCACGTCGTCGGGGTTCACCACGTTGCCGCGACTCTTGCTCATCTTCACGCCGTCTTCGCCGAGGATGAGCCCTTGGTTCACGAGTTTCTGAAAAGGCTCGGGCGTCGAAACGTGGCCGAGATCAAAGAGCACTTTGTGCCAAAACCGCGCGTATAGCAGGTGCAGCACGGCGTGCTCGGTGCCGCCGACGTAGAGATCCACGCCACCGTGGGGGATTTTGTGATTGGTGACTGGTGACTGGTGACTGGTGGTGCCAGTCGTCCAATACCGCTCGGCCTCTGCGCCGACAAAGCGCTCGGTGTTTTTATTGTCAATATAGCGCAGGTAATACCAGCACGAGCCTGCCCACTGCGGCATCGTATTGGTTTCGCGGATGGCGGTCTCGCTGTAGCGCACCCAGTCGAGCGCCTTTGTCAGCGGGCCTTCGGGCGTGCCGGTGGGTTTGAAATCGGCCAGCTCCGGCGGGATCACGGGCAGCTCGCTCTCGTGGAGCGCGCGGTGTTTTCCGCCCTCCCACACGATAGGGAAAGGCTCACCCCAATAGCGTTGGCGGGAGAAAAGCCAGTCGCGGAGTTTGTAATTCACCGTCTTCTTGCCGAGCCCTTGCTCGGCGAGGCGGGCGATGATCTCGGCCTTCGCGGCGACCGTGGGCAATCCATCGAGCGGGCCGCTGTGGATGGCGTAGCCTTCGCCGTGGAAACACTCCAGCGGCTCCGCTTCGCACACGCCGCTGCCGCCGAGTCCGAGGCGCGGCTCGGGCGAGACGACTTCGCGGATGGGTAGGGCAAACTTCTTCGCAAACTCCCAATCCCGCTCATCGTGCGCGGGCACCGCCATGATCGCGCCCGTGCCGTAGCTCATCATCACGTAGTCGGCGATCCACACCGGGATGCGCTCGCCGCTCACCGGGTTCACGGCAAAAGCGCCCGTCCACACGCCGCTCTTGTCCTTCGCGAGATCGGTGCGTTCGAGGTCGCTCTTGCTGGCCACGCTCACTTTATATGCGGCGACGGCGTCCTGTTGCTCCGGCGTGGTGATCGTCGCCACGAGCGGATGCTCCGGTGCAAGCACCATGTAAGTCGCCCCGTAGAGCGTATCCGGGCGCGTGGTGAAAACGGTGATCTCCCCTGCGCCATCCACGCTGAACTTCACCTCCGCACCCTCACTCCGTCCGATCCAATTCCGCTGATGGATCTTGATGCTCTCCGGCCAATCCAGTCCGTCCAGCTCCTCGATCAGCCGCTGTGCATACGCCGTGATCCGCAGCATCCACTGCCGCATCGGGCGACGCTCCACCGGGTGCCCGCCCACCTCACTTTTGCCATCCATCACCTCCTCATTCGCCAACACCGTGCCCAGCTCCGGGCACCAATTCACCGGTGCCTCCGAGACAAAAGCCAGCCGCACGCTATCGGCATCCGCGCCCGTGTAAGTGCTGATCGGCTCCGCGCGATTCGTCTCCGCATTAAACCACGAGCCATAGAGCTGGAGGAAAATCCACTGCGTCCATTTGAAATACCCTGGGTCCGTCGTATTCACCTCCCGCTCCCAATCGTAGCCGAAGCCGATCCGCTGGAGCTGCGCGCGGAAATTCGCCACATTCGTCTCCGTCGTCACGCGCGGATGCTGCCCGGTCTTGATCGCGTATTGCTCCGCAGGCAGGCCAAACGCATCCCACCCCATCGGATGCAACACATTAAATCCGCGCGCCTTTTTATAACGCCCGATGATGTCCGTCGCCGTGTAACCCTCTGGGTGCCCCACATGCAGCCCCGCCCCGCTCGGGTAGGGGAACATATCCAGCACATAGTATTTGGGGCGCGTCGCGTCGAAGCCCGGCTCCCCCGGATTTGGCGTATGGAAAGTGCGGCGCTCCTTCCAAACGCGCTGCCACGCGGGCTCAAAAGTATCGAAAGGAAATGGTTTGCGGCGGTCATTCATCATGGCGAAAAGGCGCGGAATGTGGCGGGAGCAAGCGCCGGGCGCAATCGCGGAATCCGAGGGCTAGGAAAGCGATGCGGGCTGAAGACTCTGAACTCTGAACTTTGAACTCTGAACGATGTTCTCGAAGCAACAAGGTTCGAAGTTCAGAGTTCGAAGTTCAGAGTTCAGAGTTTAAAAAAAGCCCTCGTTTTCTGCCTGCCCTCCGAGCCTCGCCCTTCGCCACCTGCCTCATTCGTGCGGCTGCAAAGCCCTGCCTGCTCCGCCAGACCCGCACATTTAGATACACGAGCCCGTCGCCGAGCACAAAAAGCCACCCTCGTGTATGCACGAACCCATGTTTTTCTTCTAAAAGATGCCCTCGTGCTTACACGAGCCCGCTTTTTCCGCCTAAACCATGCACTCGTGCAGTAAAAAGCGCCGTTTCTCGACAGAAACGCCTTATTTCCCCGCTGCCTTCATCCCTGGGATGCGGTGGACGGTTTGGTCTATCTGGTATTTTACCTCGGTGCCGTCGGCGGATTTGGTGAGGCATTTGATGCGCATGGTCATGGCGGGGGTGTGGTCGGGTAGCTCTAGGAGCACGCTCTTTTTGTCAGCGCTGAGGGTGGCTTTGGCCACGGTCACGAGGTCGGTGGTTTGTTTGCCGGCCTTTTGGGGGTCGCGGGTGGAGATGTTGTCGGAGCCGTAGTTGCCGGTCCATTTGTAGTCCCACTGCTCTACGCCCCAGTTGCCCGCGTCGGCGGCGCTGGCGTCGAGCGGGCCGCTGAATTGCACTTCTACGCCGTTCGCCTTTGTCGCGATGCCGATGGGCATGGTCACGGGCTTGCCGGTGTAGCGCACGCGGTGGAGGCAGCCGTCTTTGGCGGCGCTACTTTGCCAAACATTCAGTCCGCTGAGATAGAGCTGGCCATCTTTCGGGCTAAAGCGACCGCGCATGATGCCGCTGCGGAAGCTCACCGGGAAGCGCACGCACGCGGCCTGCGCCACGCCTTCCACCGTCTCTTGCATGACTCCGAAGAGGCTGCATTTTCCATAGCTCATTTGCAGCATCTTGCCGCCCCACGGGCCCCATTGCGTGCCGCTCGGCACCCACACTTCGCCGCCGGAGGAGTTATCAATATCCATCGGCAGCCACATGAGCGGCAGGTCGTAGCCAGCAGTGGGGATCGGTGAATCCGACTTGCCCCAGAACTCTGTCTTGAACTCGTCGCGCGCGGTCTGCAGCGAGGGGTTCGCTTTGAATTCCGTGCCGTCCGCGCGCTTAAAAGTCAGCTCCTTGTGGGCAGCGGGCGTCATGCCGTAGAAGCCGCCGGGCTTGATGATATTCAGGCGATTTGACGGCATCCAGTGGCCTTGGTTGTCGCTGCAAGTGAGCACGTCGCCCGGCCCCATACCGAGGCCATTGGGCGCGCGGAGGCCGGTGGCGACGACCTCCAGTTTTGCGCCATCTTTGCTCACCTTCAGCATCGTGCCTTGGTGCGGGCTCATGTTTGTGGGCGTCCACGGCGAGCCTTTCGCGTAGTAGAAATTGCCCGCAGAGTCCGTTTGCAGATCGAGCGCGAACTCGTGGTAGTTATCCGTGACCACGCAGTCGTTGTTAAAGTTCTCGTAGAAGTCCACCTCTCCATCGCCGTTGAAATCGTGCAGCCGCGTGATCTGGTCGCGCCCCAGCACGTAGATCGCATCGCCCACGACTTTGCAGCCGAGTGGCTGAAAGAGCCCGCTGGCAAAGCGTTTCCACTGGATGTGCTCCAGCTTTTCATCCAGCCCCGAGACGAGCCAAACGTCGCCACTGATATTTGCCACCACACAAGTCCCGTTCGCGAGAAAGTCATGCCCGCCGGGCCGCAGCCAGCTCTTGTAGGGATTCGTCTCCGGCAGCGCGATCTCGTCCGAGGCGTAAGCCTGCGAGCTGTCGCCCAGCTTGCCCTGCGTCTCGATGGCCGCGCCCCAGCGCGCCGCGCCGGGCTTGGTCAGCGGGGTGAGATCGGCGAGCGTGCCCTTGGTGATGACCGCCGCCGCGAGCTTCTCCGCGTCGGCGGAAGGGGCGACTGCCAGCGCGATTTGGAACGTCGCTGGCGCAGCGAGAGCAGGGATTTCCAGCACCACACGACCGCCCGTTTTCCCCGCGATCATCGCCCCCGGCACCGTGCCGCGCACGGCGATGGCGATGGTCTTGCCGTTCTTCTCCACGATCGCCACGCCATTCGCGCCCGACTTGCCCTGCCCGCCGTCATCCGAGATCAGGAGCTGCTTCACATTGCTCCCCGCCGCGATGGTGAAAGTGCGCGTCCACACCCGCTGCCCCTCGTGCATCTCGCTCCCCGGCAGTTCCAAAATCGCCTGCTTTCCCACCGAGTAACTCAGCACCGTCTTCTCCCCATGCACGTAAATGCCGCGCCATTTTAGCCCCGCCACATTGCCCTGATGTTGCACGCGCGGGTCGTCCTTGATCTCCGCGCCCCAGCCCAGCGCCCAGCCATTCGAGAGTAGCACTTCACCGTCGTTTTTGATCGCCCCCTCCAGCCCGCCCCGCCCACGCGGGAACGCCGCCAGCCCGCCCTCCCACGCTGCGTGAAAGCGCAGCAGCTCCGTGTCGAAAAGCATCGTCGCCGGAGAATCCTTCGTCCCCACCGCGACGGCGACGCCCTTGAAAGATTTCGTCCCATTCACATCATAACACCCGCTAAAAAACGGCCCCAGATCCATCTCATCCCAGCGGATCTTTTGCGGCTGAGTCTTGACCGAGGCGACCTGCGCGGAAAGCGGCAGCGTGAGTGCGAGGGCGAGAGCGGTGAGCAGGCGGAGTTTCATGTGTGTGTGTATAAGTTGGAGTAGTGAGTGTTCTTAGCAAAACCTCGGCACTGCGTTCCGGGTGGCGCAGCCCGCCGGGGTGAGGATGAACAAGTCAGTGCTGTAGTAAGTCGCCGCCCCAAAAATACTCCAGCCAACAACGTGAACAATGTCCAGACTTCACTCCTTTACCGCACGGCGCGGAGGCGGAGGTAGCGGCGGGGGTGTAAGGGGTCATTCGTCTGGTAGAGGTCGCGCACTTCTACGGTCGGGGGCGTGCCAGCCTCGGTGGCGCTGACTCCGCCGAGGAGTGCGGTGGTGGCAGCTCCGTTCACCGCGTTGGCGAGGTCGGCCCAAGGCCCGGCGAGGCTGTCTGCGCCTTGCACGGTGATCGTGATGTCGGTGGCGCTGGGGTTGCGAGGGAAGGTGAGGGTGAGCTTGCCAGCGACGATGGCGGCGGCGGGCGCGAGGGTCTGAGCGGTGGGGCTGGTGCCGAGGGCATATTCGAGGAGGTTGGGAAGTGCGTCGGCGTCGGGGTTGGCGAGGTCGCCTGCGGTGGAGGGGACGTTCCAATTCACGCCGAATTGCAAGTGCTGCCACGAGACGAATGAGGCGAGAGGCGTCCATACGAGCGACACGCCGCCGCTTTGCTGGAGGGTGAAAGTGCCGTAGTCCGAGGCGACTCGCGCACCAAGGTCGGCGGTGACGGTGCCGAGTGCAAAGCTGCCCGTGAGGGTGGTGGCGGTGAGCACGGGCCAGGTGTGGCTTTGTGCCCAGAATGGGTCGCTGAAATTCACGGTGCTGCCCGCGCTATTCACGAGGACATCCAGCACTGCGCCGCTGGTGATGGTGACGCCTGCTGCTGCTGCGACTTGGTCGAATGTGGTGCCTGCTCCGGTAGCGGTGTTGCTGCCAAGTTCCCAAGCGAGATGGGCGGTGGCGCTGTAGCTGAGTGCGCCGGAGATGGTTTGTTTTCCTAGCCCTGCGCCGGGCGCGTGGGTGCCGCTCACGGCGGTGCTCGCAGCGATGGTGCCGCTGCCGGAGAGCGTCGCACCGCTGCTCACGCTCACGCTGCCGCCGGTGGCGATACTGCCGCTGACGATGAGATTGCCCGCGAGCACGGTGGTCGCGCCGGTGTAGGTATTCGCTGCGGAAAGTGTCCATGTGCCGGTGCCAGATTTTTCGACGGCGAGGGTGTTCACAGGGGAGGCTTGGTTTTGGATCACGCCACTCACGGCACCAGTCGCTGTGCCATCGAGCTGCAAGACTCGTGCGCTGGTGCTGGGCGCGATGCTGCCGCTGAGTGTGATGTTTCCGCCGGAGGCGAGGATGCGGGTGCCGCCGCCGCCGCCGTTGAGTGTGAAGTTGCCCGCGATGGTGTTTGTGCCGGCTTCGTTGATGAGTGCTGCATAGACTGCGTCGCCATTACTCGCGGAGATGCTGAACGTCGCGGGGAGGACGATGGCACCAGCAGTGCCATCGAGTAAGAGCTGTGGGCGTGGCAGGGGTGCCGCGCCGTTTTTATTGATGGCGATAGTTTTGGCGATGGCGGGGTTGCCGAGGGCGTTGCTATTCGTGATGCGCAGGCCGCCGCTGCGGATGGTGATGCCGCCGGTGAAGGTGTTCACGCCGGAGAGGGTGACGCGCGAATCGTTTGCTGGCGTGGCATCCACGCCGACGAGGATGCTGCCGCTACCGCTGATAATGCTGGAGATATTCAGCGCCGTGTCGCTGCGGTAGAAAAAGAGCGTGCCGCTATTATTGATCGCACCACCGCCGAGCGAGCCAGAAGCCGTGCCATTTCCGAGCTGCAAGGTGCCTCCAGCGATGGTCGTGCTGCCCGCGTAGTTGTCGTTGCCCGCGAGGATGAGTGTGCTACTGCCAGCCTTGGTCAGAGCGCCGCTGCCAGTGATCGCGCCGGCCCAAACGAAGCTCGCCGTGCCTGTGCCGGTGAAGGTCGTATCGGCTGCAAGCGTGAGCGCATTGGCCACCGTGTAGGTGAGGCCCGCGCCGCTCGCCGCATCCAGCGCGACGACGGGAGCAATGCCGACGCCCGTGAGCTGTATCGCGTTACCCGCGAGCGCGACGGTCGCCGCACCGCTCGCCGGGCCTGTGCCAGAGAGCTTCAGACTGGTGAGCTGGAAGGTGCCCGCGTTGTCGTTATTCGCAGTGACGGTGCCAGCCGCGAGCGTCTGCCCGGTGAGGAATTCCACCGTCGTGCCTGCCGAACTGAGCGCGGGTGCGGCTCCCAGCCAATTCGCGCCGAGCGTCCACGCCAGCGTGCTGCCGATGGTGGCATTGCTCCACACGTAGCTGGGCTCCGCGCCGCTGATGGCGAGCGTGTCGCTCGACTGAGCGCCGAGCGTGTAGCCGATGGCATCCGTGAGCGTGACGACGACGGTCTCCAGTCCCTCGCTGATAGAATCATCCACCGGCACCACCGTGATCGTCGCGCTCGCCTGCCCGGCGGGAATCGTGACGCTGCCGCTCAACGCGGTGAAATCCACACCGCTCGTCGCACTCCCGCTGACGCTGTAATTTACCGTGAGCGCACTCGTCGTGTCCCAAGTCCTCGCCACGGTGAACACGCCGTTGCTCGTCGGAAACTCCACCGCATCCGCCGCCCGCGCGATGCTCACGGTCGGGCGGATGATCTGCACATTATCAAAAGAAGCATCCACCGTAGTCGTCGTGCCGCTGCTGACTGCGAGGCCCACGAGCACGTTTGCTGGCAGAGTCGTGAGCGTGGTCGCACCACCGGCAACTGCCGTCCACGCGCTGCCATTCGCCGATGTATAAGCCGTGACGACATCGCCTTTTCTCACCAGCCGCAGCCAGTAGCCTGTAGTCGTAAAGCTCGCGACGCTGGCATTTCCCGCCGTCGCTGTGCGCTTCACCAGCGAGCCTGCGCCGCCGTTTAATACGCCGACTATGACGTGCCGCGAACCCACCGCCGTGTTTTCGCGGAGCATGATGCCCGCCCGCGTGCTCGCGCCTTGGAAAGATACGAGCCGCGCGATGATCTCTCCGTCGCCATCCATCGTCTGCGATGCAAATTGAAAGCTGTCGCTCGTGCTCGTCGTAGAAATCGCGCCGCCACCGCTGATGAGCGCACTGCCCGCGAGCCCAGGCGCAGCCACGTTCAGCGCGTCGGGGCCAGCGGCGAGATTGCCCTGCACCTGCGGCGCGGTGAGCGCGTAGTCGTAGATGCGGAACTCGTGCATCGTCCCATTCCAATCGGCGTCCGATGTGAATTGCGAGCGGCCCAGCCACACGTTCACATCCGCAAGCGTCGCCACGCCAGCCGCGTCGGCGAAGGATGCCGTGAGCACGCCGTTCCGATACCAGCGCCACTGCTGCGCGGCGGCATCGTATTCCACGACGTGATGCGTGAACTGCCCGAGCACCGTGCCCGCCGTCGCATTGGCCAGTGCGTCTGTCGTCGTCGTTTTGCGTTCAAAGCGCGTGTCTGGAGCGAGGCCGTTATTCCCCGAGAGCACGATGTAGTTCGTGCCCGTCGCCGAGCCACCTGCGCTGGTGATTTCCCCCGCGCTGCCTGTGCCGAAGTCGAGTATTCGGCTCCAGTTTTGGTTGCTCGTCTGCGTTGCCCACAGCTCGTAGCTCACACTGCCAAAGCGCGTGCCGCCATTGATGGTGCCACTCGCGACGCCATTCGGCAGATCCACGTAAGCCGCCGTGGCACTCGCACCGCCCGGCAGCGCAATCCCTTTTCCTAGCGCATCAAACATCGCGCCAGCCCCGCGCGTCTGCGCATTTGCCCCAGCTATGACGTCGTAAAACCAAGCGCCATCCACGACTGCGGCGCTTGCAGCGCCATCAAAAGTGTAGCGATTGCGCGGTCCGAAAACGAGCGGGTCGCTGCTGCCCGTGTAGCTCGGCGGGAAATAGCCCGCGCTCCCTGTGCTCGGTGGTGCCCCCACATCCGCCGCCGTCCAAGGTGCTAGAAAAGTTGCGGGCAACGTGAAGCTCTGGAAGCGCGAGGCCAACATGGGGAACTCCGGCACGCCGCCCGGCAACACCACGCCCACGCTCACAAAGTCGTTGCCCGTCGCCTCCTTGTGCAGCAGTTCCATGTAGTATCGCTGCCCAGCGGTGAGCGCGATGGGGGCGGACTTTTGCTGGGGAAACTTCGCCCACTCACGAAGCGCGGTGTAGCTCGGGACGGATGCGATTTTCACCCGCGCAGAGACGCTGTCATTCGTGGAGAGCCACAGCTCGGCGGAGTCATCGCCCGCGACGTAAAAGGTGTAGCTGCCCGTGGAGGTCGGCACGAAGTAGCCGCGCATCCGGTCGCCGTAGTTGTCTATTGCAGGCGAGGATTGAGCGACTTCGAAGAGGCCGCCGCGAATCTCCGTGAGCGTGGGGCTATTGGGAAAACTCGCTGCGCTCGTGAGTGAGGCCACTGTCGCTCCGGCGATGCCCTCGAACCGCTCGTAGCGCAGCCCATCGCCAGCGCCGGGGGCGGGCGATGGAGAGAACGTGTCGAACTGTGCCAGCGCGGTTTTATTCGTCGCGCCGCCGCTCACTGCAAAGCCTACATTCAGTGAAGCACTGAGGCCGCTGAAAGTCGCCGCCGTGCCCACCGCCTGCCACGTCGCACCGTCTGCCGAGACGTAGGCTGAGATGCTGTCGCCCTGCCGCGCGAGCCGTAGCCATTGAGGGATCGCGAGGCCCGTGAGATCGGTTGTGGTTGCGTTGCCATTGGTCGTCGTGCGCGCGATGAAGCGACCTGTGGCGGCTGGGTTTAAGCCGATGAAAGCATGGCGCGCTCCGGCGGCGGTGCCTTCGCGCATCATCAGTCCAGCGAGCGCGCCCGCATTAGAATTTGCGAGCGAGGCCAGTCGCACGCGCACGTCCCAATCGCCCGTGAGTGACTGAGATTCCAAGTGGAGTGCATCGCTTGCGCCGCTCGTAGAGAGCACGCCGCTGCCACTCACCCAATACGGCCCCGTAGCACCGATATTGAGTGTGTTGATGACGTTTGGCCCGGCGTCCTTGTTGCCGCGAATTTGCGCCTCGGTGAGCGCGTAGTCGTAGATACGGAACTCGTCGTAAGTGCCGTTGAGATTAATGTCCGAGCTCCACATCGAGCGGCCCAGCCAGTTGTTCACGTCGTTCAAAGTCGTGAGACCCTGTGCGTCCGGCAGTACTTGCATGAGCACGCCATTGCGATACCAGCGCCAGTTTTGGTCCACAGCATCGTAGGTGAGCACGATGTGAAATTGCGTGCCGTTCACCGCAGTGCCCGTGCTGACGCTAGTGACGTCGTTGGTGCCCGCAGGATAGTTGCGTGCGAGCCGTTGATCGTTCGTCGTGCCGTCGTTCGCGGTCAGGAAAATGTGGTGCGCGTCGTTGCCGTCGAAGGTGCCGCCGACCGTCGTGACTTCGCCGACGCTGCTGGTGCCGAAATTAAAAATGCGCGCCCAGTTTTGCGTCGTGTTCACCGTCACCCACGTCTCGTAGCTCGCGCTCGTGTAGCGTGTGCCACTGTTGATCGTGCCAGTGATGACGCCATTCGGGAGATCAAGATACGCCTGTGTCGCGGGCGTGCCGCCGGGGAGGACGATGGCAGTGCCCGCCGCATTATAAATAGCACCCGCACCGCGCAGTGCGGCAGCCGCCGTGCCGATGCTGTCGGCGATGCTCGTGCCATCCGCGATTGCCGCGCTGGCAGTGCCGCTAAAGCTATAGCGCGCCTTTGGCCCAGCGGGCAGGAAGTCGCTCGCGAGACCGCCACCGCCGAGCGGGCCGGTGCCGATATTACTGCCAGCCCACGGCGAGCCCAGCGCCGTCGCGGGTGTGTAAGGATCGAGCCGATGCGCGGGGATGGGCCGCTCTAGTGCGCCATTGGGATACTCCACGCCGACGGACATATAATCTCCGCCGGCACCTTCCTTAAACAACGCCTCAATGTAATACCGCTGCCCCGCCGTGAGCGCGATGGTGGCGGATTTCTGGTTGCCCTGCGCCGTCCATACCTCGAAGCCCGTCGCACTGCTTGCGTAGCAAATACGCTGCTTGCGGTCGGGCGTCGCATCCGTGGAAAGCCACAGCTCGGAGGCGTCGTCGCTCGCGATGTAGAAGAAATAATTCCCCGTGACTGGCGCGGTGTAGATCGCACGCCAACGCTCGCCGAAGTTGTTTTTATCCGGGCTGCTCTGCGGCGTCTCGAAGCTCGTTGTCACGATCTCCGAGCCCGTCGGGGAGAAAGGATACGCCGCCGCGAGCAGTAAATCACCCACGGTATTGTTCCCATTCAGCCCATCGAACCACTCGCGCAAAATGCCGCCGCCGTTCCCAGGATCGCCGGTGATCGTGAGGCTCGCAGTGCTCGGTGCGCCTACGGTATAGCCCGCTCCAGTAGTGACTGTGAGCGTCACGGTTTCGTCCACTTCCACCACGCCATCCGCAGTGGGTGTGATGGTGATTGCCGCGCTGCCTTGAGCGATGGGGATGACGATACTGGTGCCGGGCGTCGCGTAGTCCGTGCCATTCGTCGCTGAGCCACCGAGGGTGAAATTCACCGTGAGTGCCGCCGCCGTGCTGCCGGTGCGCGTGATGGTGAAAGTGCCCGTGTTGCCGCTTTCATTCGCCGTCGCATCGGTCGCCGCGACGCTCACTTGTGCGGGCTCATTATCCGCGATGGTCACGGTCGCGCTTGTCGTCGCGCCGAGCGCATACGTGGTCGCGGGGGAAAGTGTGAGGATCACCGTTTCATCCGTCTCCACTGCGGCATCGTCCACGGGTGTCACCGTCACCGTCGTCGTCGTCGCGCCCGCCGCGATGGTCGCGCTCAGGCCAGTAGCTGAATAGTCCGAGGCGTAAGTCGCGGTGCCAGTCATGTCAAAATACACCGTGAGAGCTGCCGCAGTGCTGCCGGTGCGTGTGATCGTAAAAGTCCCCGCGTCCGGCCCAGTCTCGCTCGCAGCGGCATCCGTCGCCGCGACCGTCAGCGTATTCGCGGGCGCGACGGGCGTCGTAGCGGTGATGGGATCGAGATACTGGCTTTCGATGGGCCGATGCTGTGCGCCACCAGGGAAGTCCACGCCGACGCTCAGATGATCGCCGCCCACGGCTTCCTTTTGCAGTGCCTCAATGTAGTAGCGTTGCCCCGCAGTAAGCGTGATCGCCGCCGAGTGCTGCGATGTTTGTGCCGTCCAATCGCGCTTATTCACGTAGCCCACGACCGAGGCGATTTTTACTTTATTCGCCGCCACATCATTCGTGCTGAGCCACAGTTCCGAGGCGTCGTCGCTCGCGATGTAGAAAGTGTAGGCTCCCGTGCTCGGCGCGCGGAACCACCCGCGCGCACGCTGGCCGTAGGAATCCGCCACGTTTTCTCCTGCCTCGAAAATACTCTCCAGCACGTAGCGGTAATCGGGGCTCGCAGGATAGCGCGCGTTACTCGTGAGATCTGATACGAGCGGGCCGCCGATCCCGTCCCAATGCTCCAGTGTGATGCCGATGCCGCCGGTTGGCGCGGTCGCTGTGAAGTTCGCCGTCGTGTTGCTCGGCCCCACCGCGATGGGGTTGGCAAAAGTCGCGTTCAACGCCCAGCCATCGTGCGTCGCGGAGACCGTGTAATTTGCAGCAGCCAGGCTGCCGAGCGTGTAGCGGCCATCGCTATCCGTGTAGGTGAGATGATTCGCGTCGTCGTGGATGAGCACCTCCGACGCGGGCACTCCGGCGCTCGTCGTCACGCGCCCACTGATGCTGAAAGTCGCGGGCGTGCCGACGTGGATCACCACATTCTGCGCCGAGGTTTTGCCTCGCCGGTCGCTCGCGATGCAGCGCACGTTGTAGTCGCCCGCCGTGCCCCACAGCTTGCTCTGCGTGGCGCTATTATTCAGCGAGGTGTTGCCGTCGCCGAAGTCCCACCAATAAGCCAGCGTATCGCCATCGGGATCTGTGGCGATAGCGGTGAGTGTGATCGCGGCGTTCACGGCGGGCGCGTAATTCGTCGCCGTCACCACTGCCACGGGTGGCGAATTCGTCGCACCGCTGTCGAAATTTACCACGACATCGCAGTAGTCATCCGGCGACGTGCCGCCCTTCGCGATGGGCGTGATGTGGATGCCCTGCGCTAGATCGCTGAACGTCCGCCCGATCAGCAGCGGTGTATCCGTCGTGCCCGCCGAAGTGAGCGGCTGCATATCGAGGAGCTGCGAGCCGGATTGATCCCACATCACGATGATGCCATTGCTCGTCTGCGTCGTCGTGGCACCGTCTTCGTTGTAATTAGGCCGCCATTCCAGCGAGTAAGTGCGCGTATCTTTCCGCACGCGGATCGCGTAGGGATGCCCCGCGACGAGCGTGGATTTATCCGGGTTGTAAAGGCGCACGGTCCCACTGGTCGTCGGCGCAGAGACATCGGCGGCAGTCACCCAGCCGAGCGTCCAGCGTTCCACCATGTCGTAGCCGGAGAGCGGCGCGGAGCCCATCGTGGAGAAGACGCCGCCGTATTCCACATGAGCGCCGGGGCCGATGGGCGAGTCGGTCGTGGGCTCCCACCGGTTCGAGTGCAGCAGCCCGAGATTGTGCCCCCACTCGTGCGCAAAGACGTAGGCGGAGGGACATTTCACGAGGTTCCAATTCCCACCAATTGAGGCGATGCCGCAATAGCCGCCGAAGGCATCCGTGGAAAAGACCACGCTCGGCAGATCGAAATTCGCGGGGTCGTAGGGATGCGCTCCGGTGCCATCCGTGTAAGCCGCCGCCGCCGCCAGCGTGTCGGTGCGCAACTTATCCTCGGTGCCGTTTGCCGCATACCAGGCATCCGTCTGCGGCATCGTGAGCACGGGGGAAAAGGCGAACGTGCTTTGCAGTTTTCCGTAAGACCATTTCGCCATTTTATCCACCACGCGCTGAAGCTCCGTCTGCATCGTCGCATCACTCGCAGGCTCGTAATTAGCGGCTTGATTTGAAAAGCGCACACGCAGCGCGAGGAACTTTTTATTCCCCTGACTTTGCGTCGCGGGCACCACCGTGGAAGTGCCGCCACTCGTCCCCGAGCCGCCCGCCGCTAGCACCAGCAAGCGCCCATCGGGCGTCTGTATCCATTGCTCGATGTGCCCGCCGTGGCAGAGCCAGAGCAGCTTTCCGCCCGTATCTACTGCCGTCTCGTCGCCCGTGGATGCCGTGAGCTGGCCCGAGACCGGGCACACCGTCGGCACGTCGCCGAGTGCTGCTTTGATGTCCGCCGTCTCTGCTTTCGAGAGCACTTCGTAAGGCTCTTCGCGCAGAGCGAGTAGGACTTTCCCCTCGGGCGTCCGCACGCTCACGCCCAGCAGTGGGGTCTCTTCCGTGGTGCGCTGATCGAGCCGCTTGCCGGAGGTATAGACGCGGTCGAAAAACTGCGTCTTCGTCCGCGCTTGCCGGTAGATCGGCTCTTCCACCGTGGCCCCCGGCAGTGGGCGCACCGCGATCACCGTCAGCGCGCCGTGTGTGCGCACGGGTTGCTCGATGCGCGCCGCGACCTCTGCGGGCAGTGCCTTGCGCACCGCATACGGCAGCGCGTTCGCGAGTGCCTCTTGCGGGGCCACGCGGATCAGCTCTGCCATCGCCGCGATTCGCTCCTCCACGAGCTGTGAGCCATTCGCGAGCAGTCGCGCTTTTTCCTCCTCCGTCGCCTCAGGAAAGCGCGCGGCCCACGCGGCAAAAGCATCCATCGCAGGCCGCACCCGCTCCGCTGGGAAGTGCGCCGTCACTGGAGCCACCACGGCTTCTCCACCGCAGCAAGTCGGGGCCGATGGTGGAAGTGGCGCACTCGCCCTCTCCAGCACCGGGAGCGGCACTCGTCCGGCCACTGGCATAGGAGCCAGCGGCGAGCGTGTGAAAAAGAAGACCCCAAGCGCAAGGAGTAGCGCGAGTAGTGCGAGCGAGATGAAGCGGAGACGGATGTTCACGATGGGTAAGAAGTGCGAGCGGAGCTCCACGCACGAGACACCGTGGGAGGTCTGCTGTCTAGCTCACGCATCTATCAAAATCCACTCCGAGCATTGTGCGTTCCCCTAGTTTAGTGGCCTATCGAGAACTCATCCAACTAACCTCATGAAGGCTCTCTCGATAGTCCATCAAAGGGGGCACGGGCAGGGCCGAATGTGTCTAAATGCGTTTGAATAAAATGCGGCATCGCGGCCCAGGAAGAAGCTCCAGTAAATGATTTGAGGAGCCGCTGATTAAATCGCGCGAAGCACGAGGCGCGTGCGTTGCCCGCGCTCTCCTTGCCACGCGAAAAACCACTTTCGGCGACTTAGTCAGCGTCTCTTTGAGGGAATTATAGGGAGTGCAGCCGGCGGGGGTCGAACCCACAACCTTCGGCTTCGGAGACCGACGCTCTATCCAGTTGAGCTACGGCTGCATTGTTTTTTGAAGCGGCTAGAATCTTGTGTGGGCGCGGCTGAGTGTCGAGGGAAAGTTTGGCGGCGGCTCATTTTAAAACCACCGAAAACCTATCGCGCGACTGTGCGTAAATCCTAAATCCCCCGCTTCACTCGCCACGGAGTCGCCGCATGGAGCCTTCCAGGTCGGTGAGGATTTTGGCGGCGGTGGCGGGGAGTTTGCCTCGGTTGCGGAGCTGGAGGAGGGTGCGGCGGCTTTGCATGTAGTAGTTGCGGCCTTCGGCGGTGGAATTGATGGCGCTGGCGAGCTGGCCTTCGCGGCGGTAGATGAGAGCGAGTTCGAGCACGGCTTCTTCGGCGCTATCGCCGAGGCGCACGGCTTCTTGTGCGGCGGAGAGGGCTTGCTCCAGGGTGTCGAGCGCGGCGTCGGGGTCGGCGGCGGCGATCTGGTGCTCGGCTTGGCGCACGAGGCGGTCGCGGCGGCTGGTCAGCTCGAAGTATTTCCGCTGGGTGGCGTCTTGTGCGGCGGTGGGCTCGGGAGGAAGTGGGGAAGTGGCAGGCTCGGGCGGAGCTGCACTTTCTACGATAGCGACGGAGGCTGGCGGGGCGGGCTCGGCTACGAGCACAGGGGCGGGCTCGGGGGCGATTTCGGCGACGGGTTCTATCGGAGTGGGCTCGGCGGCGGGGGCGACTTGCTCGGCGGGAGGGGGCTCGGCGGCGGCGACGGGTGGGGCTTTTACCATGAGCGGTGTGGGCCAGAGCGCGAGGGCGGCGAGGGCGGCGAGCGCGCCGAGGCCACAGGCGATGATGGGCCAGCGCGAGTGCTTGCGCAGCTCGGGCTGGGGGATGTCCTCGGAGAAGGTCTCTGGCGTTGGCACGGCGGCTTTGGCTGCGCGGATGATGCACTCGCTGGGCGAGGTGCGGAGGATGACGCCGAGTTCGCCGAGCTGGATCACGGGCACTTCCAGCAGGGCGGCAAAAAGCTGCTTCCTCACTTGCGCGAGGCTGTGGATGCCGGGGCGTGCATCAATGATCTTTGGCTCGGCGGCGTCGGCGGGCTGGAATTCGTTATTTTCAAACCGCCACTGGAGCCACTTCGGTAGCCACTCCCGGTCGCTCTCCTGGGCAAAAGGGGCCAGCGGCGAGCCGGGCTCGCCATTGACAACGACGGCGATGATGCGCTCTTCGCCGCCTGCTGCTTTAAAAGTGCGCAAGTGCTCCTCGATCACTGGCGAGTGCCCCGAGCCCGGCGAGACGATCACGAGTAAGTGCTGCGCAGTCTGGAGCGCCTCGTGGTAGCACTCTAGCTGTTGCGGGTCCGAGGGATCGGGCGAAATGGAAACGCGCTCCGGGTAAGGCAGCCCATCGCGGCTCGGGCGACCCATGAGCGGGCGGGGGATGCGCGCGCCGTCGAATTCGCTATAAAGCCAATCGCACCACCCGGCATCCTCGAAAATAAAGCTGACTACCGCCCAAGCCGTCGAAGGACTCATCGCCGGAGCCGCTGGCCCCGCCGGAGAACTCGGCAACGCACGCGCGATGCGTGAAGGACTGGTGAGCACTGAAGACATAGCGGCTACTTCAAGCAAATCAGGGGCCAGCCGTGGAGAAAGGAGGGGCGGTAGTTCCCATAAACTGAGAAAAGAGAGATAGAAAAAACGCACAATACCATGCCAACGTTGCTGCCCTCCGCCCCCAAGCATCGGCGCTCCTCTGCGAGCATCTGCGGTTTACAAATGCGGCGTTCGGGTTGGAAATTAGCGCAAGCGCAGGAAGGACTCCGGTTTTGGCCGCATCCGCTCAAAAGACGATGCCGCTCTCTTCGGTGGTCACACCACCAAAGCGATGAAAGGCAAGCTAGGCATCACCCAGACGAGGCCACTATCCGGCTTCCTGCCCACCCTGACCATCGCAGCGAAAAACCTCGCTACGGAAATGACCAACCACAACGTCCAGCAAGCCGATCTCCAAGGCGAACCATCCATCACCCGCGAGCACGTCCAGAACAACACCAGCGTCCGCCAAATGCTCGGCGAACGCGGCATCAAACCGGAAACCCTGCCACCGGAAGAAGACATCAAAAGACTGGAACGCCGCGTCAAAACTGAAGCGAAGAAGTTAGAGAAGCACGCCGGTCGCCTACCCAAAGAAGGAGGGCATGCATAATGTCCCGCACTGCCCACTTCCGCGTCGATCTCAAGCTCGCCCACGTCCTCGGCGAGAGTTACACCTCCAGCGAAAAGGCGCTCAAGGAACTCGTGGAGAACGCATGGGACGCGGACGGAAGTGAGAAGAAAAAAGGAAAAATAAAGAAAAGCCCACCAACAGCCTCAGCACCGTCTGCCACTTCATCATTCATCCTTCCTACTTCTTCCTTAAAAACCGCCCCCATCATCGTGCAGGACAACGGCAGCGGCATGAAGACCGCCGAACTCGAGGCCGAATACCTCAACATCGCCAGCCCCCGCTTCAGCCGCAAAGGCGACCGCACGCCCAACCTCAACCGCACCGTCAAAGGCCGCAAAGGCATCGGCAAATTCGCCGGACTCATCCTCGCCAGCGAGATGGAACTCGTCACCCAAGCCGCAGGCAAACGCACCCGCGGCCTCATCTCAAAGACCGTCCTCATGGAAGCCCTCGGCGACCTCGAAAAAGTGCCCCTCCCTCTCGATGTCGCCGACTCCGATCCACTCGACGCCCACGGCACCACCATCACCCTGCGCAACCTCAATCCCAAGCTCTCCCACCTCCAGCCCGACAAGCTCAAGGAACTCCTCGCCCTCGACTATGGCCGCGAGCCCTCCTTCGTCATCTTCGTCAATGGCGAGCGCGTCTTCCACCACGACATTAAGGCGAGAAGTTCCAGACCGAAATCACCCTCCCCAACGGCCAGACCGCCACCGTCTCCTACACCATCGCTGACAAACCCCTGCCCGGCAAAAAATCAGGACTCAACGTCCGCGTCGGCGGCAAGAGCATCGGCAAGCCCCACCTCTTCGGCCTCGAAAACGACGACGCCCTCTCCGACCGCCTCCGCCTCCGCATCGTCGGAGAAATCAATCTACCCGCCGACTCCCTCGAACTCACCGCCGCCGGAGGCGATGTCATCAAGAGCGACAAAGGCTTCGAAATGCTCATGCAGGCCATGCCCGCCGAGCTGAAGCAGAAGCTCGAAGCAACCCATACCAACGAGTTCAACCTCGCCAAAGCCCGCCTCAGCAAGCAGATGAAGCAGCGGCTGGAAAGCGTGCCAGAGCACCGCCGCACCATCGCCGAGGAACGCATCACCCGCCTCATGCAGCGGTCCTTTCAGGAAGGCGAAAAACTGGAGCGCATCGAAGCCCTCGTCGCCCTCGTGCTCGATGCCTTGGAGCTGGACGAATACTGGACCGTCTGCCAGCACGTCCACGAAGCCGAGAAAGTGGACGTCTTCCACTTCGCCACCGCCCTCGAAGAATTCGGCCTCTGCGACCTCGCCTTCATGGGCACCCAAGCCAAGCACCGCTTGGAGTTCCTCGACTCCCTCGACCGCCTCGCCACCACCGACGCCACCACGGAAAAGCAGATGCACACCGCCCTGCAAAACAACCTCTGGGTCTTCGGTCCCGAATACAGTCTCATGGCCAGCAACCGCCAGCTCCGCACCATCATCGAAGACTACATCGGCCCCGACGCCACCGACCGCCCCGACCTCTTCCTCGCTGGCAACGTGCTCAAACAACACCTCCTCATCGAGTTCAAGAAACCCACCCTCACTGTCGGACGCGACGCCGAATCCCAAGCCAAAAAGTATGCCGACACCCTCACCGGCAAACTCGGAATGCCCCTCGAAATCCTCATCATCGGCGGAGAAGTTGACGCCAAGCTCGTTGACGAATACACAGGCAAGAAAACCAAGTTCGCCAGCTACCGCGCCGTCATCGCCAGTGCGAAGACGCAGTTGGAGTGGCTTGTTGCTGAACTCACCACTAAAGATTGATTCCAAATATGAAGATACCAAACCCTTTAATCTACACAGTGGCAGATGTGCTCGGCACTCATTACTACAGCCACACCAAGCTCGACACTCTTTTTGGCGAGACAGGGTTTCCGGGTGATCCGCCGGTTGGAAATTGCATCAAGAAATGCCAAACATGGATGAAACGTGCGAACGAAGAAGCGGAAGATACCGCCATCGAACTCCTCAGCAAAGCAATCGAGGAATTCATGAACAAAGATCATTCGGATAATGAGGTTTGGGTGAGAGGCGTGAACCGAGTCCGGGAAGCTCTTGCCAAGTTTGGCCTTAAATACGATTGGGATGGAATCACCGTAATTCACCCAATTCCCTCACCGTCTCCGGATTTGAAAGAGCTACGCTTGCCTGATCAGGAAACTATAGCGTTGCACCAGCGCCGCTTTTCCGTCGCGCTCTCGTTTCCTGGTGAGCATCATCAGCCTTTCATTGAGGCTGTTGCAGAACAACTAGCCGAGACGCTGGGTAGGGACAAACTTCTTTATGATCACTACCACGAGGCCGAGTTTGCGCGGCCTGATTTGGACATCTACCTCCCCAGGCTCTACCTAGAGCAGTCAGAGCTTATCTGCGTTTTTCTATGCCAAGACTATGCGAAGAAGCGGTGGTGTAATCTTGAGTGGCGGTTTATTCGACAGTTGATCGCCACAGCGGAGCAGAGCCGCATTATGTTTTTGAGCTTTGACGAAGTTGGCGCAATACCAGAGTTAGGCATCCTCCCTGGCGATGGATATTTGCCAATTCGGAATCGTCTGCCGACTATTATTGCACAGAAGATAGCGGAACGACTCGCGCAGGTTTTATCAGTTCGGAAGGATGCTTCGCCCGAGGCATTACGGCACGAGGCCAAGATTGTGAACGAATCTTCGACTACTCTTGTATCACTTGAGGCACAAGCTCGCTTGATGTTTGAGGATTTTGCCAGACTGCGAGCATTGATCGAAGGCTATCGGCGATCCAAGGGCGAGATTGTGGCGCCAACCACGAGGCTAATGTCTCCAACAGATGTGGGGGCCGAATTGGCAAGAGTGATCGACGCCGATCTGCTCGAAGTAATGGCTCGCAATGTTAATAAAGCGAAGGAGCGGCTGAAAAACGCCATCGCGGACCCTGCAAATACTCAGCAAGCCAAAGATGCCGAAATGGAGACCGCTAAATCAACAATTTGTGCCGAGTTACGACGCATTCTATTACTCAACGACGACAGGCTGACCGGAGTTCTGGAGCCTGAGTGGCGATCCTTCCGCTGCCAATGAACTTATTCGATCAGCTTCACTATGCTAGAGCCCGAGGCAGCTACCAACCCTTCTCGTATCGGTTGCACGTTGCGGATCGCCATTTGCCAATTGTGGCGCATGAATGGCTGCACCATTGGCAAAACGTGACAACGGTGCTGGGAGCGGAGCGACTGCTTGCCTTCTTGAATGCTTTGTCCTCCCTATCTCGACTTATCAGGGCTTCTGAGTGCCTAGCTTTGCCTTTGCATAAACACCATCCTGACATAGCGGAATTCCATCAACACTTGCGAATGGCAATTTACTGGCAGCGCTCTGAACCCTACCCAAAATCGCAGACGGCAGGCATGGAAGGAGTCTCGAAGGAAGATGCTGGCACTGTTTGCGTGATTCCTGGGGATCCCGACGGCATGCGGGAGGAACACTTGCTTTGCTCGGTGGTGGGATTGGATGAAGAAGAGATCATAGCCTACCCGCTTGCGGGGCATTCAATTTGTGAAGGATCTGCGTTTAGTTTGGAGCGACTTTTAAGCGGGGAAGATCATCGCGCTGCAGCGCCCTCTGCGAGTCAATGGGCTTATCAGACTTTGCCCTTCGCAGTTAGCTACATGAGCGAGATGCCGTGCGAAAGAGAGGCGAGTCTTCTGATCGGTGAGTTGGCTCTGTGTTTTGGTTCCCCTGGGATTTCAGTTGTGCGATTGTTGAAGCAACTTGAAGAAGAAAAGCCCACTGGCGCTTCACTTCCGTGGCTGAAAGGCTGGGTAAAGGAGCAAATCCGAACCCTACGGCCAGAGATCGAAGAAGCGGCGCAGTTGGAAATAGAAGCTATCCGTCGATTGCAAGCGCGATGGTCGAGCCAGCAGAGCCACCTCAGCCCTCTTCTCAATGTTCAGGCGGAGATGGTGATTCGTGGATTAGAGGCACGCGCAAGTGACCCCGAACGGTTCACTCTCGGACTGTTGCCCGGTCCCGGTTGGGACGAGCATTTCCATTCACTAATGCAAGAATTCACGCCTCTCTATGTGGATGTCGGTGGACAGTTTTCCAATTCTCATTCTCCTGAAGGCATCGCCACCAGCACCGCGATGGACAAAGCTCTCCAACTCCTGCTCTGGCTGCTTGACGACGAAAGCCCGCCAGATGAATCTTTCCGGCAACGTGGCCTAAATCTCAACGCGACGCCCGAAAGCAATGGCTGGCGGATTACATCAAAAGTAATCGACGGAACCACGGACGAGGACGGGCTAATGTGCCGTGAGTTAGGACTAGAGGGCAAATTGATAACGATGAGTCTGCCAAGACAAAGTGAATGAGCGCAAGGGCTCCATTGCATCGCTGAAAACCTCCGCGTCCCGAGTCGTAGTGAAACGCAACGCCCAACTCCCCCGCCTCGATTTCGCCCAGATGCTCTTTGATGGCGACTGGGCGTTGGGCGTGGAGATGGCGTTGGCTGATTCGCAGTAGCTCGATTGGCTGCGGAGCGATGAGGCGCTGAGGCTGAGTTTGGATTTGGGATTGCGGCATTTCACGCGGCTGAAGTTGCTGGCGAGTTTGAGCGGCAGACGTGGCGGGCAGTTGTTGCGGGATGGGATGCGGCGGGACATTTACCCGAGGCTCGCGGACTCGGAGGCTGGGGAATGGATGGAGGGCTACGGGATGATGCTGGGGCGGTGGATTTGTCCGCTGCCGGGCGTGGTGGTCGGGGGACGACCGGGCGAGGAGCCGCCGCTGTGGGTGCCGCCGCCGGAGCATCGGTAGGAGGAGATGCTGGGGGATGTGTCGTCGCTGGTTGAGAAGATCAGGCGGCAGCTCGGGGAGCGGGCGATGTTTCGGGGGATGAACTTTTGGTTCACGCAATTGCGTTCTAAAGTCAGAATGAAGAATGGGAAATGAAGAAGTGAATGATGGCTGCTCACTTCCTCATTCTTCATTCTGCCCTCTACCTTTCAACGTCGGCCACGGGTTCAGTAGGGGCACGTCGTCGGAGAAGTCGGTGGTGTTGCGGGTGACGATGGTTAGTTGGTGCTGGAGGGCGGTGGCAGCGAGGAGGCTGTCCATGAGGAGGAGTTTGCGTTCGGTGCGCTGGTGTTTGGCGTAGAGGCGAGCCCATGTGGTCATGACGGGGGCGTCCATGGCTAGGAGACGGTTGGCGACCCAGCGTCCGGTGTGCTGATACCCGCGTTCGATGTCGTGGCGGCTGCCGGTGTCCATGAGGCGGATGCCTTTGAGCATCTCGCCTAGTGTGAGGACGCTGATGTGGAGTTCGGCATCGTGGTGGGACAACCATTGCAGAACAGCGGCTTCTGGTTGGGCTTTGGAGGATTCGCAGAGGACGTTTGCATCAACGAGGTATGGCATGGCGGGCTATTGAAAACTGATGTCGCGGGCGGGTGTGGTGTCGCGATCTAGGGTCCAGTCTTTGACCGGGAAATCTCGCAGGATGTCCACGATTTTTTCGGCTGGCTGGAGGTGGGCATACGCCTCGGCAGAAATGACGGACGCAACGGGTTTGCCATGCCTAGTGATGGTCTACGCCCCTAGCTTGAGCACGGTGTCGAGCAGTTCGCTGAGTTTGTTTTTTGCGTCTTGGAGCGGCTAGGTTGTGTTCATGGTTGGAGGGCAGCTCGGAAACTCTAGCTCGGAAACTCTAGCTTGTCTAGCTTGATTTTTGGCCGAGCCTACGGAGACGCGATGTGCGGGTCGCGGCGGCTAGTCGAAGTGGGGGAGGTTATTTATCTGGCTTTGAAATTGACGCAGGTGTGGGGCGGACGCCAATTTTCAATGAACAATGCTCGTTTTTCGATTTCTCATTCTCCGAGTGTGTCTCTCTGGGAGTCGGCGGTAGGATGCCGCCGCTTCTTTATTGGCTTTTGCCGCAGCAGTCTTTGTATTTTTTGCCGCTGCCGCAGGGGCAGGGTTCGTTGCGGCCTACTTTGGGGGCTTCGCGGCGGATGGGTTCGGCGATTTCGATGGGCTCTTCGGGCGCGAGCAGGGCGGCGGGCTCGGGGGTGGACATGCCGGCGCTGATGGCGTTTTCGTCCGGTGCGCTGAGGTATTGTGGGAGGTTCGAGAGGAATTGCTCGAAGGCCATGATGTTTGAGGTGCTGCGGAAGAGGTTATGTAGGACTTCGTCTTTGATGCCGGCCATGAGGACTTCAAACATTTTGAAGGCCTCTTGTTTGTATTCGATGAGCGGGTCTTTTTGGCCGTAGGCGCGGAGATAGACGCCTTCGCGGAGGCCGTCCATGGCGTAGAGGTGCTCTTGCCAGAGCTTATCAATGGCGGTGAGCGTCATGTAACGCTCTAGGCCGGTGATGGCTTCGGGCATTTCGTGGGTGTTTTTGAGCTCGTAGGATTTCTTCACGCGCTCGGTGAGCACGAGGGCGGCTTCTGCGGCGGTCTTGCCTTTTACGGCATCGGCATCGAGCGCGATGGGGAAGGTGACGTTTGCCCACTCGACGAGGGCGTCGGTCTGTGGGTCTTCGCCTTCGGGGTAGAACTCTTCCACTTTCTCGGGGAGGCGATCTTCCATTACGTCGTAGAGGAGGGCGCGTGGGTTGTCGGTGTTGATGGCTTCGTTGCGGAGGCCATAGACGACTTCGCGCTGGCGGTTCATCACGTCGTCGAAATCGAGGGTGCGTTTGCGGATGAGGTAGTTCCGGCTCTCGACGCGCTTTTGGGCGGTCTCGACGGATTTATTCAGCCACGAGTGCTCTAGGGCTTCGCCTTCTTCCATGCCGAAGCGTTCCATGAGTTTCGTCATGCGCTCGGCGGCTCCGAAGTTGCGCATGAGGTCGTCTTCAAAGGAAACGAAGAAGCGCGAGAAGCCGGGGTCGCCCTGGCGTGCGCTGCGTCCACGGAGCTGGCGATCAATGCGGCGGGATTCGTGGCGCTCGGTGGCGAGGACGTAGAGCCCGCCGACGTCGGCGACGCCGGGGGAGAGCTTAATGTCCGTGCCGCGACCGGCCATATTTGTGGAAATGGTGACTGCGCCGAGGATGCCCGCGCGGGCGACGATCTCGGCCTCCTGCTGGTTGTGGCGGGCGTTTAGCACGGTGTGCGGGATTTTCGCGCGCTGGAGGAGCTTCGAGACGAGCTCGGAAGCCTCGACGCTGGCGGTGCCGACGAGCACGGGCTGGCCCTTGGCGTGGGCTTCGCCGATCTCTTTGACGACGGCGTTGTATTTTTCGCGGCGGGTTTTGAAGATGAGGTCGTTGCCGTCTTTGCGCACGATGGGGCGGTTCGTCGGGATCACGGCGACATCGAGTTTATAGATGTCGTGGAACTCATTGGCCTCGGTCTCTGCGGTGCCCGTCATGCCCGAGAGCTTGCGGTAGAGGCGGAAGTAATTTTGCACCGTGATGGTGGCGAGCGTCTGCGTCTCTTTATCAATGACGACGCCCTCTTTGGCCTCCACGGCCTGATGCAGTCCATCGCTCCAGCGGCGACCGGGCATGGTGCGGCCCGTGTTTTCATCCACGATGACGACCTTGCCCTCGGCCACGATGTAGTTGACGTCCTTT
>JAYVQK010000109.1:0-8288 GCA_043757005.1 Verrucomicrobiaceae bacterium
AGCCGCTGGCTCGGTGGGGCTGGGTGGTGAGGGCGATTTCGCTGATGCTGAGGGCTCCGATGCCTTCGGCGTAGTAGAGGTTTTTTTCGTCGCTGGTGAGGCCGATGGCGAAGTTCATCTCGTCGGCGGCGAGGGGGAGGTCGCACTCAAACTCCACGGTGTAGCGGCCTGCGCGGAGGTCGCTCGGCGCGCTCCACCAAGTGACGAGGGGCGTGCCATCTATACTGCGGAGGCCAAAGCCTGCGATGACGTGTGGGAGCGTGCGGGTGATCTCGAACTCGACGGCGGCCCGCCATTTTTCGCCGAGGCGAAAGGTGGCGCTGGGCGTGCCCTCGGCGGTGCGGGTGCGGACGGCGACGGCGCGAGCGGGTGAGTCGGGGAAGCCGGGGGGGAGCGTGGTATGGGCGTTGGTGGCGGCGCTATTGAGGGCGAGGTAGCGGGCGAGGACGCTCTCGACTTTGCCATCGGCGGCGACGCGGCCTTTCTCGATGAGCAGGGCGCGGGTGCAGAGGGTGCGGACGGCGGACATCTGGTGGCTGACGAAGAGGACGGTCGCGCCGCTGCGGTGGGCGACTTCGTCCATTTTGCCGAGGCATTTGCGCTGGAAGGCGAGGTCGCCGACGGCGAGGACTTCATCCACGATGAGGATGTCTGGCCGGAGGTGGGCGGCGACGGCGAAGGCGAGGCGCACATACATGCCGCTGGAGTAGCGTTTCACAGGGGTATCGAGGAATTGCTCGGTCTCGGCGAAGGCGACGATGCTGTCGAACTCGCGTTCGATTTCGCCGCGCTTCATGCCGAGGATTGCGCCGTTGAGGTAGATGTTTTCGCGCCCGGTGAGCTCGGGGTGGAAGCCGGTGCCGACTTCCAGCAGCGAGCCGACGCGCCCGTGCAGGTCTATCTCGCCGCGCGTGGGCGGGGTGATTTGGCTGAGGATTTTGAGCAGCGTGGATTTACCCGCGCCGTTGCGCCCGATGATGCCGAGGACTTCGCCGCGCCGGACTTCAAAGGAGACATCGGCGAGCGCCTCGAACTCCACGGTGCGCTCGCGGCTGGCAAAGGGGCGTCGCATTTTCTGCACGAGCAACTCGCCGAGCGTGGTCGCGCGCGGCTGTGCGGTGGCGACTCGGAAGGTCTTGCCGATGCCGCGTGCGGAGATGGCGAGATCAGATGACATCGGCGAATTGGCGCTCCATGCGGAGGAAGAATACGAGGCCGACAAGGAAGATGAGCACGGAGACGGCGGCGGCGTAGGCGGCGGAGTAAATGCCGACGTGGCCCTGGCCGAGCAGCGCATTGCGAAAGCCTTCGATCAAGGCTGCAAGCGGGTTCAGCTTGTAGAGGGTGCGGGGCAGACCTTCGGGGATGACGGCGATGGTGTAGCCGACGGGGCTGCCGTAGAGGAGCATTTGTAGGGCGACGGGGAGGATGTGGAGGACGTCGCGATACGCCACGGCGAGCGCAGCGCACAACATCCCGAGGCCGGTGGAAAAGAGGAGCAATAGCGCGAGCCACACGGGCGCGAGGAGCAGCATGGGGCCGGGCACTTTCCCCCACCAAAGCATGAGCGCAAAGCCGACGATGAGTGCGATGGCGAAGTCGAGGAGCGTGGAGACGACGGCGGAGAATGGGAGCAGCAGGCGGGGGAAGAAAACCTTGGCGACGAGTGGGGCGTTGGCGACGAGGGAGCCGCTGGCTTTGAGCACGGAGCCGCTGAAGAGATTCCACGCGAGGAGGCCCGTGTAGCTGAAGAGCAGGTAGGGCACGCCGCCGGAATCGAGCTTCGCGACGCGGCCAAAGACGAAGGCGAAAATGCCCGCGCCGAGGAGGGGTTGGAGGACGACCCAGAGGACGCCGAGGAGGGTCTGGCGGTAGCGGAGTTTGATGTCGCGGATGGCGAGCGCGCCGAGCAAATCGCGATAGCGCCAGAGCGCACGGAGATCGAGCGCCTCCCAGCGTTGCGGAGGGCGGATGCGGACGAGGGGCTCGCTCATTTCGTGATGGCGGCGAGGGCGGAGTCGGCCATCTCGCGGACGAGCGCGGCGAAGTCGTAGGTGGGCTGCCAGCCAAGCTCAGAGCGGGCGCGGGTGGCGTCGCCGCGTAGCTCGCAGCTCTCGCTTTCGCGGAAGAAACGCTCGTCGGTGGTGATGTGCGCCTGCCAGTCGAGGCCGTGATGCTGGAAGATGGCTTCGCAAAATTCGCGCACGCTGTGGGTCGCGCCGGTGGCGATGACGAAGTCGCTCGGCTGCCCGCGCTGGAGCATGAGCCACATGGCGCGCACGTAGTCGCTGGCGTGGCCCCAATCGCGGCGGGCGTCGAGATTCCCGAGCTTCAAGCTGGTAGCCAATCCAGCGCGGATGCGGGCGGCCCCGATGGCGATTTTTTGCGAGACAAACTCGGGCGAACGTCGCGGGCTCTCGTGATTGTAGAGGATGCCGCTGCTGGCATGGAGGCGGTATCGGTCGCGGTAATTGCGGACGAGGTCGAAGCCCGCGACTTTAGAAATGCCGTAGATGCTGCGGGGGACGAATGCGCTGCGCTCGTGCTGCGGCGTCTCGCGTGCTGCGCCAAACATCTCGCTCGTCCCGGCGAAATAAAACCGGCACGCAGGCGCGCAATCGTGGAGCGCGGAGAGGAGGTAGTGGGTGCTGTTGACGTTCGTGCTGAGGGTGGTGAATTCATCCTCGAAGGAGTAGCTGACGAAGCTCGTCGCGGCGAGATGGTAGCACTCGTCGGGGCGCACTTTGTTCACGGTTTTGAAAAGGCTGGCAAAGCTGTCGAGCGAGGCTGGGTGTAGCTCCAAGCGGTCGAGCAAGTGGTGGATGCGACCCAGCCGCTGATCGGGAGCCTCCAGCGCGGTGCGGCGCACGAGCCCGTGGACGCGGTAGCCTTTTTCTAAAAGCAGCTCGGCCAGATAGGAGCCGTCCTGGCCTGTGATGCCGGTGATGAGCGCACTCTTTTGCTGCATGATTTAGGTGCCCGCCTTTTCTTTCTTCGGCGCGGTGCCGTAATACTCGGGGTAGCGGTAGTAGTAGTATTCCTGCATGGCCTCGGAGACGTCGTTGCAAACGATGCCGATGATATTCGCCTGCCGCTCGCGGAGGAGGTCGAGCGCCTTGCGGCTCGTGCGGCTGCTGGAGGAGGAAAAGCGGAAGACGAAGATCGTGGCGTCGGCTTTCGGCGCGAGGCTCGTCGTGTCGTCGGCAGCCATGACGGGCGAGGAATCAATGACGACGTAATCGTAGCGGGCATACGCGGCTTTTAGAAAACGGTCGGAGTCTTTGCTGAGGTAAAGTTCGCCGGGATTCGTGACGCTATTTCCGCGAGAGAGCAGCGAGAGGCACGGGATGCGCGAGGGCTGCGCGGCGGCTTGCAGCGAGCAATCGCCGATGAGCACGTCGGTAAAGCCACGGTCGTTTTTGAGGCCGAGGGTGCGGTGGATTTCGCCACGGCGGAGGTCGCCATCCACGAGTAGGACGTGTGCACCGGAGAGCGCGAGGGTGATGGCGAGGTTCACGGTGATGGTGCTCTTGCCTTCATTCGGCACGGCGCTGGTGACGAGAAGGACCTTGGGAGCGATGCCGGTCGTGGGGAGGAAAACGAGCGAGGAGCGGAGTGAGCGGAAGGACTCGGCGTAGGCGTGGCGCTCGTCTTCCGGTGCGAGATGGGGGATGTCGCCCACAGCTTTTTTGACGTGGGCGCTGGGGATTTGCGCGAGGACGTGGTCGGGGAAGAGCGCCTGGAACTCGGTGTAGGACGCCACGCGATCATCGAGCTGATCTATGAGGACGAGAATGAGCAGACCCGCGAGCAAACCAAGCACCACAGAGGTTCCGAGGGTGCGGGCGAGGCCGGGCTTTTGCGGCTGGGCGGGGCTGGCTTTTTGGCGGATGGAGACGACTTCTTGATCCACGTTGCGCGTGATTTCCACGTTGCCCTTGGAGCGGCTGAGGGATTCGAGCTGGATGCTCTTGCGGTTCACTCCGGCTTGGATGGTTTTGTATTCCGCGAGGCGTTCGGCCAGGTCGAGGGCCGAGGTTTGCTGCTCTTTGATCGTCTTTTCGAGGTTTTGAATTTCCAGTTTTGCAGCTTCGCGGCGGCGCTTGAGTTCTTCGGTGCTTTGCTTGCGGAGGGTCTCTACGAGCTGTTGCTGGCGGGTGATCTTTTCGTCTATCTCGACGATGATGGGGTGCTTCGGTTTCAAATCTTTGGAGCGTTCCTCACGCTCGGATTTGAGCACTTCGATCTGCTGCTGGGCGTTCACGTAGTCGGCCCCTGAACCTCGATTGGTATTGGATCGGAGATCGCCTTCGCGCGCGGAGTCTTTGTCGTCTGTGGCCCGCTCGTCGTGCTTTTTTTTGTCGTGCGCGAGCTTTTGATCGAGCTGGAAGAGGTCGAGGAGCTGCTGCTCTTTTTTGAGTTCCGAGAGCTGGGTGTTGAGCTTGGAGAGATACGCGCCCGCGCTGTTGCCCTCGGTTTCTAGGAAGCCGATGTTGTTCTTGCGCTGGAAGTCGAGGAGCTTGTCTTCTTCTTTGTGCAGTTCTACTTGGGCGCGCTCTATTTCGTTGCCGATGGAGGTTTCCGCAGAGTCCGTTTTTTGGGAGCGCAGCTCGCGGCGGGTGGCGATGTATTCCTGCATGACGGCATCGAGGAATTTCTGCGGATAGATGGGCTCGGTGCCGGTCGCGGTGAAGAGGAAAATGGAGGTCTGCGCGAGCGGGCCGACGAGTAGCTCGATGGGGCCAACGGGCGTCTCCGGCGAGGTCGCGCGGACGCGGGCTTCAGCGCGTTGGCGAATGGCTTCGTCCTGCATCAGCTCGCGCTGGGTGGTCATGAAGTAGTTGTTTTCCTCGATGAAAGAGACGCCGTCGGTGAGGGCTAATTTCCCGCTCACCATCATGCGCCCGCTGGAGACATAGACGGTCTCTTGGCGGGCGACTTTCCACGCGCCTACGGCGAGGCCGGCGCAGGTGGTGAAGAGCACGAGCCACCAGTATTTGCGGAGCAGGGCGCGGTAGCGATAGAGCTTGGTGTGGAGGAGATACCACCAGGAGCCGGGGTCTGAATTGCGCGCGGGTGCGGCGGGTTCCATGGGTTAGAAATTGATGAACTTTTCGTCCACGATGATGGTGTCGTCGGGGAGGAGCTCGGGGTCTTTTTCGAGTTCGCCGCGTTTGGTGATGGCGTCGAGATCTACGAGGGTCGTTTGGTTTGCGCCGCCTGCGGTTTTGCGGATGAGTTTGATCTTCTTTTTGTTGGCGAAGTCGGCGAAGCCGCCCGCTTTGAGGATGGCTTTGCTGAGGGTGAAATGTTCGTCCGGCGGAATATCCAACGCGCCCTGCGAGCGGACTGCGCCGCTCACATACACGTGGCCGCGCGCTTTCACGCTCACGGAATCGAGGGCGACGATGACGGTCGCTTTGTAAAAATAATCGCGGAGCAAGAGCGGGCGAATGGCGTAGGCGAAGGTCTTGCAAGTGAGCCCGCGTGCGGCGACGCGCCCGATGAGGGGGACTTCGACTTCGCCATTATCGGAGACGATGAGGGGGATGGGGTCGCGGCGCTCCTCCACGACGCGGTAGCTGAGGCGGTCGCCTGCGCCGAGTTTGCGCGTGGTATCGAGCGCCTCCATGGAGGTCGTGCCGGCGACGAGGGATGCCGCGCCGGAACGTTCGGCGGCGGTGGCTGGCTGTTGGGCGCGCACTTCTGCTGCGGCGAAAAGTGCGAGCACAAGGGGGAGGACGCGCCAGAGGAGGCGGTGGGCCATGTTTAGAAATCGTGGCTCACGCTCAAGTTCACGATGTTCTGGTAGTAGTCGCGAAGGTCGAGGTCGGAGTTTTTATTTACGTAGTGGTAGCGGAAGGCGGCGGTCGTTTTTGGCCCGAGCTTATACGAGAGCGAGCCCGAGGCTCCCCAGCGGAAGGAGTGCTCGGAATGAAGCTCGTCGGCGGATTCATTGGCGTCTTCGCAGAAGGCTTCAAAGCCGACGTTCATCCGGCTGTTCATACGCCAATCGGCGATGTAGCGGGCGTAGGTGTATTCGACGAAATTCACCGTGAGGCCTAGCCGTGCTTCGTGGCCGAAATTAAACGAGTGGCTGACGTATTGGCTGAGGCGCTGGGAGATGGAGAGGTTCGTGTAAAAGCCGCTGAAATTCGTAGTGTCGCCGTTCGTGCCGTTGCCGTCGAAATTCATCCCCTGATAGCCGCCGCTCACGCGGATGCGGGTGTAGTCGGAAAGGATCGCCTCTACGAAAGGGCCGAGGCTGTAGGATTTGCCGTTGTTATTGAGCTGCTGCTTGTAGCTCACGAGGGCGAAGCTGCCATCAAGCCCCACAGTGAGGGAGTCGCTCATGCGCAGAGCGGCGCTGCCGACGAATTGCTCCTCGGCGCGGTCGAGAAAATTGAACTGCTTGCCGAGCGAACGATAGGTGAAATGGTCGTAGCCGAAGGTGAACTTCAGATCGTTCAAATCCCAAAATGCGGTGATGCCCGCGCTGTTTTGGAAGCGGTCGAAGTGCGCTGTGTTGCTCAGGGTCGGCTCGTCCACGGGGTTTTGCACGATGGCGAATCGGTCGTGGATATTCAGCCGCAGATTGCCGCCCACGTAGAGGTCGAATTGCAGCTCCGAGCCGGGATCGAGCAAGATGCTGCGCGTGTCGAGTTCGCTGTGGCTCGCGTATTTGGCGAAGCCCATGCCGAGCGAGAGTCGCATATTATTCAGGCGGGTGATGCGCCACTCGGTATCGAGGTGGAGCTGTGGACGGAAGATGAAGTCGCTCTGCCGATTTTTTTCAGAAATGCCGATGTTGTCGTTAAATTCCAAATCAACACCCGCCGTGAGATCCATCGTCACCGGCCCAGCCTTCAGGTTGTAGTGCGTCTTCTCCGGCACGGCGCGGCGCGTGGCCGCAGAGAGAGCGCCTGTGCTGGATGGGCGGATGGATTCCTGAGCCTGTGCGGAGAATCCGCAGAGACTGGCGACGGCTACGCATACGGGGATGCGTGCTTTGAGGATGGTTCGGTGTGACACCGTGCGTTTGCAGAAGGGCATTGGGCTCGGGTTTTCCCGCGTAATAGAGAGCGTATCCTTCTGTTGACAATAAGTTTTATCGCCAAATAGTCCCTGCACGCCCGAACCACACTGAAAATGCGACCTTTCACCAAAATTTTCATCTTCATCATGCTCGCCTTTGCGCCCTGCGCAAAAGCGGCAGATGCCCGCACGATCATTGCGGCGGGTGCGGCGGTGACGGAGGCGATCAAAGGCCTCGGGCCCGACGTGACGGAGCGGCAAATCTCCGACCTCGTCTATCATTCCGTGAAGGCCCAGCCCGACGCCGTGCTCCAAATCGTCCACGCCGCCGTGAAATGCACGCCCGACTCCATGGCCGACGAGATCGCCATGGCCGCCGTCGCCGGCATCCGCGACCCATGGCGGCACATCATCTATTACCGCCCCGCTTTTACTACGACGGATAAAGGCGGACGCGACTTCAAAGGCGACGATTCCAAGGACGTGAAAGCCCCGGAAAAGCCGACTGACAATGCCGACCCCGCCGCCAGCGGCACCGCCCTCGGCCCCGATGCACAAAAGATCAGCGAGACCGGCAAAGTCATCACCCTCGGCGGCGCGACGCTCGGCCCGGACAGCCAAGTCCTCGGCCCAGACGGCCAAGTCCTCGGCATCAACGCCGTCGTCCTCGGCCCCTTCTCCATCGGCACCAATGGCGGCAGCAACCCGAATGGCGGCGTCTCCATCACCCTCGCACAAGCCATCGCCGAGACCATCTTCGACACCCGCCCCAGCGTGAATCACACCCTCGTCCTCAGCGCCATAGACATCGCGCTGAATGGCGACCCCACCCGCATGGAACAAATCGTCACCGGCTCACGAGGCATCTCCGGCGTCGGCGATGCGGGCAATAAAAACTACGCCAACGAGCCCCGCTTCCCGAGGCCCACGCCACGGCCCACTCCTCGCCCGCGCCCCACGCCGCCACCGCCACGTCCCACACCACCACCAGTGAGCCTTTAGTAAAGTATGCGCAACACTTCCACCATCATCCGACTCCTCGCCAGCGCGCTCCTTTTCCTCGCAGCCCAGACGAGCCGTGCCGTCACACTCAATTGGAACACCATAGCTGGAACCGCAGCCGATTGGACGGATGGGGCCCTCTCTCAGTCGTTTGAAGTTGACGCCACGAATCCTGGTAACGACATCACCATCACCATCACCCCCGTCGGCAGCGCAGTCTTTGCAAACATCTACCCCCAGACCATGAACAA
>JAYVQK010000110.1:0-8247 GCA_043757005.1 Verrucomicrobiaceae bacterium
CACGGAGGAAAAAGAAACTCCGTGTCCTCCGTGTCCTCCGTGGTTAAAAAGAAAACCCCCCGCGCACTATGGCCGTGGCTCGCAGGTTTGAGCTTCATCCTCCTCACCCCGATCATTCCCCCCACGCCGATCCCGCTCGTCATCGCCGCCATCGCACTCGTCGTCGCTCTTTTGCGCATGGCGCGGAAATGGGATGCCGCTCTCGCGCACGCGGCCATCGTGCTTCCAGCGTTTTTTCTCTTCTTCCTCTGCTGCCATGTGCGCTTCGCGCCGTGGGCTTGGGATAATACGAAACTCATGCTCTGGGCTTACCTGCTCGTGCTGCCGTCGCTTTGGGAGTTGGTGCTTTCGCGCTGGCGGCTGTGGGCGCGGGCGCTGGCTTGCGAGCTGTTGTTTTTCTCCGGCTTCGTTTCCCTGCTCGGCGGCTTGCGCGGCGAGGGCTACGCCATTGCCAAGCTCGCCCCGCTCGATGCCGTCGCCGACGCCACGCGCGGCCTCGCGATCACGGATACTTTTGCCGCCGCGCCCGAATACAATCACCCGCTGCTGCTCGCTGGCCGCAAGCTCGCCCTCGGCTACACGGGCCATCTGCAAAGCCACGGCCTCCACTACCAGCTCCAACTCCGCACGCTCGATTCGCTGATGAATGGTGAGGACTCCTGGCGGCAAGACGCCGCCGAGCTGGGCGTGCGCTACCTCTACTTCGGCCCGCAGGAGCGCACCCGCTGGCCGCAGAGCAAGCAGCCGTGGGTCTTCTCCACCGCGCGCATCGCCGCTGGCGAATGGGGCGAACTGTATGATCTCGATACCCCGCGTCTGCCCGCAGAGATCCGCTGAGGAGATGATGAAGAGAGGCTGAAAACTCTTAACTCTTAACGTCGAACGCCGAACGTTGCTGCATCAAGAGCACTTTTAAGAGTTAATGGCACCTCTGGAAACTGGCCTCGGGACTTGCGAGCGATGAATCTGGAGTGCGGTGGCATGACCCCGCTTTGGCGGGGCCTTCGGGCGGGCACACTGTTCGAAATTGCGAGCGATTGGCCCCCCCCGCTCGTTCCTCGCCCGCCAGAGCGGGGTCATGCCCCCGCACTCCAGAGGCGTCCACAGAGTTTCCAGAGGTGCCCTTAAGAGTTAAGAGTTAAGAGTTTTCAGCCTTTCCTCAAGCGGCGACAGGATATTGCCCTCCATCGCACTTGCCGCTCACCCCCCTGCGTGCCACATACGCTGGTATGAATTTCGATCTACTCTCCGAACTTACCTCACGCCGCTCACTTCTCCGCAAAGCCTCGCTCTACGCCGTCGCGCTGGCGGCGGGGCGTGTGTTTGCAGAGCCTTCGGCGAAAGCGTTCACCTTTCTCGCGATCAATGATCTCCACTATCTCGACGCCGATTGCGGGCGATGGTTCCGGGCGATGATCGCGCAGATGAAAGCGAGCGCGCCGGAGGCAAAACTCTGCCTCCTCAGCGGCGACCTCACCGATCTCGGCGAGCAGGAAGCCGCCGCCTCGGTGAAAGAAATCTTTGGCACGCTCGGCGTCCCCTTTCACATGGTGCCGGGGAACCACGACTACGAGCCGAAGACGCAATCGCGCGCGGGCTACGACGCGATTTTCCCGGGCAAGCTGAACTACCGCTTCGAGCAAGACGGGTGGCAATTCATCGCGCTCGATACGACGATGGGCACGAAGGCCGACAAGACGACCATCGCCGAAAGCACGCTCGCGTGGCTCGACGCCGAGCTGCCGCAGCTCGACCCGCAAAAGCCCACCGTCGTCTTCACCCACTTCCCCCTCGGCGAGGGCGTGGCCATGCGCCCGCTCAATGCCGAGGCTCTGCTGGAGCGGCTGGTAAAGTTGAATCTCGCCGCCGTCTTTAGCGGCCATTGGCACGGAGCGAGCGAGCGCAAAGTCGCCCACGCCACGCTCACGACCAACCGTTGCAGTGCGCGGGTGCGGAGCAATATGGATAAGTATCCCAAGAAAGGCTGGTTTGTCTGCGAGGCCAAAGCCGATGGCTCAGTGACGCGCCGATTCGTGGATTTCGACGCCCCCGCCGACATCCCCACTCCAGACGGGGCTGCAAAAAAGCCCGCCCCCTACGAGGCTCCCGCGAAGTAGTCGGAAGAGCGAGCGGCTGGCTAAAGCGCGCTACGAAAGCGGGCTTCTGAGCGTTCGGATACTCGCCTAATACTATCTCTTGGAATGAAAGAGACGGAAGACGGTATAAAATCACACGTCGCCAGTTATTTTATGGACTTGAAATGCTCGGCGACGTGTGTGTTTGGGCATTTCGGGGACTTGAAATGCTCGGCGACGTGTGCGTTTTGGCATTTCTGGGACTGGAAATGCTTGGCGACGTGTGCGTTTGGGCATTTCGGGGACTGGAAATGCTCGGAGACGTGTGCGTTTGAGCATTTCTGGGACCTGAAATGCTCGGCGACGTGTGTGTTTGGCTCTTTGGTAGTGGCTCCCTTTGATAACAAACCACGGAGAACACGGAGGAAACGGAGGCGATACAGGGAGACTTTTGGTTTTTACCATCTTCGATCCTTAAAAAGACGATTGCCAAGCATGGCGAAGGACTGCGCTGGGGAGCGCACGCGCTCTGTCCGGCAACTGCATCGCTCCCACGAATCATCCTTGGGCGTTGCTTAAGGCTGGCATCAATCCGGGCGTTCGGCCCTCCAAAAGCGGGCGTTCGGCTTTGTCTCTTTTACACCGCCTCCACGACGATCCGCATCCCGTCGGTGCTCGTGATTTTTACGGCGGAGCCGGTGGGGATGAAGTCGCCCGCCGTCACGACATCGTGGATCACCTCTGCAAACTTCGCTTTGCCCGCAGGGCGCAACGTCGTGGTGGCGATGCCGCGCTCGCCGAGGCTCACGGTGAGGTGGCTGGCGGGGATGGTGATGTCTGCACCGCTGGCGGAGGCGGTGGTGAGGACGAGGCGGTTGAAGAGCGGCGTCTTGGGCAGGACGCGGGCGAGGAAGAAGGCGAGGATGCCTGTGCCGAAGAGGGCGAGGAGGAGATTCCGCATGGGCAGCTCTAGGGCTGCGCCGGTGGGGAATGGGGCATCGCCAGGCCAGTGATCTACCATGGCGTAGATGAGTGAGCCGAGGAGGAGTAGCACGCCGAGGAGACCGGGCAGGAAGACGCCGGGCGCGACGAAGAACTCGAAGATGACGAGGCAAAGGCCGATGACGAAGACGATGGCCGTGCCCCAGCCAGTAAGGCCCGCGACGAAATTGCCGCTGAAATAAAGTGCGAAGCAGATGACGGAAACGATGCCGGGGACGATGACGCCGGGGAGCTTGAACTCCAGCCACGCGCAGATGATGCCGCCCATGAGCAGGAGCGGCGCAAAGCTGGTGAGCCAGAAGGCCGCGCTCTCAAAGCCGCTGGGCTCGATGCGGTGGAGCGTGGGGTTGAGGCCGGCTTGTTTGGCGAGGTCTTCGAGGGAATCCACGAGGCCCTCGGCAAGCAGCGGTTTGCCGTCGTAGAGCGCGGTGGCTTCGCGTCCATTGAGGCTGAGGAGGGTGTCTTTGGTATCGAGGATTTTGTCGCCGACTTTTAGCTCTTTTTCGAGCACCATGAAGGCTTCGGCAATGTCGGGGTTATGGCCATTCTCCACGCAGACGGCTCGCATTTTAGCGGAAAGGAAGGAGTCCATCTTGGTTTTCATCGTCTTATCGAGGTCGGCTCCCTCGCCCGTCACGACGGCGGCGGCTCCGATGGTGGAGTCGCTGCGCATATAGATTTTCTTGGTGCCGAGGGCTATGAGGGCACCGGCGGAGGCGGCGTTGGGGTTCACGAAGGTGTAGGTGGGGAGCTTGGTTTTATGCAGCATGGCGAGGATGTCCTCGGTGGCATCGGTGCGCCCGCCGGGGGTATCCATATCGAGGATGAAGGCGCTGGCTCCAGCGGCCTCGGCGTCCTTCAGCGCGCGGCGCAGGAAGAGAGCGAGCGTGGGACTCACGACTTCTTTGACGGGAAAAACATAGACGGGCCCGGCGATGGCGGCGGCAGCGGTGTTGCGCTCATTTTCCGCGCACGCGGGGAGGAGGAAAAGAAGGGCCAGCAGGAAATGGATGAATCGCTTTTGCATAATGCGAGGGAGGATGGGGCCTGCGGGGCGGGGCTCAAGGGGAAACTCTGCTACCCCTCAAAGGCCCGGATCGCGAGGCTCACATTATGCCCGCCGAAGCCGAAGCTGTTATTCAACGCGACCTTCACCTTGGCCTGCCGCGCGGTGTGCGGGACGAAGTCGAGGTCGCACTCTTCCCCAACGTTATCGAGATTGATCGTGGGCGGGATCACGCCGGTCTCCATCGCCTTCACGCACACGATGGTCTCCACCACTCCGGCTGCGCCGAGGAGGTGGCCCGTCATGCTCTTCGTCGAACTTACGGGGATGCGGTAGGCGTGGTCGCCGAGGACGGCCTTCACCGCGCGCACTTCCGCCACGTCGCCCACGGGCGTCGAGGTGCCGTGGGCATTGATGTAGTCCACGTCGGTCGCGTTCAGTCCGGCTTTGGAAAGCGCGAGCCGCATCGAGCGTTGCGCCTGCTCGTGATTCGGCAGCGGCGAGCTCATGTGGTAAGCATCCGCCGTGGCTCCATAGCCCACGACCTCTGCATAGATGCGGGCTCCGCGCGCTTTCGCGTGCTCCAGCTCCTCCATCACGATGATGCCCGCGCCTTCACCCATCACGAATCCATCGCGGTCTTTATCCCACGGGCGGCTCGCTTTTGTCGGTTCATCATTGCGCGTGCTCATGGCGCGCATCGCGGCAAAGCCACCGATGCCCAGCGGCACAATCGCCGCCTCGCTGCCGCCTGCGAGGAATGCATCCGCATCCCCCTCGCGGATCATGCGCCATGCCTCGCCCACCGAGTGCGCGCTCGTCGCGCAAGCACTCACGGGCGCGAAATTCGGCCCTTGCAGCCCGTGCTCCATCGAGACCATCCCGCTCGCCATATTGCTAATCAGCATCGGGATCATAAACGGCGAAAGGCGGCTCGGCCCCCGCTCCATCAGCACCGTGTGCTGATCTTCCGTCGTCTTCAGCCCACCGATCCCACTCCCGATCACGCACCCAAACCGCTCCGGGTCGCCGACTGGCTCCGTGAGCCCTGCGTCCGCCATCGCCAGCTTTGCCGCCGCCACCGAGAGCTGCACGAAACGGTCCGCCCGGCGCACATCCTTCGGCGTTTTAAAAAAGCTCACCGCATCAAAATCCCGCACCTCCCCAGCGATCCGGCACGCAAATGCCGCCGCATCGAAATGCGTGATCGCCCCCACCCCGCTGACTCCGTTGGTGAGATTGTTCCAAAAGGTCTGTAGATCATTCCCAACTGGCGTGATGACTCCCATTCCCGTGATGACGACGCGACGTGTGCTCATAAAAAAGTCGCGCACCTTTATCGGCAGCCCGCAGAGTGGCAAACGCAAAGTGCGGCTCTACTGCAACGCCCGCCACACTGCGTGGACGCTGACGGTCAGCACCAGCCCGGCGATGCCCACGATGGTCTCGGTGATCGTCCATGTCCGTAGCGTCTGGCTCACCGTCAGGCCGAGGCACTCTTTCACGATCCAGAATCCGCTATCATTTAAGTGCGAGAGAAAGAGCGAGCCGCAGCCGATGGCCACGATTAGCAGCTCGATATTCGTGCCGGGGTAAAGGCCCATCACCGGCGCGAGCAGCCCCGCCGCTGTGGTGATCGCCACTGTCGCGGAGCCCGTCGCCACGCGGATAAAGGCCGCGATCATCCAGCCGTAGATCAGCACAGGCAGGCCGAGCTTTTGCGCCAGCAAGCCCATCGAGTTCGCGACACCCACCGTATTGAGCACCGCCGCAAAGCCGCCGCCGCCGCCAACGATGAGGATCGTCATGCCCACCGCCGCGATGCACGTCTCGGTGAATTTCAAAATCTGCCCCCGCGTGTAACCGCAGCGCGTCCCCAGCGACCACGACGCAAACAGCACCGAGCCCAGCAGCGCAATCGTCGGGTGCCCGATGAAAGCGAACGCTTTCGCCACCGGCGAATCCGCCGCCAGCGTGAGCTTCGCCACCGTGTCCAGCAGCATGAGCATCACGGGTAGCAGGATGGAAAAAAGCGTGAGCCCAAAGCCCGGAGCCGTGATCCCCTCGCGCCCCTCCGTGCTAGGCATCGGCGGCGGTTGCGCCTCCACCAGCCGCACCGCGCGACGCGCAAAGATCGGCCCCGCCACGATCGCCGTGGGGATGCCGATGAGGAAGCCCCACATCAGCACCAGCCCCATGTTTGGCTTCAGCCCAAACTCCGCGAACTTCGCAATCGCCGCCACCGGCCCAGGGTGCGGCGGCATGACTCCGTGCATCACGGAAAGACACGACAACAGCGGGATCGTGAGCATCAGGAAAGGCGTCTTCGTCTCCGCCGTCAGCGTCAGCAAAATCGGCAGTAACAACACCAGCCCCACCGCAAACCAAGTCGGCAGCCCCACCGCAATCGCCAGCGCCATGATGCACCAGATCACCCGCTTTGGCCCAAAGAACGCCGCAAACCGCTTTGCCAAAACCACCGCCCCGCCCGACTCCACCAGCAGCTTCCCCAGCATCGTCCCCAGCCCCAGCACCGTCGCGATCCCGCCCAGCGACTTGCCCAGCCCCGCGCCAAACGCATCCACCGCATTCACCATCGTCAGCGGCTCCTTCCCCCCCACCGGCACGATCCCCATGCACACCGCCCCGGCCCCCACGATCAGCGAAGCGAGGATCAGCGCGAGGAAAGCATTCATCTTCCACCGCGTGACGAAGAGCACCAGCGCGCCGACTGCGGCGAGTGCGAGGATGATGAGAGACGTGTCTTGGGTGGTCATGGTATGTGGAAAAGAGGAGATGCTTTTGCGTGGCGGAGATTAGAGTGCAAAGCCCAAATTCCAACACACACATCCACCAAATGCCACACGCCTCACTCGCCTGGCTCTACTCGCACCAAGTCCACGGCATCAAACTCGGCCTCGAAACCATGCTGCGCCTCCACGCCGCCCTCGACCTCCCGAGCCCAGCGCCCCGCTTCCTCCACATCGCCGGGACGAATGGCAAAGGCTCCGTCTGCGCCATGCTTGCCGCCATGCTCGATGCCTCGGGCCTCCGCACCGGCCTCTACACCTCGCCCCACCTCGTGCATTTCCGCGAACGCATCCGCATCGGCACCGCCTGTATCCCGGATGCCCACCTCGCCGAAGGGCTCACCGCCGTCCGCACGGCAATAGAGCGCGAGCAGATCGAGCCCACATTTTTTGAAATCGCCACCGCCACCGCCCTGCGATGGTTCCAGCAGCAACGCGCCGAATGGGTCGTCCTAGAGACCGGCCTCGGCGGGCGCATGGACGCCACGAATATCGTCACCCCCGCCGTCAGCGTCATCACCCCCATCGGCCTCGATCACACCGCCTACCTCGGCTCCACCCTCGCCGAAATTGCGGCGGAAAAAGCCGGCATCATCAAGCCCGGCATCCCCGTCGTCTCCGCGCCACAGCCGCCCGACGCCGAGCGCGTCCTCCGCGAAACCGCCGCCCGCCACCGCGCCCCCATCACCTTCATCACCGCACCATTGGCGGAAAATTTCACCCTCTCACTCGGCGGCAGCCACCAACGCTGGAACGCCGCCCTCGCCTTCGCCGCCCTCATCAAAGCAGGCATCCGCCCCGATCCCCGCGCCATCACCAAAGCCCTCGCCCACTGCGAATGGCCGGGCCGATTCCAACGCGCAGAAGACGCCCGCCTCATCCTCGACGGCGCGCATAATCCCCACGCCGCCCAGCAACTCGCCCAAACATGGCGCGAAGAATTCCCCGGCGAAAAGGCCACCCTCCTCCTCGGAGTCCTCGCCGATAAAGACGTGCCCGGCGTCATCGCCCCCCTCCTCCCCCTCGCCGCCCGAGTCCTCTGCCTACCCGTGAATAACCCACGCGCCCTCCCCCCCGCCGCCCTCGCCACCCTCACCGGCGGCACCGCGTGCGACAGCCTCGCCACCGCCCTCACCACCGCCCGCCAGCACCCCGAGCGAATCCTCCTCTGCGGCTCCCTCTTCCTCATCGGCCAAGCCCTCACCCACCTCCACCTCCTCCCCGGCGAACAAGAGCCCACCACCCAATGAACCGCGCCGCTCGCTCCTCGCGCTCTTGCTAGGGCGTGTTCACACTATCGAAGAGCCTCGACAATGAGGACAAAGTGAATGAAACCGATGAGCATGACATCGAG
>JAYVQK010000111.1:0-2139 GCA_043757005.1 Verrucomicrobiaceae bacterium
CGAACCACCCCTCTGCACCGCGCTCGCTCGCGAACTGATACTTTTCGCACGCCACTCGGCCTGCGCTTTTTTTAAAAATCACACTCACTCACCATGGAATCGTCCCTTGATGTCGCACGCCCCCGCAACTTGGATTGGAAACGCGCAGCCGCGCTGCTTTACGGCGACTGGGGCACGAGCAAAGCCTACGTCATCGGCTACGCCTTCCTCGCGCTCGGTTTTGCATCGCTGCACACCGTCATCGCCGTCTGCCTCGTCACCGGGCTCGTCGGGATCAATTACATCATCGTCTGCAAACACTTCCCGGATGGCGGCGGCGTCTATTCCGCCGCGCGATCTCAAGGGAGGGCGCTCGCCGTAGTCGGGGCACTCCTTTTAGTCGCAGACCTCACCGTCACCGCCTCGCTCAGTGCCTACGATGCGATCAAATATTTCGCCCCAAATCTGCCGAACGGTTGGGTGCCCAGCGTGGCGATTATTGCCGTCCTCGCCTTTGGCGTGCTGAATTCCTACGGCCCTCGCCACAGCGGCGGGCTCGCCGTCGCGCTTGCGGTGCCGATGGTCATCCTCGTCTTTGTGCTGATCGCGATGGCCATGCCCTATTTCACCACCGACCTCGCCCCGCCACCCGCCGGACACTCGCTCGGCAATGCCTGGGCGGCCTTCGTCAGCTCCATCCTCGCCCTCAGCGGCGTCGAGGCCATCGCCAGCCTCACCGGCGTGATGAAGCTCGATAAAGGCTGCTCCCAAGACAAACCCAACGTCGTCTGCTCCGCCCGCCGCGCCATCATCCCCGTCGCCCTAGAGGTCGTCATCGGCACGATCATGCTCGGCTGGGCCACCGTTTCTTTATGGAAATGGACGCACTCGGCCTTCAATCCCGAACAGACAATGACCGAGCGCCTGCAAGAGGACAGCTCCCACATCCTCCGCGTTCTCGGCGAGGAATTTGGCACCAAACTACTCGGCCACGGCTTCGGCGCGGGCATGGGCATCGTCGTCGGCATCGTCGTCGGCCTGCTCCTCCTCAGCGCAGTAAATACCGCCATCGCCGCCCTCATCGGTATGCTCTACACACTCGCCCGCGATGGCGAAATGCCCCGCTCTTTCCTCGCGCTGAATCGCCACGGCGTGCCCAAGCTCCCGCTCTACGTCGCCGCCACGATGCCCTGCCTCGTCCTGCTCATCACCTACTTCAACCCCGACCGCGCCATGGAAAGCCTCGGCGAACTTTACGCTATCGGCGTCGTCGGCGCGATCACGGTGAACCTCGGCTCCTGCACCTTTAATAAACAGCTCGCCCTCCAAAAATGGGAACGCGGCCTCTTCGGCATCACCTTCGCCATCCTCTTCTGCGTCGAGGTTTCCCTCGCGTATGAAAAACACCTCGCCCTCTTCTTCGTCGTCATCGTGCTCAGCATCGGCTTCTGGCTGCGTGCCCTCTCGCACAAAGCCAGCGGCCTCGCCACCATCACCGTCGCCAAAGAAGTCGCCGACAGCGTGAGCCCCGAAGCCCTCGCCCGCCTGCGCCCATCCGCCCTCGAAGAAGGCCGCAAAATCCTCGTCTCCGCGCGCGGCATCACGCCCGTCCTGCGATTTGCACTCAAAGAAGCACAGCTCCACAAAGCTGTCCTCTGCGTCCTCTACGTAAAAGAAATCGCCGTCATCCTCGGAGCCGCACAAGCCAGTGGCGGACGCCGCGCAAAGTGGCAGGACGACCCACAAGCCGCCACCATCATGTCCCTCATGCTCAAGCTCGGCGAAGAAATGGGCGTCTGCGTCCAGCCCATCTACGCCGTCTCTGTAGAGCCCGCCGGGACCATCGTGGACATCGCCGCCACGCTCGGCGCAGATCTCGTCATGCTCGGCTCTTCGCACCGCTCCAATATGGCGAAGCTCTTAAAAGGCAACGTCGTCGAGCGCGTCGCGTCGAACCTACCGGAAGACATCGAGCTCATCATCCACAGCTAGAAAAGTGGAGGCCCCGTTGTTTTAGTGCGGAAAATAAAGAAGACTCCACAAACCTGTATAGCCGTAGCACGCGCCGCCCGCGTGCAGCGTTGGGCATCTTACCCAGAGCGAGAGAGACGAGCCACTCGAAGGCCGCACTAGAATTTTTTCAAGCCACTGATGAAACAA
>JAYVQK010000112.1:0-2128 GCA_043757005.1 Verrucomicrobiaceae bacterium
CGCTCCTTGGCTTTGCTACGATCTGTTTAGTTCTTGGAGATAGTATCATCGCTGCCGCGCTAGGCTACATGAGGTTTGCGGCGACTTCGGCCATTTCACTGCGCTCGCCTTTGAAGAGATTGACGTGGGCCATCCAGGGCTGGCCTTGCAGGCGGTTGCGGGCATAGACGAGGCCGTTGGTGTGGGCGTCCACGTAGGGATTATCAATTTGTCCGAGGTCGCCGATGACGATGATTTTGCTCCCCTTGCCCATGCGGGTGATGAGTGTCTTGGCTTCGTGCGGGGTGAGTTGTTGCGCTTCGTCCACGATGAAAATGGCGTTGGGGATACTGCGCCCGCGGATGTGGGTGATGGCCTCTACTTCGATCTGCCCGGTGGCGATGAGCTGATCCCATGGGCGCATGATTTTCTGCGGAGCAGTGCTGCCGCTAAAGTGCGCGGTGTCGTCGGTCTTGCGCTGGCTCTGCTTCTTGTTGTCGAACTGCTCGGGCTTGCGGGGCTTGGTGAGCAATAGCTCTAGCGCGTCGAATGCAGGCTGCACCCACGGGGCCATCTTTTCTTCCACGCGGCCCGGCAGGTAGCCGATGTCTTTGCCGGTGGGCATGATGACTCGTGTGATGAGCATTTTCTCAAACTCGCCGCTCTGCACCTGCTCCAGCGAAGCGCCGACGGTGAGCAGCGTCTTGCCGGTGCCCGCTTTGCCATAGACGGTGACGAGCGAGATCGTGGGGTCGTAGAGCGCATCGAGCAGGAATCGCTGGCCGAGATTCAGCGCGGCGAGCGAGCGCCCGCCACGGATCGTCACGCGGTCGCGCCGCAGCTTGCGCACGACGCCGCCGCCCATGTGGCGCGCGGGGATGGCGTGGGTGTGCTCCTCTTCGTTGCGCAGGAGGATGTAGTAGTTTTGTAAAAAGTGAGCGGCCTCGGAGAGCAAGATCGTCTCTTGGCTGGCAAAGGCTTGCAGCGTGTGCGCGGGCACGTCGAGCGTCTCGAATTCCTCGCCCTTGTGGCGGATGGTGAGCTTGATGTCGTCGTCCTCCACGCGGTCGGTGCGGTAGTCCTGCGCTTCGAGCCCGAGCGTGCGCGCCTTGAGCATCATGTTCAGATCTTTGGTGACGAGGATCACGGGAGCCTTCTCCCCATCGGCCACGGCGCAGGCGGCGGCGATGATGCGGTTGTCCATACTCGTCATGTCGGGGAAGAGATCGCGCAACGTCTGGAAGCGCGGCGAATCGCTCACCATCTCCCAATTTCCTTCCACGATGCGCGCGAGCGGATTCACGCAAACGCGCAGCCGCCCGCCATTCTCCAGCACAACGCCATCCTGCATATCCTTGGCGTTTTTAAAGCGGTCGCTCAAGCGGCGATGCACCTCGCGAGCGTTCACGCCGCGCGTGGAGCTTTCGCTTTTAAACCGATCTAGCTCCTCGAAAACCTCCACCGGAATCCAGACGGTGTTGTTCTTAAATTGGAATGGCGAGGCGGGATCGTGGATCAGCACATTCGTGTCGAGGATGTAGTGTTTGATGGTTTCAGTCGGAGCGGGCGCAGTTTTTGGTGGCATGGAAAAATGGATTTGTTCGCGATGGGCGAACGCGCAGACGGTGCCCAGCAAGGGCCGCTCTCGCAAGTGCGGATACCGTCTTCTTTTTGGAACTCCCCACGCTGCACTGTGACATTCAGATCGCCTTCCAAAATTTAAAAAGACTCACTACGCCGAGCGGCTTGTTCGGACGGAGCGCACGCATCCTGCGTGCAGCGGCGGGCATCCTGCCCGGCGCAGAGCGGCGTTCGGTGTAGGGGAAGCGCGCCTCTCTCTGAATGGCTCGTCTCTCTTGCGCCGGGCAGGATGCCCAACGCAGCACGCGGGACGCGCGCGCTCCGGCCATACAAGTCCCTCCTACTCCGCGGAGTCTTTTTTAATTATGAAAGACGGTATGAAGTGCAAAGCGCGGGTAGCTCATAGGTAACCTGCGTCGCGTGAAAAAGTCAGTTGGCGATGAGCTTCCAGGAGGCGGTAGGATCGGTGAGGGAGTCGGTGATGCCTACGGCTTTAGCCGCGGATTGAAGGACGACGCCGTGGAGGTTGAAACTCTTGGCGGTTTCCTTGTAAGCGCCGATGGCGATT